>NZ_JBFANV010000169.1:0-11023 GCF_040674955.1 Nonomuraea sp. NPDC049695 | reverse complement strand
AGGTCGGCATGCGCAAGCCCGAGCCGCGCATCTTCCACCACGCGCTCGAGCAGATCGGGCGCGGCGGCGAGCCGCGGCCGGCAGCGGAGCGGGCTCGTGGCTGAGTCAAGCCGCCTGGATGGCCGGCTCGCGGCTAGGTGGCGGGGACGAGTCCGGCGGAGGAGGCGGCGGATCCGGAGCGGCGCCCACGTCCGTGGTCGATCAGGAGAAGCGTATGGAACATAGCTCGCAGACGAGCCAGCAAAACACCGAGCAGCCCGCGCCGAACCCGCAGACGGGTTCGGGTACCGCGCCCGAAGCGCCCGCCGCCGCGACCTCCGGCGGCCCGGGCGTGGCGCAGAGCGTGCCCGGAGGTGAGGCCGTAGCCGGTCAGGCCGGGGCAGAAGCGGCAGGCGCGCCCGGGACGGCGGGGCAGATGGGCGCGGCCGCCGGCGGAGCGGGCACGAGCGCGGGCGCGGCTGGAGCCGGTGGCACAGCGAGCGGCGCCGCGGGCGCGGGAAGCGCCGCGGCGGGGGCGGCCGGTCCGATCGGAGCCGCTGCGGGCGTGGCGCTGGAAGGAGTCCAGCACGCCGGGCACGTGGCCGCCGGGCATGTCGCCGCGCCGGGGCAGGCGGGTGAGCAGGCCGAGGTGGGGGTGGCCACGCATCCGCTCGAGCGCGCGGAGCGGGACGGCGCAACGGGCGAGGACAAGGCCAGCATCATCGATCGAAACTACGGGTGATCAGCGCCGATGAGCAGCACCACTGATCTGCACACCTATGGCGGCTGGCGCCGCTCGCGCAGCCTGGGCATGGGCTCGCTCGACACCCGGCAGACCGTCATGCTGCTGACGGCGGTGCTGGTCCCGCTGCTGGCCGGTCTCGTGTTCGGGGTGCAGGTCGCTGTGCTCCTCGCGCCGGCCGGTCTCCTCGTAGCGGTGCTCGCGGTCGCGCGCCGCGGCGGGGTGTTGGTACTGGACGCCGGGCTGGCCTGGGTGCGCTGGCGCTGGGCGGATTGGCGCACCCAGACGATCGTGCTGGGTCAGATGGTCACGCCGATGCCGGAGCGGTGGGATCTTCCGGGCGTGCTGGCCCCCACCCGGCTGCTGGATGTCGAGGATCCGGGCCGCGGCCGGATCGGCGTGGTGTGGAATCAGCGCTCCGGGCACATGACGGCGACGCTGCTGCTGTCCCCGGCTGGGGCGCTGCTGGCCGACCCCGCGACGATCAACCGCCAGGTCGGCAGCTGGAGTCACCTGCTGGCCAGCCTGGCCGACGACACCTCGATTCAGCACGCGGCGGTGACGATCGAGCTGGTGCCCGAGCCCGGCACCCAGCTCGCCGACCACGTCCAAGGACGGCTTTCGGCGACCGCACCGGCGCTAGCCCAGCAGGTCATCGGCGAGCTGACCGCGATGGCACCACGAGCCTCGGCGCAAGTGCGCGCCCGGCTGTCGCTGACCTGCGACCCGTCGCTGGGGGCGAACGCACCGCGCGCGGTGCCGCAGGCGGTCGCCGAGGTGCTGCGCAGCCTGGGCAGCCTGGCAGTCTCGGCGGCCGGGGCCGAGATCCTGCGCCGCGCCAGCGCCACCGACTTGATCCGCATCATCCGCACCGCCTACGACCTGGACGCCGAACCCGTCGCGGCCGGCTGGGACAAGCTGCGCTGGGCTGATGCCCGCCCCGAGCACGCCCGTGACCGCTACGACCATTACCAGCACGACGGCGCCTACTCGATGTCATGGGTGCTGCTGGAAGCTCCCCGCCAGCGCGTCTCCCACGACGTGCTGCTCAGCCTGCTCAGCCCCGGCCGATACCGGCGCCGTCTCACCCTGACCTACCGCACCCTGCCCCGCGACGTCGCCGGCGCCCTGCTGGAGCAAGAGGTCAACGCCGCCTCGGTGCGCGAGGAGTACAAGCGGCGCACCCGCCGCGACCCCACCGCCCGCGACCGGGCCGACGCCAACCGTGCCGCCCGCGCCGCGATCGAGGAGGCCTATGGCGCGGGCCTGGTCCAGTGGAGCCTGTATGTGACGACGACGGCACCGACCCGGGCCGAGCTCGCCCAGGCGCGCCGCGAGGTCGAACAGGCGGCCGGGCACGCCCGGCTCCAGCTGCGTCTGGCCTACGGCGGACAGGCGAGCGCCTTCGCCGCCGGGCTACCGTGCGGGGTGTATCCCGGTGACCGCTGACCGCTGGCGGGCGCGCCGCCCGCGCACCCCCGCCAGCCCGAAGCTGACGCCGGAGCGGGTGGCGCCGCGGCGCGGCTGGCGGCGCGGCCGCGCCGCGCACATCGAGCCCGGCTCGATCTATCTCGGCACCACCGTTCAGGTGGCGGGCTTGTTTCCCTTCGTGCAGGCGGGAAGTCTGCCCGCGGAGGGTGTGCCGATCGGACCTGACTTGCTCGCCAACGAGCTCGTGTGCGTCGACCCTCCTGGCTGGGTGGGCAGGCTGACCACCAACCCGTCGGTCTGGATCCAGGGGCAGCCCGGCGCAGGCAAGAGCGCCATCGCCAAGCGCTTATGCCTGGGCTTGGTCGCCTTCGGCTGCAAGCTCGTGGTGCCGGGAGATGTTAAGGGCGAGTACACCGGCCTGGTGCGCGCGCTCGGCGGGCAGGTCATCCGCATTGGCCGCGGCCTGGACGCCATCAACCCGCTGGACTCCGGGCCGCTCGGCCGCCACCTGTTCAGCTTGCCGGCCGAGCAGCGCGACCTGATGCTGGCCGAGATCAACGGCCGGCGCGGCGAGCTCCTGCACGCGCTGCTGGCCACGCCGTACGGCTTGACCCGCCGCCCCGGCGCCGAGGAGAGCACCGCGATCAACACCGCCGTCGGCCTGGCCACCGCCGCGCAGCCAGCCGGCGTCGACCCCACCATCCCCGACGTCATCCAGGTCCTGCGCGAAAGTCCGCAGTCACTGCGCGACCGGCTGATCACCCGGGACGAGGCCAGCTACCTCGCGGCGGTCCGGCCGGTGATCGCCGCCCTGGAGAACCTGTGCGACGGGCCTCTGGCGGGCCTGTTCGATCGGCGCACCACCACCCCGGTGGATCTGTCCCAGCCCGCGCTGGCCATCGACCTGTCCCCGATCCTCACCGCTGGAGATCATGTCGTGGCCGCCGGGCTGCTGGCCACCTGGGCCTACAGCTACGCCGCGATCGACACCGCCCGCGCGTTCGGCCTGCTTCCCGGTCAGGTGGTCCTGCCGCTGGACGAGCTGTGGCGGGCGCTGCGCGCCGGGCCGGGCATGGTCGCCGCCATCGACGCCATCATCCGGTTGAACCGGGCCAAGGGCGAGATCGTCATCATGGCCACGCACGGGCTGGCCGATCTGGAAGCGCTACCGACGGAAGAGGACCGGGCCAAGGCACGCGGCCTCATGGAGCGCTGCGACATCGCGATCTTGCTGGCGATGCCGGTGAGCGAACTGGAACGCGTGTCGGCGCAACGGCCCCTCACCGCCAGCGAGATCGCCATCGTCTCCTCCTGGGCCTCGCCGACGGCTTCCGGCCTCGACGTCGCCGCGATGCACCCCGGACGGGGAAAGGCGCTGATCAAGATCGGGCAGCGGGTCGGCATCCCCACCCGGCTGCAACTGACCACGGCCGAGCGCGACCTGTTCGACACCGACGCGGCGATGCGGCGCCGCTCGTGAACGCCCGCCGCCACAGCCGTCCGCCGGGCCCGGCCAGCACGCCCGCCCACCAGCCCGGGTCCGGGAGTTCACGATGAGCGGGGGAGAACGGGGCCACGATCCGGCCGACATCGCCCCCTGGCTGATCCTGGCGCTCGTCGCGGCCGCCGGCGTGCTGGGCGCGGTGGTCTGGCTCGGCGGCACGCTCGGCGCGCTGCTGGCCGGCGCGGGCTGGCGGCCGCCGCCGTTCAACCTGACGCTGCTCCTGCGGCTGGCCGACGAGGGCACCGAAGGAGTGTGGCCCGGGGTCTCACCCCTGGCCGTCTGGGGCGGCATCGCCGGCACCGCTGGCATCACCACGACGCTGGCCGTTCCCGCGGCCGCCGCCGGCTACCGATGGTTCTCCCGCACTCCCGGACTGGCCGGGCTGCGTGACCTGGGCACGTTCACCCCCCGCGGCGCAGCCAAGGCGGCCCGCCGCCTGCGCCCGTCGTTGTCGAAGGCGAAGACCATCCCACCGGATCAGACGGGCATGCTGCTCGGCGAGCACAACGGCGTGGAGTTACGCAGTTCCTGGGAAGACGTCTCCCTGGCGCTGATGGCTCCTCGCTCGGGCAAGACCACCGCCCTCGTCGCGCCACCGGCGATCCGGGCCCCCGGCGCCGTGATGATCACCAGCCGGAAAGTGGACGCCTACACCACCACATGGGCGCCGCGCGGCGCCCGCGGACGCCTGTGGGTGTTCGATCCCCAGCAGATCGGCCACTTCCCGCAGGAGTGGTGGTGGGATCTGCTCGCCGAGGCGGTCACCGTCGAAGGCGCCCGCCGCCTGGCCGGCCACTTCATCGCGTGCGGCTTCTCCGCCGCCGACCGCGGCAACTACTGGGCCTTGGCCGCAGGCAACCTCTTGTGCTCGGTCTTTCACGCCGCAGCCGCCGGTGGAGGCACCATCCACGACGTCCTGGCATGGCTGGCCAACCCGGCCGACCCCACCCCGGTGGAGGCGCTGCGCCACGCGGGCGCCGTCGGACTGGCCAGCCAGCTCCAATCGACCAGCCGCCTTCCCGCCGAGACCCGCGGCGGCGTCTACGACACCGCCGCGCAGACGGTGGCCTGCCTGCTCGACCCGGCCATCAGCACGTGGATCACCCCCGACCCCGACAAGCCGCAGTTCGATCCCGAGGAGTTTGTCACCGGCACCGACACCCTGTACCTGTTCAGCAAGAAGGGCCGCGGTGGCGCAGCTCCGCTGGTGGCCGCTTTCGCCGACGCCGTCCTGCAGGCCGCCATCGCCTCGGCCGAACAGGCCGGGGGACGCAACGACCCCCCGCTGCTGCCGATCCTCGACGAGGCCGCCAACATCGCGCCCATCGAAGACCTGCCCGACCTGTACAGCTTTCTTGGGTCGCTGGGCATCCCGATCATCACCATCCTGCAGAGCTACCAGCAGGGCGCCCGGGTCTGGGGGCAAGCCGGCATGGACGCCCTGTGGGGTGCCGCCACGGTCAAGGTTCTCGGTGCCGGCCTCGACGACGCCGACTTCGCCGAGAAGGTCTCCCGGCTCATCGGCGAGCACCGGGTCAAGGAGACCAGCGTTTCGCACAGCCGCCAAGGCCGCAGCGTCTCCACCTCCTCCCGCAAGGAGCGCATCTTCAGCGCGGCTGACGTCCGCGCGCTCCCGAAGGGCACGGCCCTGTTGCTGCTCACCGGCATCCGCGCCACGGTGATCCGCCTGCGGCCGTGGATGAGCGAGCCATATGCCGACCGGCTCCGCGCGGCGACCAAACGCGCCGAACGCGAGGTCACCCGCCGTGCCGTGCGCAAGCGCCGCCAGCGCGGCCGCTCTGCGCGCCGTCCCCCATCGCGTTCCCGAACGTAGCCCGCTATGCCATCGAAAGGAGATGTCCAGATGACCGACGAGCTGTCCCCTCCGGACCAGGAGTGGACCGAAGATGAGGCTCCCCCCGGGGAAGGCGATGAAGAGAGCACCGCTCCGACCTTCATCCTGTTCCTGGCTGGCGAGAGCTTCGCCCTGGAGCTCGACCTCCTGCGGCAGTGGGTCGACGACCTGCTCGTCCCCACCTATGTGCGTGAGCCGAGCCCGACCGCGCCCTGGTGCCTGCGCTGGTGGGAGCACGACGAAGTGCTGGCGCGGCTGCATGCCCTGTGGCTGGCCTGGCAGGAGCAGACCGATCCCGAAGCGGGAGGCTGGACGGGGCCGAGCACGTGGCACCGTGACCATCTCGACCCGACCCTGCGCGAGGTCCGCGCCCCTGACGGTCCGTTGTGGCGGTGCATGAGCGATCCGGACAAGGACATGCATCGGGTCAACGTGGTGGTGGGGGCGGAGCAGTCCTTATCCCTCGAGCCCTCCGGTTTCGCTCCCGCGTGAGGGCTTCGGTTCCCAACGAAGAGAGGAATGGCCCATGCCTGTGATCGACTCCCCGGATGTCGCCCTAGACGGCGCCTACCAGGGGCTGGAAGCGGCAGCACAGGACCTGATCGCCCCCCAAGTCTCCGTCGACTTCGCCGAGATCCGCCTCGGATTCGCCCTGTTGAAGCAACAGCTCGGGATGGAGCTCAGCTTCGGCAACAAGCTCGACCTCTCGCTGGGAGAGTTCCGGCACGGCGTGCCGGCCGAGCAACTCGGGGCGGTCTGGCAGCAGCGCCAGGATGTGGCCCAGGCCGTGGCAGGTGTGCGCGAGCACGCCGCTGCCCTCGGCGACCGGCCGGAGTGGAAGCGAATCGAAGGCACCTTTGAGACCACGCGCGGACTCGGCGTCGCCGTCGAGCGGCAACTCGGTCCTCATCGCGCGAAAGTCCTGGCCGATCCGCGTTCCCAGCGCGCGCTCAAGACGGTCGCTGACCTGGCCACCCGCCGGATCGCTGCGGACGCCTGGGCGCTTAGCAAGGTGCTCGGCGGCGCCGGCGCAGGTCTGGCCAAGGTACGTCAGGCGGTGCAATGGCTGGAGAAGACAGCCAAGGCCGGCGCGTCCTGGGCAGAGGAAGAATCGCGTCAGCCCGCCAAGCGACGAGCCGCGGCGGCCGCGCTGCGCTCAAGCACCGGCGGGAAGCCCACCAAGAGCTCTGCCAAGGTTCAGGCGCGCTCCGAGGCTGCTCCGCGCACCCAGGCGAAGGTCAAGGTCGCCGCCGCCACGCGATGACCGCCGGTAGCCGCCCTTTCCTGGCCGCTTGGTGGGTGAGGTCCCGTCCAGATGCCACTCGTCAACTAAGAGGTCCAATGCCGCAACCCGAGACGGTCGGTGACCGCACCAAGCGCCTCCGCAAAGCGCGGAAGCTCTCCCAGGCTCAACTGGCCAAAGCGGTCGGCCTGTCCGACAGCTACATCAGCTTCATCGAGTCGGGCAGCCGTACTCCCTCACCGGCAGTCCTGCATCGGCTCGCCGCGTTCTTCGACGTCAACCCGACCTTCCTCCGCTATGGCGATCGCGTTCAGCAGGCGCTGAACGCCGTTCTTGAGCGTCGCGACGCGCAGCATCGCCACGCCGTGCAGACTATCGACGTCGTCTTCGCCAAGTGCGGCAGCCAGGACGTGGTGACCTGCGAGTCGCACACGCTGCTGGTCGACGGCAAGGAGATCACGACGTTGACAATCATCAAGGAGCGGGTCGGAGACCTGGACGCGGTTCTCGTGAGCACCGCCGTACCTGCTCAGCGTGACACGCTTCCCGTGGAGTCGCTGGCCCCGGCCGCGGGATCTGCCGGGGCCCCGCGACATGCAGTTTGAGGACGGGGGCAGGCGAGTTCCTCCTGCAGCGGCGAGCCGTACGGAGAAGCGATCGCGTGAAGCCCCTTGTAGGTCAGGCGCGTCGCCGGAGCTGACGTGCCCGCTCGGCCGGGGGCCGCGCGGGCGTCTGTTCTGATCGCGCCTCACGCTCCCCGGGGCCGGCGGGGGCTGTGCTGGTGCGCCGAGCCGCCGCTTCGGCGATCCGCTGCCGTCTCTCCACCTCTGGTACTCGCTCCGCCACGAGGCGGGCGATCGCGGTGTCGTAAACCTGCTGGTGAGCGCGGGGGCCAACGGCGATGATGTGGATCGTCGGTTCGTTCAAGCGGCCGGACGGAGGCCGCTCACGGTAGACGATGCGCCATCGGTAGCCGCGACCCGATCGGACTTCGGCAGCGGAGCTGAAGTAGACCTTGCGGCAGCCTTTCAATTCTTCGTCGAAGACGCCGAGCTCCTCACCGCGCTCGCGGCCGCGGACCAGGTCGCGGATGAGCAGGATGGCGAGGCTGCGGTGCTCTTTGGTTGGCAAGTCCAGGATGTCCTCCCGGACCCCGGGACTGTAGCTGATCGGGAGCGGACGATCGCGTGGAGGCATCTGGGCACCGTGTGTCGAAGGCGGGCAGTGCAGCTGGCGCGCTGCCCGCCGGATGCTCAGTCGCCGAGATCGGCGCCCACCTGGTCGGCCAGATGGCCGAGCGTGGTGGTCACGGGCCCGCCAGCCGCGGCGGTCGCTTGCAGCCGCTGCCGGATCGCCGGCGCCGACTGGATGGCGTCGATCGCGTCAGCGAGCGCCTTGTAGAGCTCGATACTGATGATCACGGCTTGCGGCCTGCGATGCGGCCCGAGCAGGACGGGCTCGGCGTACAGGCCGTCCTCGTGCATGCGGGCCACGATGCTGGGCAAGTCGGTGCGCGCATCGGTGGTGGTGCGTACCTCGAGCTGCTTGGTCATGCGGACAGCATACGAAAGTCGTACGTAAATATGTACGACTTTCCTTATGAGGGACTGGCGGCTGGGATGTGATCCACCGTGACGTGGCTTGGCTGACTGGTCGGCGAAGCGGACACGGGGGAGGAGCCGGTTTCCTCAGAGGTTTCAGAGTAGGTAAAGGGCGCTTCGCCAGGTGCTTCTTCGGGCGCCGCGGTCCGGTCCTCGGCTGCCTGGCGAGCGGCGGCGATCCGGGCGGCCAGCGCCATGTTCGGCCGCCCGTTCCGGATCATGCCGATGCCCACGGCCGCACGTCCTGGTTGGCCACGTGGTACGGCAGGACCACAGCGCTGGCGACGCTGGCCGCGTCCATGGTCCGGGGCTGGTAGGCGAGATGAGGCAGCCGCTGCTGAAGCTCGGCGGGCAGCGAGCGCGAGGCGTCGGGCGAGCTGGTGACGAACGCCCACTCGTGTTCCCAGGAGCTGAAGCACAACACGCTGGGGAACAGCGTCTTGAAGCGGTCGAGCGAGGTCCGCAGGGTCTTCTGCCGCCACAAGGTGGGGCATCCGGCCTGGGTGCTGACGACGCCGCCCGGGGCGAGCAGGTCCTTGCAGGACATCAGGAAGTCGACGGCGTAGAGGCGGTTGTGCTGGGCGTCGCTGCCGGGAGACTCGTCGGGCAGGTCGATGACGATGACGTCGTAGCGGGTGCCGTCGACCAGGCGCTCCTGGACGAAGCGGTGGCCGTCCTGGGCATGCAGGTGGGCGCGGCCGGTCTTGGCGAGCGCGGCCTGCACGTCGGCGGGGCTGTAGCCGTACGGCAGATGCTCGGCGCAGGCCTCGACGCACTCCAGGTCGATGTCCACGTGGTCGACGTGGGCGGCGCCGGCCTGCAGGGCGATCTGGGTCGCCACGCCTTCGCTGGAACCGATGATCAGGACTCGGAACAGCTGGCTGGCCAGGGCCAGCGGCGGCACGATGAGCGCCTCGTGGTAGGTGAGCTGGGACAGCTCGGCGCTCTGGCGTTCCATGTTGCTGTCGTCGTCGCCGCAGAACAGGGTGACGCCCTGCGCGGTACGGCCGATGAGCATCTGCTGGTAGGTGGTTCGGGCCGCAAACAGGGGGTCGATTTCCCACCTGCGGGTCAGGCCGGAGGCCAGGACCTCTGTCACCGACGAGGTCGTCGTCGCGAGCGGCGTCGTGGTCATGCGGATGCCTTTCCGAGAGGGCTGAACTGGGCGTGCCATGGCCGGGCGAGGGGAACGGGCAGGCCTCGATCGACGATGCTGATGTGCTGTCTGCGGGGCTGAAGGCCGCGGCTCAGCAGGCGGAGCACCTGCTCGGGGTCGGCGCTGGGTCCGCAGGTGAAGAAGTCCGCGAAGCAGGCACCGCCTTCGAGTGGATCATGCTCGGGGTAGGTGTGGAGAGAGGCATGCGACTCCGCAAGCAGTGCGAGCACCGTCACCCCCTGGGGGGTGAACCGGTGGGTCATCGTCTGGAGGACGGTGGCGTTGGCCTCGACGAGAGCGTTCTCCAGCAGGCTCTTCAGCCGATCGGCATCGTCCAGAAGCTGGGGGTCGATGCCGTAGAGGTCGGCGTGCACATGGCGGCCCTGAAAGGCTCCGACGACGCTCGGCCCGTTCATGAGGCGCTCAGCAGGGGCAGGTCGGAATCCGTCACGCAGGTACTCAGCGGTTCGATGCCGTTGAAGGCGACCGAGGCGTAGCTGGCGGTGTAGGCGCCGGTGCAGCCCAGCCGGACCAAGTCGCCGGCACGCAGGGCCAGGGGGAGGTCTGGGCGGTGCTTTTGGTAGATGACGTCGTCACCGTCTGCGGTGGGGCCCGCGAGGATGACCGGACCGACCGGGCCGCTGACGTGCGGAGCGTGCAGCGGATACTTGATCGCCTCGCCTTCGACCTCGGCCAGACCGCCGTACCGGCCGACGTCCAGGTAGACCCACCGCTCGCCGCGGCGTTCGGTCACCTGGACGACCTCGCAGTCGAGCTGGCCAGACGAGGCGGCGATCGCGCGGCCGGGTTCCAAGACGAGCTGGGGCCAGGTGCTGCCGAAGTGCTTGGTCAGGCTGGTGGCGATGGCCGCGGCGTACTGCCCGATCGGTGGTACCGGCTGGGTGTAGGTCGCGGGTAGGCCGCCGCCCAGATTCAGCACGAAGCGGGTGGGCAGTTCGTTGGCCAGTTGGTGGTAGATGACGGCGGCGGCTCTGATCGGTTCGTCCCAGGCGTAGACGTCGGTCTGCTGGGATCCGACGTGGCAGCTGATGCCGGCCGGCATCAGCCCGGCGCGGGCGATTCTGCGCAGCAGGTCAGCGGCGAGGGTCGGATCACAGCCGAACTTGGTGCCGAAGGGCGCGGCCGCGCCGGCGTTGTCGACGGCGATGCGCACGAACACCCATGCGCCCGGCGCGGCGGCGGCGATCTTGTCGATCTCGTTCGGTGAGTCGGCGGTGAAGACCCGCACTCCCAGTTCGTAAGCGGACCGGATGTCGGCGGCCTTCTTGATCGTGGTGGTGTAGGCCAGCCCGGCCGCCTCGCCACCGGCGGCGAGTACCGCCTGGATCTCCCCGAGGGACGCGACGTCGAACCGACTGCCGATGGCGGCCAGCGTGGCGAGAACCTGAGGGTGGGGGTTGGCCTTGACCGCGTAGTAGCAGCCGGCGGCGAGCAGAAGGGTCAGCAAAGCGAGTCGACGCACATTCCTCAGACGAACGCCAGGCGTGCCGG
>NZ_JBFANV010000168.1:0-11108 GCF_040674955.1 Nonomuraea sp. NPDC049695 | reverse complement strand
GTTGCGTTGAGAGGCGCACGGCGGGTTCGGCGAGCGGTCTGGAGAAACGGACCGGGAGTAATCCCGAGACCGCGCTCCAGGCCGACTCGGCTCTGTCGCATATTCGGTGGTGACGGAAGGTGCCGTAACGTCACGCTAAGTTGTACTCGGTGTGGACGATCTTGTGCGTACGGTGTTTTCGGGGTTATCGCCGCTGGTCGTAGAAGACGTGGCGGACGAGGGCGAGCAGATTCGGGTACGTGCGCGAACCCCCGACGGCTCGGTCGCCTGTCCAGGCTGCGGGGCCGAGACGGCGCGGGTTCACGGCTATCACCAGCGCTGTGTGGCCGATGTCCCGATCGACGCCCGCCGGGTGCTGGTGGTGGTGCGGGTCCGCCGCCTGGTCTGTCCGACCCGCGGTTGCTGTCAGACCTTCCGGGAGCAGGTGCCCGAGGTGCTGGAACGCTACCAACGCCGCACCTCTCGCCTGACCTCCCAAATCGGCGCTGTGGTTCGTGAGCTGGCCGGACGCGCCGGCAAGAGAGCGTTATCCGCGCTGGCCGTGCACTTATCGCGGCATACCGCCCTGCGCCTGCTGTTGCGTCTGCCCTTGCCCCCGCCGCGGATCCCCCGCGTGCTGGGCGTGGACGACTTCGCGCTGCGCCGACGTCACCGCTATGCCACCGTGCTGATTGACGCCGAGACCCGCGAGCGCATCGACGTCCTGCCCGGCCGCACCGCCGACGTCCTGGAAGCCTGGCTGCGCGCCCATCCCGGGGTGCAGATCGTGTGCCGGGACGGCTCTGGCGCCTACGCCGAAGCGATCCGCCGCGCACTTCCTGACGCCATCCAGGTCGCCGACCGCTGGCACCTGTGGCACAACTTCGGCGAGGCCGTCACGAAGGAAGTCGCCAGGCACAGCGCCTGCTGGGCCAAGGCCGGACCACCGATCAAGGACAGCAAACGCGCGCAGACCACCCGTGAGCGCTGGCAGCAGATCCACGACCTGCTCAGCAAGGGCGTCGGTCTGCTTGAATGCGCCCGCCGACTGAATCTGGGACTGAACACCGTCAAACGCTACGCCCGCGTGCCCGAACCAATGCGCCTGCAACGCGCTCCGCAGTACCGGCCCACCCTCGTCGATCCCTACCGCGACCACCTGCGGCGCCGCCGCGCCGAAGACCCTGCCGTCCCCGTCTTGCACCTGTTCAACGAGATCAAAGCCCTCGGCTACCCGGGCAGCTTCAACCTGCTCTACCGCTACATCACCCAAGGCCGCGTCGAAGCCGACCGCCTGCCCATCTCACCCCGCCGCCTCGCCCGGCTCCTGCTCACCCAGCCCGACAACCTCAAAGACGAGCACAGGCGCCTGCTCGACGACCTCACCACCACCTGCCCCGAGATGATCGACCTGGCCGAACTCGTCCGCAGCTTCGCCGACCTGCTCCGGCCACGCGAGGACAACGCCGACCAGCTCGACGCGTGGATCACCACCGCCCGCGCCGCCAACCTCCCTCATCTACACGCCTTCATCCGCGGCCTCGACCAGGACCGCGAAGCCGTCCGCGCGGCCATCAGCCTGCCCTTCCACAACGGCGGCACCGAAGGCGTGAACACCAAGACCAAACGCATCATGCGCCAGATGCACGGCCGGGCTGGCTTCACGCTGCTCCGCCACCGCATTCTCTTGGCCTAGCTCTCCGTCACCACCGAATCTGAGACAGAGCCAGTGACCCCGTACAGACCCGGTACCCGATGATTGGAATCAGCAGTGACCACGACAGCGCATGCTGTGTCGCAGATAGAACAAACCGAAGCCGCACTCGGTTGCGTGTCCTATTCCTGGACGCCGGAAGTCCATGACTTCTACGGCGACCCGGAAGCCATCCTGCACAAGATGGACAGCCTGGAGATGGAGCTTTCCGACCGCCGGATCTTCGTGCTACGTTCACCCGGGCCACGTGTGCCCTCCTGTGTTGACGGCGTCGCGCCGAGACCTCCGGACGGCCGTCCCAGACACGCCGGGGACGGCCGTCCCCGTGCCGACGACGCCAGGCTCGCCTCCGCGAGCGGTCCGAGCAAGCCCGAGAGAGGCCATGGATGAGCACCGGTACTTCAGCCCGCTGCACGGCGGGACTTCGCCGGGCTGTGGGCCTCCTATGGCCTCAGCAGCCTGGCGGACGGTCTTGTGGTCATCGTCCTGCCGCTGACGGCTCTCGACCTCACCTCGTCGCCGGGGCTGGTGGCCGGGGTGATGTGGGCGCAGACGCTGCCGTACGTGCTGTGCACGCTGGCTATCGGCATACTCATCGACCGGGCAGAGCGCAGCCGCCTGATCCTGCGGGCGCATGTGCTGCGAGCGGTGGCCCTGGTCCTGTTGGCGCTCGCCCTGGCGGGAGACGTGGCGCCGCTTCCCCTCCTGTACGTCGTGGCCTTCCTGCTCGGCACGGCCGAACTCGTGGCGGATCTGACCACGACCTCTGTCCTGCCCGTGATGGTGCCGCAGGACCGGCTCGACGGCGCCAACGCTCGGCTGGAGAGCGCCCGTTCCTCACTGAACGAGTTCGTCGGCCCGCCGCTGGGCGGCTTGCTCGTCGCCATCGGCGCCATCACCGCCACGCTGAGCATGGCGGGCCTCTACCTTGTGGCGGCCGGAGCGGTGCTCCTGCTCCTGCGCAGCTCCTACGACCCCCGCGACCGCACCGAGGCGGACGGGGAACGCCGGGAGGAGACAGCGACGGCCGCGCGGCCCCGGCTGCGGGATGAACTCGCCGAAGGCTTGCACTACCTGCGGCGGCAGTCGGTGCTGTGGAATCTTGCGATCATGGTCTGCGTGATGGCAGCGACCTGGAGTGCGTGGAGCGCGGTCCTGGTGCTGTACGCCGTGACGCCCGGACCCATGGGTCTGAGCGGCACGGGATACGGGCTGTTGCTGACCACGCTCGCCCTCGGCGGCGTGCTGGGCTCGCTGACCGCCGGCCGGGTCCGCAGGGTGCTGGGCACGCGCAATCTCCTCGCCATCGACGTGGTCACGGGAATCGTCATGCTCGCGGTGCCAGCGCTGACGGCACAGGTGTGGAGTGTCGCGGCGGTGACGTTCCTGGGAGGCGTCGGCAGCGGGCTGTGGAACGTCACGGTGGTCACGCTGCGCCAGCAGCTGATCCCCGACGCGCTGCTCGGCCGGGTGAGCAGCGCCAGCCGCCTCATCGGCTGGGGCGGCATGCCCCTGGGTGCCGCGCTGGCCGGTGTGCTGTCGCAGCTCGTTGGGCCCCGGCTGGTCTTCGCCCTGGGCGCCCTGGCGTGCGCGCTGCTGCTCTTCCCCTTCTTCCGGACGATCCGCGAGGAGACCATCGAGGAAGCGAAGCGGCAGCGTGCCGCCCACCGGCAGTGACGCACCGGGAGGAATGCGCCACGCTGCCCCTTCCTCCTCGCCCCCGCCCCGCCGGGGCCGACCGCCCCAGGGCGGCGCCAGGTCCCTCACGACACGCCCGCTGGACGGGCGGCGTGCTCGGCCGCCCGGCGCGGGCCGGGAACCACAGCGGACAGCGGCAGCTCCAGACGTTTGTCCATGTCCAGACGGAACGTGCCGTACGGGTTAATGTTCGACCAGAACAGGGCGGTCAGAGCCCGCCGGTCCTCTGCGGTGAGCCTGCCCGCCCACTCCGGCTCGGCCAGGACCTGTTGCAGCAGCAGGGTGTTGACGTGCACCAGAGCGGACTGGAGCAGGTGCAGGGCGAGCATGGACGTCTCGGCGTGTTCCTTGTCGGCGCCGGTCAGCGCACCGTCCTTGCCGTAGTGGATGACGGTGTTCGCGCTGTTCCAGTTCTCCACCACCTGAAGGCCGCTGTGGATCTCGCGGCGCAGGTCGGGGCTGGCCAGGTAGTCGCAGGCGAAAATGGTGCGCACGGCCCGGCCGAGTTCTTCCAGGGCCTGGTAGGTGGGGTGCTTGGGTCCGCCGCGGGTGAAGCGGCGAAGCACCTGCTCGGCCTCCGCGGTCCCCAGGCGCAAGGCGGTGGCGTACTTGACCATCTGGTCGTACTGCTGGGCGATCAGGTCCCAATTGATCGAGCGGATCAGCGAGCCGCCCAGGGCCGGCCAGCCGGGCGGGTCGTCGTCGGGGCGGTACAGCCGGATGCTGCCGATGTTCTTCAACCGAGGGAGCAGGCGGAAGTTCAGCAGCTCGGTGAAGGCGAAACCGACCACCGAGGAGCCGTGGGTGCCGACGTAGTTGGACTCGATCTCGGCGTCCGTGCAGTGCCGCAGCAGGCCCTCGATCATCGCCGCGACCTCGGACGACGAGCATGACTTCAGCTGGGAGTAGATGCAGACATTCTTCCGCTCGACGTGCCAGTAGATCATCACGCCGTTGCCGCCGTAGCGGGCGTGGTACTCGGTCATGAAGTTGCTCGACCAGGAGCCGAACTTCTTCGAGTCCGAGGCGCATGCGGTGCCCTGGCCCCACCAGGCGGTGTCGCGGGCGGTGAAGGTGGCGTTGACCAGCTTGGTCACCGCGGCGCGGAGGTTGTCGACGGTGATGAAGTGCCGGCGGATGTGCCGCAGGGCGGCCTCGGTCTCGCCGTGCTCGCCGGTGGCGACGATCGCGCGGATGCCCATGTTCGTGCCCAGCGCGAACAGCGCGAGCAGCAGGCGGCGCTGGAGGGTCGCCCGGTCGATGCGCTCGTAGGAGGCAACCGAGAAGAACTCGTCGGTGAAGCCGGTCAGGAAGTCGGCGTTCTTCAGCACGTCAATGAGATCGAGCACCCCCAGCGGCGGATCACCTCCTCCTTCAAGGCTTGCAGGCCGGTGGGCTCGGCCAGCGGCTCCAGCTTCGGCACCATGATCCATGGGTCGCCGTGCCGGGTGGTGACCTTCACCCCGTCCGCGCTGCCGTCCGCCAGGGCCGCCGACAGCCGGTCCAGGCCGGCGGTCATCCGCCGCTTGAGGTCGGCGATGAACTCCTGCGGGTCCATCGGCTGGCGGATCGCGGCGTAGTGCACGGTGCGGGTGGTCTCGAAGTCGCCGGGCAGGTCGTCCTCCGGGTTGCGCCAGCGCAGGGCGCCCTCGGTGTAGATCTCCCGGCGGCGGATCGCGTCCCGCAGGGCGACCAGCACGCACAGCTCGCACGGGATGCGCTCGATCTTCCCCTTGTCGTCGACGACCGCCTCGCGCCAGTCCTTGCGGACCACGCCGTCCATGGGCACCTCGTCGCCGGCGTCGTAGAAGCGCGTCTTGCCGTCGACCTCGGCGTACTTCTCCAGCAGCGCGAGCGCGTCCATCACCGGCCGATAGGCGGTGTTGTTGCACTTGAAGCCCAGCGTCTTCAGCAGTGGCGGCAGCATCTGCCGGTAGTAGCTGCTGTAGGAGGCGCGCAAGGTGGTGCGGACCTTGGCCTTGAAGACCTTGTCGTTCGCCTTCGCCTCGGCGACCAGATCGCGCAGCGTCTTCTCACCCACCACCGGGTACAGGGCCGTACGCACGACCTCATCGGGCTTGCCGATCGCGGCGTCCGCGAGCTTGAACAGGATGCCTTCCTTGCCGCGGACCTTCTTCAGCTCCGCGGTCAGCTGCTTCTCCACCCGCCGCTCGGCCCGCGCGTTGATCTTCTGCACCAGGGCGATCAGCAGGTCCACCAGCGCGTCGGTGACCTCTGCCTGCCGGGACGCACACAGCGCGGCCAGCAGCGTGATCCGCGCATCCTCATTCGTCTCCCTGAAGTCGGAGGGGTACATCTTGATCGCCCGTGCCCGCCAGGCGGCCAGCAGCTTCTCCGAGCAGTCCGCGAACAGCCCGTCGGGCAAACCGAGCTTGCGGACGTCGTTCAGCTTGTTGATCTCCGCCAGCAGCGAGTCCAGCCCCACCGCCCCCGGGTCGCGCTTCAGCGACGCCAGCAGCGCGGCCCCGGCCTCGTTGTCCTCGGCCACCAGCGCCAGCAGCCGCCCCGCGCGCACCTCGCCCAGCCGCTCGATCGTCCGCGTGCAGAACGCCTTCTCCGACCGCGTCTGCGCCGCGTTCACGATGCGGTCGATACGGCCCGGCGGCTCGATCCGGTCCTCCCGGCACTGCACCAGCAGGGCCTCGCGCAGCCGGTCCTCCACCAACTCGACCGGGCACACCTCGTCCGCCAGCCACGCGATCAGCCGTTCCTCATCAGCCCGGGTCGACGGCCGGAACCCCAGAGCCTCGCGGATCTGCTTGCGGTGGTGCTTCACCGCCCGGCTGGCCAGGTCGTACTTCGCGAACTCCGCGGCCGACACCTTCACCAGCTCCGCGACGTAGTCGACCGCAGGCTGTGGGATCTCCTCAACGAACTCCGGGAATCGGCCCTCCAGCTCGAAGAACTTCAGCATCAGACAGAAGCCGAGCCGAGTCGCCCCCGTCTTGTTCGCCACCAAGGCCCAATCGCCGTCCACGAGGGTCCGGCACTCGACCACCTCCTCCGGCGACCACTCCTGCCGCACGCCCGCCCCTTCCTCGTCAATCGCGGGATCACTCATTCAGCCCAACGAGGCGATGACGACAGGGAAACGGGATCATCTGACTACCCAAAAGCTACCCGCCGGTTACTTTTCCCCTGGGGGCAGAGGTGGGAGTCCGGGGCCGATGACGCGGTCGATGGCCGAGGCGTAGGCGCGGTGGGTGTTCGGATTGGCCGTGCGCGCCGTAGCGAGGAAGGCGTCGGCGGCCGCGGCGAGGCTGACGCCTCAGCCGCGCAACGCGGCGATCTTCGGCGCGGCGCTCATGCCGGCCGCCGCGCGCCGTCGGGAGCGATGTACCGGATAACGTGCCGGAGTCGCGCACCACCCTGCAGGTCCAAGGGGTTGACCGCCGAACAGATGTCGGGGCCTCAGCCGACGCAGTCCTTCCGGTAGGTCGGAGTGGGGGCATGGCACCCCTTGGGAAGGCGGGCGGGAGTGTCGGTCCAGGCGGCTCGCTGGTAGACGAGTGCGTGGACGACGCTTCCCGCGGGCAGGCCCGCGGTCGCGGTCCCTTCGCTGCCCGCCGGGTCCTGTGACCAGGGCTTCACGACGACGTTCTGGAACGCGAGCACCTGACCGCTGGATTCCTCCACGATGAGTTGCCGCTCGCTCTGCCCGTCCCCCACAGCCTGGATCCATCCGATGCCGATCCCCAGGCGTCCTTCGGCGTCGGGGATGCGGCCGAGGGCGCGGGTACCAGGCAGGTTCGCCACCATCCGGTAGAGGGCCCCGCGGGTGCCCGCTGAGATCGGGGCGTGCTGGAGCAGGCCCAGGGAGATGTCGAGGAGCCAGGAGTCCTTCGTGGGCAGCGAGCTCCCTGCGGGCGGTGACGGCCAGTCCTTCATGGTCTTGCTGTAGGCGGGCCAGAACGCCAGCAGGCGTTCTCGCAGCGCGTCCGGCTCCTTGGGCAGATCGAGCAGCTCAGCGGCGGGAAGCGTGATCCCGTCATCTCTGTAGGGCCAGGTGCTGGGCATGAACATGAACCTCGTGCGTCCGAGCGGAGCCGTGTCGTTCCGGCAGTCGGTGTCGTTCCCGCACAATTTGGGCTTTCCTGCTCGCCGCCACGCCTGCTCCTCTTGTCCGGACGCCGGCACGGTGGGCATGCCGCGTTCGGACAACACGGTGAGCTCCGCCGGGTCGCGCGGGGCCCATCGGCCAGTCTGGACCCGGGTCTTGATCCGGTACCGGTTGCCCGGCACACCGATGATCTCCTCACCCAGGATCAGGCCCTCGGTGTACCAGAACCGCCCGGGCGTCTGCCGCTGCGCGGCCGCGTTGCGGGCCGCCGTGTCCAGCGCGTTCCCGGCGGGACCGGTAGCCACCTGCCCCGTGGAGACGGCGGGGTCGAGCAGGCGGGGGAAGGCCAGCACCCCGATCACGGACGCCGTGGCCAGCGACGCGGCGACTGCCCCGACCCACCGTGCGCGGCCCCGCCGCACCGGCGTGGGCAACTCCTCCATCGCCGGGAACGACCCCGGCAGGTCGAGGTCGGCGGGCCGGGCCGCCGCCAGCAGATCGAGCGCGTTCTTCCGCTTCACTTCTCCTCCTCCGGGACGAATGCGGGCCGAGGACCGGCTGCCGTCACGCTGTTCATGGCGGCCTCCAGTCGTCGGCGGGCCCGATGCAGCCGGACGAAGAACGCCGATCGCGAACTTCCCACCACCGCGGCCGCCTGCGCCGAGGTCAGCCCGTGCCACGCGACCAAGGTCAGCACTTCTTTGTCCGCGTCGCTCAACGTGGACAGGGCCTTCATCGCAGTGGCCCGTTCGGCTACCTGGTCGGCCACGTCCCTCTCCAGTTCCTCGGTCCAGACGCGCAGCGCCTCGTCCAGCGCCGCCTGCCGGAGCTCGTCGCGATAGAGCTCGCGGATCACGTTGTGCGCCACACCCAGCAGCCAGGGCAAGGGCGCCTTGGCCGGGATGACGTCCCGCCGTCGCCACACGACCACGAACGTCTCGCTGACCACCTCCTCGGCCAGCCGGCGACCACATCTGCTCACCGCGTACGCGTACACCCGGGGGCGGTACGCATCGAATAAAGCGGCGAACTCCTCATCATTCAGCACATAGGCTCCTTCTTTGGCCCTTACATCAGGTAATGGTCAAAGGCGGATCAGTCTTACAGTCGATGCGAAGACCGTTCGCTCGCGAACATGCCGCGGGGCCGTGAGCCGTCCCCACGCTGCAAGGCATGCGGCGCCGCAGGCGATGCCTGGCGAAGTGCGGTACCGGGTTATGGGTCGGTAAGACTCGCGTTCGCCGCCGACCGGACCCCTGCGGGCCAAGTCCCGCCATCAGCACCTGTCCAGCCTCGGCCACTACATCCGTCTCGGCGAGAGACCTCTGCCCGCATCGGGCCGAGCGCAAGGCGCATCGCGGGTACGCCGCCCGCGTCACAGCCGTCCAGGCCCCGACTGCATGGGTCGTGACCTGCGGAAACGCGGATGCTCGTCATGCCCTCATGCCGCGTTGGGGCTGGTCGTCCATGCGGTCGCGCTGTGGAACTCCAAGCACCTGTCGGTCGCGGTCGACCGGCTGCGCGCCCCAAGGTGTGCCGGTCAAGGACGAGGATGCCGCCCGGCTGTCCCCGCTCGGCCACGCCCACCTCAACGGCCTGGGCCGCTACTCCATCACCTCCTCAACACCTGCCGAAGGACTGCGGCGGCTCGGCGAGATCCCCGACGCCCCCGCCCTTCCCGACGGAGGTGTGCCGTTGCGGCGATCAGTGAGTCTTCGCCATCTTCGAACATGCAGGTCGGAGGCTCTGGCGTGGTGCTCGCTCGGGATACTCATGCTGATCTCGGGCGGGAGTCTGCGGTCTTGATCATCCGTCATGTCATCGGTCGAGGCTGTCACATTTGGATCATTGAACCCAATCCAGCCGGCCGGGTTGTCAATGTCAAACAGCCGCTCGCGGCGGCGCGGCCCGAAGGGCGCATCAGCCCCCAGCGTCATCTCCCGGTGCGGTACGCTCTCGCGGCCCACGCCAGGCGACGGCGTCCGCGAGGGTCACAGCCAGGTCTCCGTTGTCTGTAGTGTGCGGAAATGACAAGAAGCGAGCGACTCGCGGACCAGCTGGACCGGCACTGGAACAAGAATCTGCGGCCGCGGCTGGACGGTCTTACCGATGAGGAGTACTTCTGGGAGCCGGTGCGCGGCTGCTGGAGCATCCGTCCACGTGGCACGTCGGCCGCACCGGTGTTGGCAGGTTCGGGGGAATGGGCGATGGACTTTGCGTCCCCTGGCCCGGTGCCGGCGCCGGTGACCACGATTGCCTGGCGGCTGGCGCACATCATCGTCTCCTGCCTGGGCTATCGGGTCGGATGGCACTTCGGCGGCCAGGATGTCGACTCCCAGACATTCGCCTACGCGGGGACCGCTGACGAGGCGCTAAAACAGCTCGATGAGATGTATGGGAGATGGAACGCGGGGGTCCGCGAGCTCTCGGACGCTGACCTGGAGAATCCGCCCACGGTGGGTCCCGAGCGGTTTCCCATGGAGGGCATCGTCCTGCACGTCAACAGGGAGCTGATCCATCACGGCGCCGAGATTTCCCTGCTGCGCGACCTCTACCGCTGGCAGGACGGAGCCGTACGCCGCATATGACTTTTCGGTAACCGGCGATCGAGCTGCGGAAACCTACGTGGACTCCGTGACGCTCCGTGGCTGCGAGCTTCAGTGAAGCTGCGCCCTCTTGAAGTAGCTGGTCAGGGTGGTGGCGTGAGGGTCGTTCGGGGTGGTCATGCTGGTGTTGGGCGGAGGTCTCGGGTGTAGATCATCTGCCGGCGGGCTCCTTCGAGGTTCGTCAGGACGAACAGGGCACGCAGGCGGCGAACGCCCGGTTCACTTCCTTTTCGCTGGTGGTGAGCTTGCGGGCGCGGGTGGCCTTGAAGCCGGTGACGACGACGGGGGCATCCGGGTCGTTGTCCAGGCCGAGGAAGCCGAGATCGGCGGCGCGTAGGTGGGACAGGATGCGGTCACGGCAGGCGGCGGTGATGTCGTGAGTGCGGCCGGGCCGAGCCGCGGAGATCCACATCATCCGGCCCCGTTCGTCGGTCAGAGCGAGGACGTGCAGGCTGTGGCGGTGGTGTTTGCCGGAGTAGTTCGGCCGGTTCGCCGTCCCGCCGGGCAATCGTCTTCAGGACGCGGTCCAGCCGTGGGGCCTTGGCGGCCGGCAAGGTGATCAGCTCGTCGCGCAGCGCCGGATGGTGGTGGCGGAGACGTCGTTGCCGCCGGCCATGCCGGCCAGGTGCTGATCGTGCCGCAGCACGGCCAGCACGATGGTCGCGATCCTCCCGGCCGGCAGTGCCCGCCACCTGAACCGTATCGACCGCAGGTGGCCGCGCAGCAGAACACAATTCCAACAGCCGCCGGTGGCACCTTGGTTACGCCCTGCCGTCCGTGCGGGCCGGTCACGGGCGGACGGTGAACTTCCCGTCGGGCCGTTTGTGCAGCCAGCCGCGGTCGGCCAGCTTCGACCGCGAGGGCATGGCCCTGGCCAAGAAGAACGGCAAGCTCAAGGACAAGCAACCCAAACTGCCCGAACCCGCCCGGCGCTACGCCGAGGGCGAGGTGTCCCTGGCCGACCTGGCCACCGAGTACAGCGTCGGACGCTCCACCGTCCATCGCATCATCCACGGCCCAGAGACCGCCA
>NZ_JBFANV010000167.1:0-11463 GCF_040674955.1 Nonomuraea sp. NPDC049695 | reverse complement strand
ATCGACCGGACCACCTACAAGGCCACCATCAGCATCAACATGATCCCGGCCAGCCCTTGACGCCGCCACCACAGCCCTAACTGAACGGCGTTGGCCCTAGAACTCCTTCGATCGGCGTAACCGCGGCGGCCGCCCGTCCGGGTCGACGACCATCCGGTACAGCGGCAGTGCCATCGCCCGGCGGATGCGGCCGAGCTCCGGACGCGGGTGCGGGCGCAGCCGGCCGGGCGGGCGCGGGCCACGGCGGCCGCCGCGGTGCCAGGCCTCCAGCCTCGCGGCCGACTCGGCGAACGCCTCAAACGCCCCCTTGGGGTCGCACAGATCGGCCAGGTCGTCGCCGGGGTCGCGGTCCAGGTGCTCGGCGGCGAGCTCCAGCCGGAGGTCCCTGGCGAACCTGCGGGCCCCGGCGGGCGGGCGCGGATCGGGCTCCTCGTCGATCACGGCGCAGCTCAGCTCGGAGTCGTACGTCCACGAGCGCAGGTTGACGTTGTCGGAGCCGACGGACGCCCACACGTCGTCGACCACGCAGACCTTGGCGTGCACGTACACCGGTGTGCCCCGGTGGTTCTCCAGGTCGTAGATCGCGACCCGCCCGTCCCCGGCCCGCATCAGCCTGGACAGCGCCTCCGCCCTGCCGATCAGGCTGGCCGGTCCGGCCAGCCAGCCGTCCTGGTCGGGATGGCGCGGCACCACGATGATCATGTGAAGCCCCGGCTCGCGCTCCAGCGCCCGGGCGAACGGCTCGATCACCTCCGTGGACCAGAGGTACTGGTCCTCCAGGTAGACCAGCGACCGCGCCCGCCCCAGCACCTTGTGGTACGCCCTGGCCACGCTGCGCTCACCCTCCGGCGCGAACGGAAGGGCCCGGGGCAGGTGCGGATACGTGGTCAGCAGCTGCACGGCATGCCGGCCGGCGGGCCGCGGCGGCGGGCCGGGCTTCGGCAGCGGCGGCACGTCGGCCATGCGGGACAGGCGGTCGCGCAGCCGCCTGAACGGCTGGCGGGTCTCGGGCGCCGGATCCTCCCAGCGCTCGCAGAAGACCTTCTCCACCTCGGCCACGGCCGGGCCGTTGATCGCCACCTGGGCGTCGTGCCACGGAGGCCGCTCGCCGTAGGAGTCGGGCATCGGCGCCGCCTGCGGATCGCCCAGATGCTCGGCGTCGTCGCGGCGGCTGTGGCACAGGTCGATGCCGCCGACGAACGCCACGTCCCTGCCGGGATCGCGGTCATGGCGCAGGACGACGAACTTCTGGTGGTGCGCGCCGCCGCGCCGGACCCGGGTGTCGAGCAGCGCCTGACCGCCCGCTTCCTCGATGTCCTCGCCGAGGTGCCGGTTCTCGGCCGAGCTGAAGCGCAGGAAGTCCAGGTGCGAGCGCCAGATGAGGCCCCTGACCAGCGCGCCTCTCTCGGCCGCGCCCGCCATCGCGGCCGCCACCCCCGGCCCGTCCGGCGTGAGCCGTTCGTCGGGGTCGCCGCGCCAGTCGGCGAACAGCAGCAGGTCGTCCTTGCCGAGGGCGGCCAGGCACGCGCTGAGCTCGCCGAAGTAGGCCGAGCCGTGGATGAGGGGCCGCACCAGGTTCCCCTCCGTCCAGGGCGCCAGCTTGCTTGAGCCGTTGCCGCGCTCCTCGGCGGTGAGGAACCAGTCGTCGAGTCTCATGTACACCGCCCGCGCGCCTCTCCGAAGAGGAACCAGTCGTCGAGTCTCATGTACGCCGCCAGCGCGCCTCTCCGAAGCAGTACCCCGCGAACAGCAGCAGCCCGAGCGCCACGACCACCAGCAGCCACGGACCCACCGGGGTGTCCGCGAACGCCCTGAGCGTCGCGTCGATGCCGCCGGCCTTGTCAGGGTCGAACGTGATGGCCGCCTGAACCACGAAGATCCCGGCCAGACCGGCGATCACCCCGCGCGCCAGATACCCGGCGAGCCCGAGCCGGTCCATCACCTTGCCTGCCTTGGGCGGCATCGGCCGTAGCTCCTTGCGGAACTTCTTCTTGAAGCCGTACCACACCCAATAGGCGCCGAGCGCGACGATGCCGAGCCCGATCGCGCCCACGATCAGCTGTCCTGCGGGCAGGTCGAGCAGCTTCGCCGTCAGGTCGTGAGACCTCTTGTCATCGGACTGGCTCTTGCCGCCCAGCAGCAGGGTCAGCAGCGCGGTGCACACGAACGCGTACACCACCACCCGGCTGCCCGCCTCCACCCGGTCCAGGACCTTGCCGTGCCCGAAGATCGCTTCGGATGCCTGCCACAGGGTCAGCCCGGCGAAACCGACGGCCATGACCCACAGGAGCACGGCCCCGAACGGCAGGTCGGCGACCGTGCCGATCGCCCCGTTCTTGTCCGCCTCCCGGCCGCCGTGACCCAGCGCGATCTGAACCGCCAGCACGCCGATCAGCCCGTACAGCACGCCACGGCAGACCAGGCCGACCCGCGCAAGCTTCTCCATGGCCGGGCTGTCCGCAGCCCGGCGAGCCATGGTCGCAGCCTCGCTCATGCATTCTCCCGAAAGTCCGTCAAAGACCTGGGAACTGCCCGGGATTGCGCGCTCTAGACCTCCACGGCCTCTCCCTGGGCCTTTGCCGCCCAGCAAGGTCCAGGTCCACATAGCGCAGATTCCTACATGCGTCCGGATCGGTGCTCATGGGAAAATATGCGCCTTAACGGGGAGGAGAGGGAAATGCGACGAGCGGTGATGGTGGGTGTGGCGATCGCCATGGCGGTGTTATCCGCCGGCTGCAGCGGTCAGGGGGCCAAGGCGACGCAGGACGCCGGTTCGACGGGCGCCGGGGCGACAGGCGCGGGGCCGGCGGATGGTGGCGGCGTGGTCTCGCTCACCTTCGACGACGGTCTGGTGCGTCAGGAAAAGATGGCGCAGGAGCTCACTAAGCGGGGCATGGTGGGCACCTTCTACGTCCTCAGCACCCGCATCCAGGCCCCCGGCTACCTCAACCAGACCCAGATGGCGGAGTTGTCCCAAGCGGGGCACGAGATCGGCGGGCACACCCGCACGCATGCCAGGCTCCCCACCCTCCACACTGACGAGCAGCGCAGGGAGGTGTGCGGCGATCGGTCCGCGCTGGAGGCCATGGGCTTCACACCGAGATCGTTCGCGTACCCCTTCCACGAGGTCAACGCGGCGGCCGAGGCCGTGGTGAAGGAGTGCGGCTACAGCAGCGGCCGGGGCCGGGCGGGCGCGGCCGCGGAGCAGATCACCCCGGCGGACCCGTACAACCTCAACACGCCGCTCGCGGTCGGTGCGAGCGCCACGCTGCCCCAGATCCAGCAGTACGTGATCGCGGCCGAGCAGCGCAAGGCGTGGGCGATCCTCGTCTTCCACGACTACTGCGACGACTGCGGGTCCCTGGGGGTGAAGCCCAAGATCTTCACCGAGTTCCTCGACTGGCTGAAGGGGCGGAAGGTCGCCATCCGCACCGTCGGCGACGTCGTCGGCGGAGACGTCCGGCCCGTGCCGCCGCTCAAGCCCCCGTCGATCGTGATGAACGCCTCGCTGGAGAACTACTTCGGCAAGGAGGGGCTCCCGGACTGCTGGCAGCTGGACGGGCGGTCCCCGACCGCCACGTTCGGCCGGGTGGCGAGCGCGCACACCGGGCGCTGGGCCGGCCGGATCCAGGTGACCGGGGGAGACCCGGGGCAGCTCAGGCTGGCGATCAAGCAGGACGACGGCGAGTGCGCCCCCAAGCCGGGCCGCATCTCGGTCTGGTACACCTCGACCGCGCCGGTGCGCTTCACGCTCAGCAAGAGGACCGGCGACGGGGTGTGGTCAGACTGGACCGACGGCCCCGTCTTCCCCGCCGCGCCGGCCTGGCGGCAGGCCACCTGGGCCCCCAAACTGGGGGACGCCGCGGGGGTCAGCTTCGGCCTGGTGCTGACCGCGCCAGGTCAGGCCACCTTCGACGACTTCGCGCTGCGCTGAAGCACATTCGCGAAGGCGGCCAGGGCGTACTCCGTGTGCGTGCGCTCCTTGACGAGTTGGGCGGTGCTCAGCAGGGCGGTGCGGAAACCGGGGTCCGACAGCGCCCGGAGCGCCTTGTCCGCCGCCGCCGCCCAGTCTCCCGGCGGGTAGAGCGCCTCCGCCGGGAGGATCTCGGGGAGCGCGCCCACCGCGGGCGCGATCGCCGGGCACCCCCGCACCAGCGCCTCGGCGATGGACATGCCGAACGACTCGTCGGTCGTCGTCGAGACGGTGAGGCCGCCGTTCGCCGCGACGGCGGAGTAGAGGGCGGGCATCCGGTCGTAGTCGAGGCGCGGCAGCCAGCGGGCCGAGCCGAGGGCGGGTGAGGTGGCGAGCTTGGTGGTCAGCGCGGACACTTCGCTCGCCGGTGCGGTGTACCCGCCGACGATCAGCGGCGTGACGCCGGGGCGCGCGGCCGCGATCCGGTCCAGCAGGTCGGCGGCGGCCCGCCAGCGCTTGTGCCCGTCAAGCTTGCCGATCCAGGCCACCGGCGCGGAGCCCAGCGCGGGAGGGACGGTCTCGGCGTGCCAGCGCTCGTCCAGGCAGTTGGGGACCACGCTGATCGGTGACAGCCCCAGCGCCCTCAGCTTCCCGCGCATGTACTCGCTCACGGTCACGATGTGGTCGGGGCGGATCGAGAGGTCTCCCAGGTAGGAGAGGTTGGTCGTGGTCGTGTGCACCTCGAGGATCAAGGACCCGGGGGAGCCCGCGCGCTGCCACGCCGACAGGAAGCTGGGGCTGTCGATCACGACGACGACGTCCGGCGCCGCGTCCCTGATGGCGGCCTCACGGGCTTCGTCGGTGGCCGTCACCCGGGCCACTCCCGGGGGGAAGTGGGCGACCATGCCGTGGTCGGCCTCGTAGAGCACGCCGATCTCGTACTCGGCCGAGAAGTGGGTGTACCGGTTGAGCAGCTGGGTGGACACCCCGCCGATCACGCCGTAGCGGTAGCAGAACAGCACCTTCATCGGCACTCCAGCAGCGTCAGCAGGTCCTCGCGGCCCTTCCGGACGACCTGCTCGGCCAGCTCCGAGTACGCCTCCACCCGGCACTCCCAGGTGTTGCTCGCGAGCCAGGAACCGATCTCCTCGGTGTCGGGCGCCGAGCCCGCGACCTGGGGGATGGCGGTGACGAACTCCGCCGCCGACTCGGTGACCCGTACGCCCGGATAGTCCACGCACTGCGGGAAGTAGGTGCTCAGCACCGGCAGGCCGAGATGGAGGTACTCGTAGACCTTGATCGGGTCCACCGCGTCGGCCAGCGGGCCGTTCTTGAACGGGATCAGCGCCAGCGCCCACTCGGCGCTGAGCTCGGCCAGCTCCCGATGGCCGAGCAGTCCGAGCAGGCGCACGTTCTCCGGCAGTTTCAGGTCGGGGTTCTGGTGCCCGGCCAGCTCGAAGGTGTAGTGCGGATAGGTCCGGGCGGCGCGGATCACCAGGTCCCAGTCGAACCACTTGTCGGTCAGATGCCCGAAGTAGCCGATCCGGGTGGCGTCGGGCCGGCGCGGGGCCGAGGGGACGGGGAAGGCCGGGTCGAGGGCGTTGGCGTTGACGTTCACCTTGCGGCCGCCCAGCTTCTCCATCTTCCTGGCCAGCGGCGCGGAGACCGCGGTGACCACGTCGGCGTGCGCGACGAGGTAACGCTCGTGACCGGGGTGGTACCACTTCGCCATGCCGATCTTGGCGAACTCCTCCCAGTCGTCACGCGCGTCGTAGATCGTCACCCAGCCGTGCGAGGCGGCGTGGGTCAGCGTCCGCACCATCGCCTCATGCGGGAACGAGGCGAACAGCAGCTTCCGCTTGCCGCCGAAGTCGGCGCCCAGCACCTCGTCGAGCAGCCGGGGCGTGATGTCGATCGGGCTCTGGAACAGCAGCGGATCGGGGTGCGACGGCAGCGGATCGGTGTCGCGCCAGCGGTAGTAGTTGAAGAAGACCGGGCAGTCGCGGCCGAGGTAGACGCGGGTGAGACGGATGGGCCTGTTGCCCCGGGCCTCCTGCACGAAGGTCGTGCCGGAGAACATCAGCACCACCTCGTCGCCCTCGGCCGCCCTGGCCCGTTCGATCCACTCGTGCAGCCCGATCCTGAACTCCTCCACCGGCACCGGCGCGACCGCGGCGGGCCGCGGCGCCGGCGCCGGCGCGGGGGCGGGCGACGGTGACGGGCTCGTGACGGCCGTACGGGCCGGGGCGGCGGGGGAGCGCGCCGGGAGGGCCTTCGGGGCCGGTTGCGCCGGGTCGGGCTGACCGGGGCGGCGTAACCTCCGGTAGACGGAGAGCACGCGCCAGGCGCGCGAGGAGCGGATCCTGTTGACCTGCTCCCGGTAGTCCGCCAGCCGGCCGGTGACCGTCTCCAGCTTGGCCCTCAGCCGCTCGTTCTCCTGCCGCAGCTTGGACTCGGCCGTGACGAGCTTGCCCAGGCGCTGCTGGGTGAGCTCGTGCCGGTGCCGCTCGCCGTTGTAGACCGTACGGAGCCTGGCCAGGGCCGCCCGGTCCTTCTGGAGCTCCGCGTCGAGCGTGGCGACGCGCTCGTTCAGGACCCGCAGATCCTCCGCGTGCGCGGCCTCCGCCGCCCTCCGGGCCTCGCCGTGGGCGGCCTCGGCCGCCCGCTGCGCCTCGCCGTGCGCGGCCTCGGCCGTCCGCAGGTCCTCGGCCTGTGCCCGGACGACGGCGCGTAGCTCGTCCCGCTGGGCGGTCACCGCCTCGGCCGTCTCGCGGACCGTCTCCAGGCCGGAGCTCAGCCCCTGAATCGACTCCAGGAGCCGGTTCCGCTCCGCCTCGGCGGCGTCGGCCGCCTCGCGGAGCAGGCCGATCTCGGTCTCCGCGGCGCGGATGCCGGCGCGCAGCCGGTCCCGCTCCTCCGTCAGCGTGCGGAGCTGGTCGTGGAGCTCGTCCCGTTCCGTGGCCGCGCCGTCCGCGATGCTCGAGGACAGGCGGCGCACGGTGTCCTGGAGCACCGACAGCTGGTCGAGGACGTCTTGTCCCGTCCTGCTCTCACCGAGCTGCGTCTTGAGGTCGGCGTTGGCGGCGGTGACGTCGCGGTAGAGGCGGTTGGCCCGCTCCAGCTTGTCGCGGAGGCCCTGCAGCCGCTGCTCCAGGTGCTCCTCGCGCTGGAGGAAGTCCGCCTCCTCCGGGCTGAGCAGGTAGGCGGGCACACCCCGCGGCTCCTCCCGCCGTACGGCCACGGCGGCGATGTGCCGGTCCAGGACTGTCAGCTCGCGGACCTCGAACAGCGGGTCGATCAGGCGGCGGAAGCCGTCTCGGTAGAACGTACGGCGATGGTCGTGGTGCGGCATCAGCCCGTGGGGCACGGAGAGCAGGAGCGTCCCGCCGGGCGCCAGGACCCGGTGGAGCTCCGTCAGGACCGCCCCCGGGTCACCCACGTGCTCGAGCAGCTCTCCGGCGACCGCCGAGTCGAAGCAGCCGTCGGGGAAGGCGAGGCGTTCGCCCTCGCCCCGCAGGAAGGCCAGCCTGGCGGCCACGTCGGCGGGAAGCTCGGCGGCCAGCCGCGTGGCGAAGACGATGGCCTCCTCCTCTATGTCGACGCCCGTCACCTGGTCGCCCCGGCGGGCGGCCAGGATGGACAGGGTCCCCTGGGAGCAGCCCAGGTCGAGGAGGCGACCCGGAGGGAGATGATCCAGGAGCCAGTGCAGCCGGTTCCGGGTCAGCGCCTGAGTTTCGGGGTCGACATCTATCCCGTTATAGGCACAATGGACGCGATCATGGTTCATGTGGGCAGGGACCCCTGGGCGATGATCAGTGAAGGCCCGACATTACCATTTCTGGAAATATCCGTTAAGGGCGGTAATCAAGGTGCCGGTGTTCCGTAAGTTCGTCGTCCTGGTGATCGCCCTGTGCACCCTGATGGGTTGCACCTCCTCAGCGCCCTCCGGCGCGCGGAAACCGCCCTCAGCGGTCGCGGCGACCCAGGTGCCCGTCGGGCTCCTCCACGAGACCGTGCCAGGCCTGCGCGTCGACGACGAGCTCTACGTCCCGCTCGACGCGCTGGCGAAACGACTGGAAGTGACCGTTTCCACGGGTGCCGACGGCGTCGTACGGGCCGAGTACTTCGAGGACGAGACCCCGCTCATCAAGAAGCACGATCCGCGCGGACCCTGGCTGCACTTCGCCGGCGTGGACGTCACCACGTGGCGGCGCATCTCCATCGGGCCGGACGGCATCCCGATCAGCACCTACGATTTCGGCACCTTCCAGTATCCGGTCGAGGTCGTCCAATACGGCATGGAGAATTACAGCAAGTGGGTGGCCACGGGCGACGAGAAATACCGGCCCAAGGCGGAGACGGTCGCCCGCTGGCTGCTCGAGCACCAGGACGCCAAGGGCGGCTGGCCCGTGCCCTTCGACTACTCCTACCGCGACGGGCTCGCCGGCGAGCTGCGCGCCGGCTGGTACTCGGGCATGGCTCAGGGCATCGGGGCGGCCTTCCTGGCCAAGATGTACGACAAGACGCGTGAGTCCCGCTACGGCGACGCCGCGCTGCGGGCGCTCGGCCCCCTGCGGACCAACGTGGAGGACGGCGGCGTGCTGCGCCGGTTCGAGGGCCGCTTCGACTGGTTCGAGGAGTACCCGACGCCGACCCCGACGCATGTGCTCAACGGCTACCTGTTCGCCCTGATCGGCGTGCACGACGTCGGCGAGCTCATGGGTGACAAGGCCGCGAAGGAGATGTTCCAGCAGGGGCTCAAGACCCTCGACAGGATCCTGCCGCTCTATGACCTGGCGTACCGGACCAGCTACGACCTCCTCCACTACACGCGGACCCCGGCCACCGCGCCCAACCCCGCCCGATGGAGCTATCACTCGCTGCACGTCACCCAGTTGTCGGCGCTGGACGCGATCACCGGCGGGCGCTACAGCGAGATCGAGAAGCGCTGGCTCGGCTACCTCGAGGGAAAGGCGCTTCCCGGCAATTAGTTATAAAGTCCACTAATCGATCTCGGGAGGTATCGAGGGGATGCGCCGCTTCCGTCGTCTGCTGTGGATATCCCTGGCCTCCCTGGTGCTGCTGGGGGCGCTCGGCACCGGCGGGCTCTTCATCTACCAGTCCAGCCTAGACAGCGACATCGTACGGTTACCCGCGGCGCTGCCCACGTCCCAAGCGGAGGAGAAGCAGCGCCCGCAGCCCAAGCCCGGCCACGGCGAGACGTGGCTCCTCGTGGGAACCGACCGCAGGGCCGACGCCCAGACCACGGGAGACGGCGCCAAGGCGGCGCTCTGGGTGCCCGGCTCCCAGCGCACCGACACGATCATGCTGGCCCACCTCTCGGAAGACCGGAAACACGTCGCCGTCGTGTCGATCCCCCGCGACTCCTGGGTGACCATCCCCGGCCGGGGCCGCGCCAAGATCAACGCCGCCTTCTCCTGGGGCGGGCCCGCCCTGCTGATCAAGACCGTCGAGTCGCTCACGGGCATCCGCGTCGACCACTACGCCGCGATCGACTTCAAGGGGTTCGCCGCGGCCGTCGACGCGGTCGACGGCGTCGACGTCGAGGTGGCCAAGACCGTGCGCGACACGAACAGCGGCACCACCTGGACGGCGGGCCGCCACCATCTCAACGGCGAGCAGGCCCTGCTGTTCGTCCGGCAGCGCTACAACCTGCCCGGCGGGGACTTCGACCGGATCAAGCGCCAGCAGGCGCTGCTCAAGGCCCTTTCCGACCGGACGCTGACCGCCGGCACCCTGACCAACCCCGGCAAGGTCGACGGACTGCTCCGCTCGATCACCAAGGCCACCACCGTCGACGACGGCGTGACGTTGGCCATGCTCAGAAGCCGTCTCATCGACCTGGCGGAGCTGGACGCGTCCGACTATTTCACAATGCCCACCCGTGGAACCGGCATGGAGGGCGCGCAGAGCGTCGTCTACCTGGACAGCCGTAAGACCCGAGCGTTGAGCGATGCCCTCAGGACCGACCAGGCACGCGAGTACGTCAAGCGGACCGGGCCGGGGAACTCCGTCAAGACGGTCCGCTAGTCACCCGCCGAGGATGTTCCAGGCACGTACGGTCCAGTCCGTGCCGGCGGAGACCGCGATCGTCGTGCCGCCGGCCTGACCGGCGGCCAGAGCGTACACGGGACCGGCGTGCCCGCCGATCGGCTTGCCGACCGCCTCGCCGGTGCGCAGGCTCCACACGCGCAGCGACCGGTCGTCACCTGCCGAGATCACCCGGTCGCCGGCCGTCGTCAGCGCCCGCACCCAGTCGGTGTGCCCGGTCAGCGGGGCGCCGATGGCCGTCCCCGTGATCAGGTCCCAGCGGCGCAGCGTACGGTCCTCGCCCGCCGACACCGCGATGGGACGGCCGTCGACCACGGCGGTGGTCACCGCGAGGACGACACCCTGGTGGCCGGTCAGCGGCGCTCCGATCTGCTTGCCGGCGGCGATGTCCCACAGGCGCAGCTCGTGGTCCTCGCTCGCGGAGATCGCCACCGGCCGGCCGTTCACGATCGCGGACGCCACCGCTCTGATCGGCTTGCGGTGCCCGGAAAGGGGCGGCCCCACGGGGGCGCCCGTGACGGCGTTCCACCGGTACAGCCGGCCGTCGGCGCCCCCCGAGACGATCACGTCGTTGACGATCGTGACGGCGTTGACGCTGCCCTGGTGGCCGGTGAGCGGCTTGCCCAGCGCCGCGCCCGTGTCCAGCCGCCACATCCGCAGCACTCCTCCCGCGTCACCGCTGACGGCCACCGGATTGCCGCCCACGGTGCCGGCGGCCATCGCCATGATCTGATCGGTGTGCCCGAGCAGCGGCGTGCCGATGGCCTTTCCCGTCAACGGGTCCCACATCCTGACGGTCTTGTCGGCCCCGCCGGAGACGGCCAGCGGCCTGCCGCCCACGGTCGCCAGCGCGACCGCCTTGACGGCGGCGGAATGGCCGGGGGTGCCGGCGGACACGGCGGAGGCGGTCCACTTGCCCAGGTCCCAGGTCCGTACGGACTTGTCCGCGCCGCCGGAGAAGGCGAGCGGGGCGCCGTCGATCAGGGCCGCCGTGACGGCCGTGACGAATCCGGTGTGTCCGGTGAGCGGGGCGCCCACGGGCTTGCCCGCGGTGTCCCAGCCGCGGATCACGCCGTCGCGGCCCGCGCCCAGCAGCGTCCAGGACGTCCCCGTCCTGATCGCGGCGAGCGAGATCACGACATCGGGCAGGCTCTCGATCGTGGTGACCTTGCGAGAGGCGAGGTTCCAGATCTTGACCGTCTTGTCGTCGGAGGCGGAGACGACGGCGTCCGGCGTGACGGCCAGCGCCCGCACCCAGTCGGTGTGCCCGGCCCTGGCCCGGCCCGCGGGCTTGCCGGCCGTCAGGTCCCAGAACCGCAGCACCTTGTCCTTGCCCGCGCTCACCGCGACGGGCTTGCCCTTCAGGGTGGCGGTGGCGACCGCGAGGACGGCGCCGGTGTGGCCGGTGAGCGGGGTGCCGATGGGGCGGCCGGTGGTGAGGAGAGCGGAGGTTCGTCGGGTGTGGAAGGTGGGTGTGG
>NZ_JBFANV010000166.1:0-11489 GCF_040674955.1 Nonomuraea sp. NPDC049695 | reverse complement strand
TGTCTTGGAGTGACACACCTCTTCTACAGCGGCTCCGCTGCTTTGTTCACCGGCTTTGACGAACAGCCCTAACTCTTAACTGAACGGCGTTGCCGATAGGTCTGATCCAGGAGATCTTCCAGCTCTCGCAGCAGGCCGGCAGGGTCTTCGGGCAGGCCCAGGTCGGTCAGCACGCTGAGATTGACCGCCTCCCACTTGGCGCCCTCCAGCAGCTGGGCGTTGGGGTCACGCCAGCGGCTGGAGCCTGGCGCGAAGATCTCCCGCCGTTTCAAGCGGCGGTGGAACTGCTCCAGCACACAGAACACGTACGCGTTGCGGTCGGCCAGGCCGTCCTTGCGCGCGGGCTGGCCGAAGACCAGCCGCCGCCACACCCCGCTCACCACGCCGGGATCGATGAACCGGACGGGCAGCAGGCTCGCCGAGTGGGTGCGCGGCCGGTGGGCCAGCGCGGCGGGCAGCGCCTTCATTGCCGCCAGTACCTGCTCACCCTCGGGATTGGCGTCGAACTCGATCGCACCGGTGAGCAACTTCACAAAGCCCGACACCATCGGATAGTGGCCGGCCATCTCCGCTCGCCAGCCGCCGTCGTCGTCGGCGTCCGGTGGCGGCACCATGTCCGTAACCACCTCTACCGCCTCGCGCAGCTGCCCGCGCGGCACGACCGCCTCGATCATCTCCCACACCTCGAACAGCCGCACCTCCTCGCCCCACTCGGTAGCCTCCAGCAGCACTTCCACCGCGGCCGCGAGCCGGGCCGAGGCCTTGGCCAGCTTCGGATGCTTCTTCACCTTCTGCTTGTCGGCCTCGCGGTGCGCCTGCCGAGCAGCTCGGTCACCATCAGCAGATCCAGCAGCTCAAGCGCGTCGTCGATCGTCTTGGTCTCCAACCGGCGCGCCGTCGCCACCAGCGTGGCCAGCCTGCGCGCGTCCGGATGACGTTTCAGCTGCGCCGAGCGGACTGTCAGCCCGTACTTGGCCAGCTCCAGCACCCGCCGCCGCGGCACCGACACATCCAGCTCCAACCGGCCCAGCCCGGCACCGAGGATCTCCTCCACCAGCTGCAGCGCCTTCACCATCCCGGGCCCGGACGCCTTGGACGGCCCCTGCCGCCAGCGCTCCAGCTCCGTCATCGTCTTGCCCGGCGGGACCTCCAGCAGTTGCTCCAGCGCCTCCACCTGCTCCGACGTCGGCATCGCCGCCACCGTCGCATACAAGCGCTCGGTCTGTTCCTCCCGAATCCGGGCCACCATCCGGGTCAGCGTGGTGATGCCCGGCAGCAGCACGTCGTTCTCCCGCAGCCAGCGCACCGCGTACTGGAACATCGCGGTCGGCCCGTCCCCGGAGTTCCACGCGTGCGCGGCCAGGGTCGTCTCCAGCTCGGCCTCGGCTTGGCCGAAGTCCTTCAGCCCCAGCTTCGTCTGGATCTGCCCGGCATGCTCACGGTGCGTCGGTTCCCGCTGCGCGTACAGCTTCAGACACGACGCGTCCGCGATCGCCAACTGCTCGGCCAGATAGTCGATCACCTCGGTCGGCACTCCGTCGAGTGGATCCGCCAGGAACCGGCCGATGTAACGCACGCTGGTCAGCTGGACGGCAAAACCGAGCCGGTTGTGCGGACCCCTTTTCTTGCTGATCAGCGCCTTGTCCGCGTTGTCCAGGAAGAACAGCTTCTCCAGCTCCGTGCGCCCTGGCACATCGGCAAAGCGCCCGTAGCGGGCGGCCTCGCCATCGCTCAGGAAATTCACCGGCATGAACGCAAGGTAGGACCAAGCCCTGCCTACCGTGACCCGAGCAATCGAACCGTTACCGCTCGACCGCCAACCGGTCACCTGCCTCGCGGCCAGCTTCAGTCTCGGTCCCGACGCCAGATGCGATCGAACGGAAACGTACGCCAGCGTCCACCAGGCGATGACGATCACACACCATCAGTAATTCGAAGGAACCGGCTTAGCGTACGTTCTCGTTCCTCAACACTCCGAGGGCCGAGCCGACCAGAGTAGGCCAAGTGGCACGGGCGCATCAGCGGTCGATGTAACGGCGTGCGCATGGCGTGCACAATCAGCAAGAGTCTCGACACAGCCGACGACATCAATCCCATCGGCAGCTTGCCGGCAACGGAACGTGACGGCCCACCACCCGTGCCGGGGGACGCCCCACGTTCGCGAACGCACGAAAGCATCGTCTCTCGGAAGCTATTGCAGAGCTGCAGGCGCGAGACTGTCCGACCACATCCAACAAACCTCCTGACCCCGATCTCCAGTCAGATGACAGATTCATCAACGCCAGTCTGCGAGAGATCGTTTCGGCATGGCCAGCAGAAACGCTCGACGTGCGGCCATAGCAGGGCCACGGAACCGACGGCCAAACAAGACGAATGGATTCAAAGTGTTCACAAGCCGTGTATCCCCGGCCTTCCTGGGGTGGGACCTCGGAGGCATCGTTGTGCGCCGAATCGACGAAACCGACATATCACCGGCAACCAGCCAACGATTGCTGCCCGATGCCACACCGGAACACTTGCACCACCCCTGGCTGCACCCCAACTTCACCGACGGCACAGCCTTTGCAATGCACGTTCACATCTTCGCGATCAAGGTGAACGGCAAGCGCATCCTGGTCGACACCGGCATCGGCAACGACAAGCCCCGGCAGATACCCGACGCCGACAACCTGCAGACCCCGCTGCTGCACTGGCTCACCGCCGCAGGCTTCGCCCCAGACACCGTCGACCTGGTGATCACCACGCACATGCACATCGACCACGTCGGCTGGAACACTCACCTGGTCGACAACCGCTGGACACCGACCTTCCCGAACGCCCGCTACCTCACCGACCGCAGGGAATGGGACTACTGGACCGACGTCGCCGCAAGCGACGAGGAAGTCGCCCAGGTACACCGCGACTCCCTGCGACCCATTCGCGACAACGGCCTGTACGACCTGCTCGACATCCCCGCCTCAGGCCTTGAGGTGGCCGACGGCGTCCGCCTGGTACCGACACGCGGCCACACGCCCGGCCACCTGTCGGTGAAGCTGACAGGCACCAGTCGCAATGCGCTGATCAGCGGCGACAGCCTGCATCATCCCCTGCAACTGGCGTACCCCGACATGGGAAGCGTCGGCGACGTCGATCCCGCCGAGGCACGAACCACCCGCCACCACCTGCTCACCGAACTGGCCGACACCGATGACCTGCTGCTGGGCACCCACTTCACGCACCCCACCAGCGGCCGCGTCCAGCAGCGTGACAACCGATTCCAGCTCCTGGCCGATTCCCCTGCCCTTCTCCCGCCAGCCTCGTCCTAAAGATCCGCGGGCCGGTAACAGCGCCCCAAGGAGGGGGTATCACTCTAAGTGACAAGCTCGTCGCCAAGCGCTTGCCGCTGGGCGATGGCGCGGGTGCTGCGCAGCCGGTTGGGCCGGTGTAGATCAGGGGCATGGAGAGCATCCGAACTGTGAAGTTCCGTATGTGGATCGGTCGACCGTGACTTTCCGTTCGAACGCGCCCCAAGAGCCGTGGTTAAGGACTGGTCAGTACAGCAATCACTCGTTTGCCTCGTGCATGTCCGGTCTCGGTCAGCTTGTGGGCCTGGGCTATGTCTTCCAGTGGATAGATCTCCTCGACGATCGGCTGGACGGCTCCTCGGTCGACGTATTCGGCCAGCGCGGTGAGGTCGGCTCGCCGCGAGCGTGCCATCATCACCCGTACTCGTGGCCCCGGCGTGACGATTGAGCGCATGGCGTATCCCATGCCGCTGCTGGCGGTGGTCATCATCCGGCCGCCCCGGCGTAGCAGGCGTCGGTAGCGGCCGAGGTCGCTGCCGTGGCAGTCGAGAACGACGTCGAAAGATCCGCCGATCGCGGCCGGATTGCGGTAATCGAGCGTGCGAGTGGCCCCGTGGTCGCGGCAGAAGCCGCGGTTGACCGCGCTGGCGATGGCAGTGACCCGGGCGCCCATGGCGAGGCCGATCTGAATCGCCGTGCTGCCCACGCCGCCGCTCGCGCCGACCACCAGCAGTTCCTCGCCGGAGGCGAGCCGGAGCACGTCACGCAGCGCGCGCAACGCGGTCACCCCGACGCTGGGCAGCGCGGCGGCCAACGTGAGATCCACCCGGGCCGGCGCGGGCCCGAGAGCGGAGATCTTGACTGCGACGTACTCGGCAGTGGCGCCGGTGCGTCCGCGTACGTCGCCCAGGAAACCCCACACGCGCTGCCCGACCTTCACGTCGGTGGCCCCTGGCCCGAGCTCTGTCACCTCCCCGGCAAAGTCCAGGCCGGTCCGCTTGGGAAAGCGACGGCCCGCCATCAGCTTCATCCCGCCGGAGCGGATCGTGACGTCGACCGGGTTGACGCTAGTGCCGTGAACCCGGATGAGGGCCTGTCCCGCCCCCGGCTCCGGCCGGGCGACGGTCCGCACGCTCAGTTCCTCCGGCCCGCCGTACCTGTCGTACTCCACCGCGCGCATTCTCATCGGGCGGCCTCCGGGTCCACGATGACGACGAGCTTGCCACGGGTGTGCTCCTGCGCCAGGTCCTGGTAGGCGCGCGCCGCATCACTCAGGCCATAGGTCCTGGTCGCGGGCTGGGGCAGCGTGCCGTCGAGCACGTGGGCGGCCAGGGAGTCCATGGTGCCGGGACGGAGGTCGGTGGTGCCCATCACCGTGGTGACCGCCGGGTGGGTGGGCGTGCCCGGGGTGGTGCTGAGCAGCCGTCCGCCGGGACGCAGTATCTGGGTCGCCGCGATGACCGCCTCGCCCGTCAGCGCGAGGTTCACCACCGCGTCTACGCCTTCGGGGCGGCGCCGCCGTACCTCCTCGATCAGGTCGCTCTCGCGGTAGTCGATCACGTCGACGGCGCCCAGGCCCCGCACGTAGTCCCGGTCGAGCTCGATGCCGGTGGCGATGACGGTGCACTGCCTGGCCAGCAGCGGCACGACGACGCTGCCGATGCCGCCAGGCGCGCCGATTACCAGGACCGTCTCGTGCGGCTGGAACAGTCCGCGATCGATTACAGCGAGCCCGGTCATGCCGGTGCTGGGCAGCGCGGCCGCGGTGATGGCGCTCAGCTTCGATGGCCGCTTCGCGAGGTACGGGCCTGCCTGAAAGGTCGCGTATTCGGCCAGCGCGCCGGAGGTGACGGCGGGGATGCCGACGCCGGCGGCGAACGACGGCGGTGCGCCGAAGCCGAATACCTCCTCGCCCACCTCGAACCCGTGCGTGCCAGGGCCGATCTTGGTCACCGTGCCGGCGACGTCGGTGCCGGGGACGAATGGGAAGTCCAGCGGGACCATCTCGCGTACTGTGCCCGCGGTCATCAGCAGGTCGGCCGGGTTGAGCGAGGCTGCGGCCACCCGGACTTGCAGCTGCCCTGGACCGGGTTCGGGAATCGGGAGGTCCTCGATGGTGAACGAGTCGGGCGTGCCGTATCCGGGAACGACGAGAGCTTTCATGAGCATCCTTCCAAGGAGACAGGTTGTCTCTCAGCAGGCATACTGTCCGTACTGATTCATATCGACCAGTCTCATTACCGGCGTTCCGTCTCAACCTGGACAGGAGGCTCGAAATTGTCTCGGGAGAACGTCCGGGTCCGGCGTACCCGCACGCTGCTCAGGCAGGCGCTGGTCGAGCTCATCGAGGAGCATGGCTTCGAGCGGCTCACGGTCGGGCAGATCACCGAGCGGGCGATGGTCAGCAGGGCCGCCTTCTACCGCAACTACCGCGACAAGTACCAGCTCGTGGAGCAGATCTTCGACGAGGCCATGGGCGAACTGCTCGGCACCATGACCGACCACCCCGGCACGCCAGTGCTGGAGCGGTGGACCGGGTTCTTCGAGCACATCGACCATTACCACCGCCTATACGGCGCGCTGCTGGGCAGCAACGGCAGCACCTGGTTCGCCCGCAGGATGCAGGCCACCCTCGCCGACATGACCGCCCAGCACCTGCCCAAGGCGCCCGGCGACCTGGTCCCCACACTCCTGGGAGGCATGTTCCTCCAGGCCATCATCTGGTGGCTGGACACCGGCAGGCAGGTCCCAGCGCGAGAGATCGCCACCCAGACAGCCGGGCTGGCCTCGGCGCTCATCGCCAAGGCCGGCAACGACGGAGCATGAAGCCGCCATGCCGTCGTATCGCGGCTACGCGGCTCCCAGCACCAGGGCGACCGCGACCGTGAGTCTCGGGCAGCACGGCGGCGAGCTTGGCCCCGCCGCCGTAGTAGGTGATCGGGGCAGCACCACGCTCCGCCTACGCCGAGACCGGCTTGTCGGGGTCAAGGTGACGGTAGATCGTGGCGCGGCTGACGCCGAGCCGGTCGGCGATTTGCTGGACGGTGTAGCGGCGCTTACTGTCATCGCCCTTCATCTCATACAACGCCCGAGCCATCTCCACGCCGTGAGCGTCCAGGGCCGGTGGGCGCCCGCCGACGCGGCCGCGCGCTCGGGCCGAGGCCAGCCCTTCGAGGGTGCCCTCAACGATGAGCTCCCGGAGGAACTCATCGAAGGCGCCGAACATGTGGAACTGCAGGCGCCCGGACGGCGTGGAGGTATCGATACCCTGCTTAAGCACCAGAAGCTCGACCTCACGCTCGCGAAGCTGCGCGGCCAGGTCGAGCAGGTGCCGTAGGGATCGTGCGGCGCGCGACAGGCGGGTGATGACGAAGGTGTCCCCGCCCCGGAGGTAATCCAGCGCCTTGTCGAGCTCGGGGCGGCGGTCGATCTTCCCGGACGCCTTGTCGATGAAGATCCGATCGCATCCGGCCGCGGTGAGGGCGTCACGCTGGCTGTCGGGGTTCTGGTCGCGGGTGGAGACTCGCCCATAACCGATCCTACTCACGCCCCAAAGTATCTCATAAACGGCGCTGATGCGGAGTTGCGAAACATAGTTTTCGTACGCGGATTATGAGACATGATCGAGTGGTCGGGCGAGTGGAACGGGGCGTCGTTGCGGGATGTCGCAGAAATGTTCATTTCTGCGATCCACACACAGTCACCACCCTCACTCACCGTGAGAACTGGGTCAGTTCAGATCTTCGATGATCGTCCAGCCGCGGCTACCGCCGATCTTGGCAAGCTGCTGGCGCAGCACCGCGATCCGCTCACGCGCGTCCGGCCCCGCGATCCCGATCGTGATGCGCTCATCGGTCGCGTGGTAACTGGTTCGCCGATCGCCCGCCGCGACCCGGCACGCCGCGTTGATGGCGGCTCGCAGCCGGGCCACTTTCCGTGGGTCACCCTGGCCGCCGAACCCTTCGATCGTCACCGACGAGAACAGCGGTGCGAGGCGCAGGCCGTCTCGTCGCTTGGCAGCGTCCAGCTCTTCCTGATCGGCACTCAGATCCTTCAGGATCCTGTCCCGGTCGACCGAGCTGATCGGCCTGCGGCCGAGCCAGTCAGGCCAGCCATCGGGCCGAGTTGGCACGACCCGCACCGGCTCGAACGGAGGCGGCGCAGCTGCCTCACCGGCCTTGCCCTCAGCATCGGCGGCCACGCTGTCGCTCAACCAGTCTCCTCGTGCCACGCCTGCGCGCCGGTTCGTGATCTCCTCCCGATCGTACCGGTCGTATCCAGCCGATGACCTACAGATAGGACAGACGTGTTGCGCTGTGGGCACCCCCTATCCACCCACACCCCTTCGCGACCCTGCCTGACCTGCGGCGGGAGGCTTATCGTTCAAACACCACCGCACGTCGCCGGCTGAGGGCCTTGGAGGCGGTCGGCTGGGTGCGGGTGCGCCGCCGCGGCGGGTTGTGGATGCATGTCCAAGCCATCACCGACGAGCACCTCATCACGATCATTCCCGCAGACGAGGTTCCTGCCGATGGCCCTGGTGTAAGTGCCACGCTTGACGAGTCCCCCCTGCCAGATCTGACGACTCCCCCCTTGCCAGAGGCGTCGAATCACCCCCTGCCAAATGTGACGCCTCCATATGGCGCACCTTCAGAGAGCGCACCTTCAGACGATTCACCCTCAGACAGCGCAGACCCTCTCGCCGTAGGCGATCTACAGCACCGTAAGGGCGACCCCGGGAGCGCGCTGTCGCGCGAGAGGCCAATCATCGACGGGAACAAGCCGGGCGCCACCTCGCGACATCAACCGCCAGGTGCATTGAGTGTGATGGCTGCGATCCCTCTGCCCTGGCAGCTCGACATGAGCTCGCGTGACCGGGACCGAGTCCTTGCCGCCATCGAGTCGGAGATGGCGGCCGGCAAGACCGTCACCGAGATGACCCTGCGCATTCGCCGCCGGTTGGCAGTTTGGGTCGGCCGCGAGCCTCGCCGTCCGGTCGCTGCGGCCTTGACGGTGATCAAGCGTGGTTACGACTGCCCCCGGCCCGATTGTGAGGATCACTTGCTGCCGTCAGGGCATCCCTGCGGTGCTTGTGCCAAGATCGGTTTCGAGGTGTGTCAACAGCGGCATGCCGAAACCGCCGTTGCCCGGGAAGGGCAGGCCGAGGTGTCGCCCGCGGCCCCGCTCTCGTCCCCCGCACGAGCCGAGCAATCCGAGCCGCTGAAGCTGAGCACGCAAGAACCTGATCCTGAGTGCTGGCGGCGCGGCGTTGAGCTGGCGCGGAGGCTACTGAACGAGCGTAGGCAGTCTGCAAGCGATCATCTGAGTCCGGCGACACGGAGCGCGTGATGGGCACCGTTCCGCGTAGCGACGACACGACTGGGGTCACGTCCATGGACGTGACCCGGTGCGCCCAGCCCGCCATCCCCGCTGGACACGAGGCACGGGCAAGATCCAGGACAGTTCCCGTGTTCACTGTGATTCGCTCGACGAAGGAGGAGCCCGACTCGGAAGCTCCTGGGCTGAAGCGACCGGCCTGGGTTCGCCTCGCGCGGGAGCTAGGGCAGGAGGGCGGCGATCCGCGCCGCCCCGCCGGTGGCCAGCCAGCGGTCGAAGGTCAGCAGGCCCGGGTGGAGTACCCGGGCTCGGGCCAGGTCGGCGCCGTAGCCGCCGTTGCGGTTGAGGAAGTCCACGGCCTCGGCGAACGTGGCGTTCTGCGCCTGTATCACTTCGACCGGAATGGGGACGTACGGAACGTCACGGCCGAGGGCAGTGCTCAGCGCCCGCGCGATCCGCGGCGGGGTGAGCTCGTCGCCGGCGATGTCGACGGCCCGGCCGAGGTAGCTCGTCGGGTCGTCGAAGGCCAGGGCGGCGAAGGCGCCGATGTCGGCGAGCGCGATGAGCTGTTCGGGGACGTCGGCCGCGAGCGGTGTGGCCAGTGCGCCGGAGCCGAGGCCGAACGCGGGATCGGCGTAGTTGTCCATGAACGACGCCGGCCGCAGGATCGTCGCCGGCGCGCCGATGCGCTGGAGGTGGTGTTCGATCCGCAGCTTCGGCTCGAACGCGCGTACTCCCTCGGCCAGGGTTGCGCCCGCCACTGACGAGAACACCAGGTGCGCCGCGCCCGCCGCCAGCGCGACATCGGCGATGAGGCGTCCCCTGGCGACCTCGGCGTCGTACGGAACCGGCGATGCGCCCAGCACTCCGGCCTGGACGCTGAACACCCCTTGGATGCCGGTCATGGCGGCCTCCAGCGCCGCACGGTCCCCGGGCCGGTCCTGCGCGATCTGCGCGCCCGCTGCGGCGAGTTCCTTGGCCTGCCGTGAGTCCGGAGACCGGGTGAGTGCCCGCACCGTCCAGCCGTCGGCGAGCAGCCGGGCCGCGACCGCTCCGCCCTGCCTGCCCGTCGCCCCGGTGACCAGGATGACCTTGTTGCGGTTGCGTTCCGGCATGACGTGCCGCCTTTCCATGTGATCGAGGGTCGGCGCCAGCCTGGCCGGACGGCGCGTTCTGGGAAAGTGGCCGTATTGCCGTTGATCGCGGGTTTTGTGCCATGATGGCAGGCCATGGGCTTCCAGCGGATTGTCGCCTACGCGCCGAGCGGGGTCACCGCCCTGGCGCTGGGCATCGTCGGCGGGGTGTTCGGCGGTGGGTCGGACCGTCCGGCGTTCGAGACGGTGGTCTGCTCGGAGCGGCCCGGCGACCTGCGTACCGACCTCGGCCTTCCGCTCCGGGTCGAGCACGGCCTGGCCGCACTCTCCGACGCCGACCTGGTGCTGGTACTGCCGGGCGACGCGTTCCGCGCCGAGCCCGGCGCGGCCGTGCTGGACGCGCTGTGCGGCGCCCACGCGGCGGGGGCGGTCGTGGCCGCTCACTGCACCGGGGTGTTCCTGCTCGCCGCCGCCGGTCTGCTGGATGGCCTGGAGGCCACGACGCACTGGCAGTTCGCCGACGAGCTCACCGCCCGCTACCCAGCCGTACGGGTCAGACCGGACGCCCTCTACATCGACCACGGGAGCGTGGCCACCGGGGCGGGCGCCGCCGCCGGGCTCGACCTGTGCCTGCACCTGCTCCGGCGCGAGTACGGCGCCGGGCTCGCCAACCGCGTCGCCCGTGGCCTGGTCACCCCGCCGCACCGGGACGGTGGCCAGGCCCAGTACATCAGCGCGCCGATGCCAGGCGACGGCGACGACATGCGGCTCACCGAGGTCATCGCCTGGGCCCGCGCGAACCTGGACCGCCGCATCCCGGTCGCGGAGCTGGCCGCGCGGGCGCTGATGAGCCGCCGTACCTTCGCCCGCGCCTTCAAGTCCGCCACCGGCGCGAGCCCCCACGCCTGGCTGCTGGCCCAGCGTCTCGACCGCGCCGAGCAATTGCTGGAGACGACCGACCTGTCGATCGAGGAGGTGGCGCGCCGCGTCGGCTACGGCAGCGCCACCGTCCTACGCGAGCAGTTCACCGCACGCCGGGGCGTCGCCCCCCGCAACTACCGCCGAGCCTTCCGGCAGCACCGATGAACGCAGCGGGCCGAGAGGGGGGAAGCCCCGGGAGCGCCAGCCGTGCCGACAGCCACAACGCAGACTCGGTCGTGAGCCGCCTAATCGCTATCGCTCCAGGTCTCCACCGGAGTGCCGGCCTCATCCACCATCACGCTGGTGAAGGCGAGGTGCTCGTTGAACGCGTTGTAGGTGTCCGCCCACAGGGGAGACGCCAGCCGTTCTTCGATCTCGGCCAGTAGTTCGGGCTCGGTTTCGCTCTCGGCGAGGGCATGGAGGAGGAACTCGTACCCGTACCAGCTAGTGAGTTGCATCATCTGGCGCCTGATCACGGGTTCGGGAAGCTGGGCGGACTCACGCAGGCGGCGGGTGGCCTGCTCGTCGCCGTACCAGAGGGCCGCGAAGACCGTGAGTAAGGATGCCTGGTCCTCTGGTCCTCCCAGCTCGGTGAGGTTCGCTTCCAGGTCGTTCTCGGGGCTGAAGGTCCACCCGTTGAGCGTCCCGATCACGTCGAGTGGCAGGTCCTCGGGGTAGCACGAGCGGTGGGTGGCGTTGAGCCGCCGTACCACCTCCCAATGGCTCGGAGGCGATGTACACGGACACTCAAGTTGAGGATGAACGCGTCGTTCAGGATGAGGACGTGGCGGGCTACACGCTGGGCCGCTTCTGGATCGAGGGGCTGCGCATCGACCCGGTCGGCGGGGTGGAC
>NZ_JBFANV010000165.1:0-11522 GCF_040674955.1 Nonomuraea sp. NPDC049695 | reverse complement strand
GGCCGGCTACGTGGTGGGCTGCGACGGGGCGCACAGCGCGGTGCGCCGCCTGCTGTCGGTGGGTTCAGCGGACACGCTTACGACACCCCGATCCTGCTCGCCGACGCACGGTTGGATGCCGGCCTGCCGATGGCGATCGATCCGTTCATGGGCGACGACGGCGTTGTGGTCTTGCTCCCCTTCGGCGACGGGTGGTACCGCGCGACGATCTGGGACCGTACCCGCCAGGGCGTGCCCATCGAGGAACCGGTAGGCGTCGAGGAGGTGCGCGACGCGCTGCTGCGCATCACGGGCGACGACCTGGGCCTCGCGGAGATGCGGTGGTCCATCCGGTTCCTGAGCGAGCGCCGTCAGGCGCGCGAGTACCGCGTCGGCAGGGTCTTCCTGGCCGGGGACGCGGCACACGTGCACTCGCCGCTCGGCGCCATGGGCATGAGCACCGGCATCCAGGACGCCGCCAACCTGTCCTGGAAACTGATCGCCGCCGACGGGAGATGGGCGCCGTCGTGGCTGCTCGACACCTACCACTCCGAACGCCACCCGATCGGGAAGACAGTCCTGCGCCTGACCGACACGTTACGGCGCGTCGCCGAGGCGCCCGCGGCCGTCCGGGCGGTCCGCCCTTACCTCTTCCCGAAGATCGTCAACCACCCATGGGTCTCGGAAGAGCTGCGGCTGATGTTCGCCGGCATGAGCATCACCTACCCCGTACCGGATCAGGTCGCCGAATCGCCGCTCGCCGGCACCCGCGTCCCCGACCTGGCGCTCCTGCTCGGCGAGCAGGCGAGCCGGCTGTACGAGCACCTCGGCGACAGCCGCTTCGTCCTCGTCGACACCACGCAGAGCCTGCCGGCGGACGATGACCCCTGGCCTGACCGGCTGCGCGTACTGCGCTCCTCCCGTCCGCTGCCGCTGGGCAAGGCCACGACCATTCTTGTGCGGCCCGACGGGTACACCGCGTGGACGGCGACCTTCCCGTCTGCGGGCCAGGTCAGGAAGGCGCTGGTCCAATGGCTGCAGCGATCGGGCACATGAAGCCCGCCGCGCCGGCAGAGTGTTCCATCCTCCACGTGGCCCCGACACGATGCCGTCAAGGGCCGGCGACGGATTTGGAGGAGGGAAGAGCGCCTTCCACACTACCGGTCACGCCAGTTCGACCATGTCGATGCGCTACATCGCCCCCTGGACAAGCACGCCGAACAAGCCTTCGTGGCCACCCACAAGTTCAAGGCCGACGGCACGCTGATCGCGTGCACTCGCGAAGACCACGACGGGAGCTGTGTCCTACCGTGGCTGGAGCGGGACTGTCCTGTCTCATCCAATCTGGTCCAAGGGCAACCGTCCCGCCTGCAGCGGACCAGGTTCAGTGAGACAGCACGCAGCACCGCCGTCTCACTGAACCTGGTCCGCTTGGCATGTTGTCTCATCGAATATGGTCCATTGGAGGTGTTTTCGCCGCTGCCTCACGCAGGCCTCGCGATGCCGGCTGAGCTTGCCGCGCCCTTCGAGGTGTCTCATTGAGGATCACCCGCCAGCAACTCGTTGGAGGGGCTTCCCCCCTGAAGCAGGACACTCTGGAGACTGGATCTTGTGGTCCAGGGGAAGAGATGTCACTGATGGCCATGAAGAACTACCCGGCCGAGTTCAAGGCCGACGCGGTCGCGTTCGTGCTGGCCCACCCCGAGAAGACGATCTCGTCGATCGCCGACGATCTGGGGGTGGCCCGCGAGACGCTGCGTATCTGGGTGCGCGCGGCCGGGCATGGCACGCGCCCGGCCGAACGGTCGGCCGCCTCTGATCAGGCCGGCTCGCCGGGGACCGTAGGCTCCGATGACATGCTGGAAGCCGAGAACAAGCAGCTCAAAGCCAAGATCCGTGAACTTGAGGCGGAGCGGGACATCCTGCGGAAGGCGGCCAAGCTTTTTGCCGGCGAGACGAACTGGTGAGTCGCTTCCAATTCGTTGAGGACCACGCGCAGGCCTTCGGGGTCAAGCGGCTGTGCCGGGTGCTGGAACTGACCCGCTCGGCGTACTACCGGTGGAAGAACACCAAAGCGGAGCGGGAAGAACTCCGCCGGGAGGAAGACGCACTCGCCGAGAAGATGAGGAAGATCAACCGCGAGCATGACGGCACCTACGGGTCGCCTCGGGTGACGACGGAGCTGAACAAGGCCGGCATCACGATCAATCACAAGAGGGTTGAGCGGATCATGCGCGAACGGAGGATCGTCGGGTTCCACCTGCGCAAGCGGGTCAAGACCACGATCCCCGCGCGGGATGCCACACCGGTGCCGGACCTGATCGGCCGGGACTTCACCGCGCCTGCGGCGAACCAGCGGTATGTGGGCGACATCACCTATCTCCCGATCGCTGACGGCACGCACCTGTATCTGGCCACCGTGATCGACTTGTTCTCGCGTAAGGCCCCGGGCTGGTCGATCGCCGATCACATGCGCACGGAGTTGGTCACCGACGCGCTGGAGGCTGCGGCCCGCGACCGCGGTGGTCTCGACGGGGCCGTCTTCCACAGCGACAACGGCGCTCAGTACACCTCCCAGGACTTCGAGACGGCCTGCCGTCGACTGGGGGTGACCCGCTCGCGCGGAGCGGTGGGCACGAGCGCGGACAACGCGCTCGCCGAATCGTTCAACGCCTCGCTGAAGAGGGAGGTCCTCCAGGGCGCGAGGGCGTTCCCGGACATCCGTACGGCCCGCCTGGCCGTCTTTCGATGGATGAACCGCTACAACACCGTGAGGAGGCATTCCGCCCTCGGCCACGTCAGCCCGGCCGAGTACGAACGAGCTGCGGATAGTCTGGCCGCAGCAGCCTGAACCGTGTCCTCTTCACGGGGGGAAGCTCCGGAGTTGGCGCTCGATGTCGTCGGCGTCGCTCGCTGGCGGATCGGCCGGAGGCTGGGTGAGAGCTGTCATGCCGGACGCCGGCTGACGGCGGCGCAACTTCAAGCTCCCGGCCGCGCGTACTCATATGTTTCTTGATCCGGCCACTATGGTGTCGGCGGTCGTCGCGGCCTTCGACCGGCTCCGGACCTCGGGTTCACCGTTCCTTCCGCATGACCGTGCAGGGCCGCCCGTGCTGCCGGTCCTCGCGGTGACCGAGGACCTCGTACCCGAGCGTGGCCCAGCAGGCCAGGCCCTTCGGATTGTTGTCAAGTTCGGCAAGACGGACCGCCGTCCTACCAACCGCTCGAAACCGTTCCTCGACAGCCCTTACCAGCGTCCGCCCGTACCCGGAGCGGTGCACCCGTGCATCGATCAGCAACAGCCCGATCCATGGGTCCGGGTCGGCCGGATCAGGATGGTGCGCCAGCGTGATCGCCATGCCCACGAGCCGCCCATCCACCTCCGACCGGCCAAGCAGCGCCTCAGCGTAAGCGCAGTCAGTTCGGCGAGCAGCGGCTCCGATAGCGCGCCATCGGCGGGCGCAACCAGCGGTTCGACGATCATGTGGAGCGCCTTACCCCCTGTAGGGCGCACTTGCGTTAAGTCGCATCGGCCATGTCCGAAGGCACCGCCGCACTGAGAGCAGGTCACGTGGCAACTACATGACCCGCTCACCACACTCATGGCGAAGCTGGTGACACCGGCGGAGTTGATCGACACGGCCGCCCCCAGCCAGGACGTGGCATGCGCGCTGGAACAGCTACAACACCTCATCACAGTCGAAGACCTGACACCGGCCTGACGCGAGCTGCTCTCCGCCATCTTCGAAGGCGCCGAGGATCCTGGTGCGTTTGTTCAGGGCCACAGTTCGAACGGCTCGGTGATGCTTTCCTGCGCGAGGAACGCCGGCAGGAGCGCTGGTAGCCTGTGGGGATAGAACTGATCTGTGCTGGATTTCACCTCGGCGATCGGCCACCATCGAAACCCGAAGTAGTCTTCTTTCTCGAACTCCAACCGTTCCGATCCGTCTATATCCGGGCCGAGGATATCGAGGTGCACGCTGACGACGATCTCGTGTTGCAGGTAGCGTGTGCCTCGGTAGCGAAATGAGCTGCTACGCCGCCAAGTGGAGATGCCGATCTGTGGCCGTTTGGCTTGTATTCCAGTCTCTTCCCTCAGTTCTCGGATTGCCGTGTCGGCATAGTCTTCGTTGTCATCGATCCCGCCACCGGGGAGTTCCCACCAGATTCCCTTTTCTGGCATCGTCGGATCGCGAGTGTGGAACAACAGCAACCGATCAGATATATCGAGAACGACGAGCCGGACCACGTCTCTCTCGAGGACCGGCAGATCTTGAGGAAGATCAGATCGCCCGATGCTCCCGGCCGGGTGTGTAGAGGGGGCCCACCACATCTCTCACTCCTCCCCCTCGGGGGTCTCCTGAGGAATCTCCAGGCCAGTCCTGCCGTGTGGCAAGGTTAGTCGCCGCTCGCACCACGGCGGTAACACATGAATGTGGAAGGGACCAAAGGGCATGTCCGCGCACGTCGAGAGTTCGTTACAGTACATGTGTTCCGTTCGCGTTACCACAGTGCGTAGAAATGGTGGACCGGGCCATGTCCGCTCCCAACCTGCAGCGTAGCAGCGGCCTTTAGCTAGCGCGCCTGTCAGATACCGGATCGTAGATGCCGGCCAGTGCGGGGTCTGGTGCTCGGCCAGCGCAGTGAGCTCGACGGGCGTCACGGCCCAGCCGCTTCATCTCGTACACCGTCAGGATGACCCGGCAGTGCGGGGCATGCGCCTTGATCTGCCGCGCCAGGGCGAGCGCGTCCTCGAACTGCGGGCGCACCTTCATCCGGGTTGAGATCTTCTCGGCGAAGATTTTCTCGCGGCCGATCCCGTGCGCGGCAAGCGCGTCGAGCTGGGACTGCAGTTCCTGGATGAGCGGACCAGCGGGCGTAGCCGATCCTAATGTCAGCCGACGGCCTGTCGGCGTCGATCGACGCGGGTGGCGGCGTGTCCGGCCGCCACGGCTGGCCCGGATTGCGGTCGGCCGGGGTTGGTACCCGCAGCAATTTGGCCAGCTGAGGCACCTTGGTGAACCTCCTCGACGACGGACAGATCCACCAGGGCCAATCCCGGCCTCCCGACGCAGGCCACCCGCAAACGGCGCACGAAAGATCGGCCAACAACAGCACCTGTCAATGGAAGGGGGACACCGCCGGTACAAACCGGGGCGATCCGGTGCTGGCCGTGCTGGCCGCTTGCCTGGCGAAGGGGGCCAGATCGTGGAATGCCCAGGCCGCCCCGTGGCGGCCTCACCACCAAAATCCACAGGTCGACGGACGGCCGCCGCCAAGCGCTGTCGGTGTGTTGACCCCGGGGCCAGCACCGCAACCGCCCCCGGTTCCGGCGGGTGCTCGGCAGCATCCGCATCCACCATTCATTGAGGGCCGGGGCAACCACGCACCCGCCCCGACAGCCTGGCCACGGATAAGGCCTACTTCTCTCGCGCCAATCGCGTCTACATACGCCGCCGCAAAATCTGCCACATCATCCCCGAACCACGCGACCAACGCCCCCCGCCGACGCGGCTCGGCCGGCGGACGGCCCATCGGCGTCACCGCCATGTGCTGGCCGCTGGACAGACGCACGATCCAGACACACCAACTAGTCATCCGACTGATTCGGCAAGAAGATCTGGATGTATAGCGCGCTCTACTATGAAGATCACAGGACTTGCGGCTCTTCTCGGGGCCGCGGCGGTTATCACCTGCACTCCAGGCGTAGCCCCCGCCGAGCGACTGCGTTGCCGTCTCTACCCACGGAATACCCCAGGGAGCCGAGGCCTACTGCAATAAGGGAACGAGTCGCGTCCAAGCGATCGCTTACTGCGGCCCCGTCGGAAAGCTGAAGCAGTTTCTCGGTGGCTGGGCGCCGGTGGGCCACTCGTCTTATGCCTATTGTGCCAAAGGTCTCAAGATCTCCGCCGTAGACTATAACATAAAGACGCCTTGATTATCGCACTCCGCATCAAATACTGACACTGACAATCCCCTGGGAGCGTGGAGACGTTTCTATGCGGCGATGGTCTCCTGAGCCCTCGTCTTGCCGGCCGCTCGGGGCGGCTGTGATGCATTGCTCGTAGTCGATCGGCGGCAGCCAGTCGTCGGCGCTGGGCCTGCGGCGGGTGTTGTAGAAATCGGCTATCCAGGTAGCGATCGCCAGGCGGGCTTTGTCGCGGGTGGCGAAACAGTGGCGGTGGACGAACTCAATCTTGAGGGTGGAGTCGATCCCGGCCATCCGACAACCGCTTCCAGAGGCACGATCATCGCCTACGCCCTACACCAGCGCAACGAATCGCTAGCGGCCAGCCGCTCGCCACCACATCGAGGGTAGAACAGTTCGCTACGAGGCTTTCTCCACCTGATCGGAGGGATCGACTGCCACAGCAGAGCCGTCGTCGGCTGGGTGATGGCGACCATTACTGGACCGAGCTGGTCGCCCATGCCATCCGCAGCGCCATGCCCGCCCGGCATGGCTGGAACCTGCACCCTTGCCCCGCTGCCGCCGCGACCTTACCGTTGGCCCGCACCTTGTTGCCGTGGTTCGCCACACATGGGCCCTTGGAATCGTGGCGGGCCGGCAGCGCGTTCAGCCAGGCCGTCAAGGCCTTCTTGGGGCTGCTCGTTGAGCGCCCGAACGCCCTGTTACATTGTCGGGTGATTGACGTTGATCTAACAGTAGAGGCGTGACTCACGTGGCAGGGTTCGAGATCTACTTTGACACGCTCGAGGAATGCGCGACCAAGGCCAAAGGAGTCGCGAACCAGTTCAAGAGTGCGGCCGACGAGGCTCCCGCGAGCGTCGGCAGCACCTGTTTCGGTGACCTCGAGGGCTCTTCTGACAAGCTCGTCAAGGCCGTCAACGACCTCGAGGCGAAGATCGACGCCGAGATGCGCCATGTCCAACAGAACTTGACCAAGGTCGAGGCGGCGATCCATCAAGTCATCGACAACGTCCGCCGGGTCGACCTCCCCACCGTTTCCCGAACGGAGCAGGCGTGACGGATATCTGGGACCAATATCTCATCCCCATCCAGCGCGTCATCGACAAGCTGAGCGGCGACCAGTCCGAGATCTCCACGATCTCGAGTCGATGGCGAACGCTAGCCACCGACATCACCACGGAGACTGGCGTCATCAGACGCGCAGTCAGCACGGTGGACAACGCGTGGAACGGCGCCGCCGCCGAAAACTTCGCCACCTACATGGCTAGGTATCCCAAGTCCGGTACGGCACTGAGTGATGCCCTGACCAACTGCGCCGGCAAGCTGGATGCTGCGGGGGCCGCCCTCGAGACGGCCAAGAGCGAGGTCCGAGCCATCTATGGGGAGAAGCGCGCCTGGCTGGACGAGCAGCGCAGAGACCCCGGCAGCACCACGATCTCAATGACGAGCATCAGGTCCCAGGTGTCCGATGCCCTCGAGCGGGCCAAGGTGCACACGGACAAGGCGACCGAGGCCCTCGATCAGGCCACCGATGAGATCGACAAGTACCTCGGCGAGGTTCAGTTCTTCACCGGTATCCCCGCTCCTGGTGATCAGGACTTCATCCCAGGCAACAACTCCGCTATGCGCTGGGTGCCCGACCCCGACTTCCAGCCCCGCGCCACGACCACCCAGCTGGCGTCCTACAACGGAAACGGCGCGCCGACCGGAGGCCACGGGTATGGCCTGAACGGAGTGGGCGGTGGGGGTGGCGACGCGGGCGCGCCTTCGCTGGCTGTCCCGCCGAACGCCCACAACCTGGCGCCTAACCCCCGCGCTCAGGCCGTCATCGACTACGCCCTCAAGCAGATCGGCGACCCATACGTGTGGGGAGCGACAGGACCCACCTCCTTCGACTGCTCCGGGCTGACACTGCGCGCGTACGAGTCCGCAGGGACCGCCATCCCCCGGGTCGCCCACGGCCAGTGGATGCGCGGGCCCCGCATCCCTGACGGCAACGCGCAGCCCGGGGACCTCGTCTTCTTCGACAACAACGGTGATGGCATCGCTGACCATGTGGGCATCGTGCTCGACCCCGAAAAGGGCACGATGATCCACGCGCCCAGAACGGGCTCCGACGTCAAGATCGCTCCCTACAGCCGCACTCCCATGGGCTTCACCCGGCCGGGAACGAACTGACCTGGCACGCGCCTGGAGTCGCGCAAGCCCCGGGGCGACCGTGATCGTGTGCAACCCCGCGCGGTACAGACCGCTGACCCCATGGTTCAGAGCGGACCCAGTCTTGGGGAACCAGGCGCGGAATGGCCCACCGGCGAAAGTTTCGCCGCTGGAGACAGCCATCACGTCGCCCACCATCTCGTTCGAGTCAGGCTCGTCGGTCGTGCCGCCAGACCACCTTGCCAGAGACGTCGTGGGCCACGGGGCTGCTCTATCTCCCCGCAGATCGTTGTCCGACAGCTGCGCAGCTTCCGTCAGGCAGCGCAGCGCTTCGAGACGGAAAGCTAGCCGGAGACCTCATTGCTCTGCCGGCCGGCCTGTCTGAGGATCTCCTCGGCGTCGTCGAGCGGCGGGTGGATCACATCCAGGATCGTGCCTTTGAGCTCCTTGCCCTGCCGGCCTGTCAACTGAACCTCGCGGTCCCAGCCGGTCGTGAAGACCGCTCCCGCGACTCCCAGATCCAGGCACGTGACGTACGGGTCGGGTGCGAAATCCACGAGGGGAAGACCCAGCAGGTCGGCGGCGGCGTTGTGCCCGGCCGCCTTCCCCATGGGCGTGGCGAACTGGCAGCTCTGCAGGACCTGGTGGTCGGGGTCGGCGAGCGCGGCGGCCACGTCGCCGGCGGCGAACACGTCATCGAGGACGCGTAGGTGGCGGTCGACCTTCAGGCGGCCCAGGCGGTCGCGTTCCGCGTGGATCTGCGCGGTGAGGGGGCTGGCCTGCATGCCCGCTGTCCAGATGACGACGTCGGCCCGGATCTGCCGGCCGTCCGCCAGGACGACGCCGTCCGCGTCGGCCGATCTGACGGTCGTGCCGAGGTGTACGTCGATGGCCAAGTCGGCCAGGGCCGCCTGGATCACGGGCCGGGGGCCTGGGCCGAGGTCGGGGGCTACGACCTGGGCACGCTCGATCAACGTCACCTTGCCGCGATCGGCCAGCTCCGTGGCGATCTCCAGGCCGGCGAAGCCGGAGCCGACGACTATGGCGCTGAAGTTCTCGGCGTCCCGTAGGCGGCTGGCAAGCCGGGAGACTCCCTCGGCGGTGTCGATGTCGTACAGGAACTCCTCCCCCGGGATGGCCGCCCGTACGAGACGACTGCCCGCTGCCAGCACAAGCCTGTCGTACGTGATGGAACGGTGCCCGAGATCCACCAGTCGCCCATCCGTGTCGATGCCGGTCACCTCCGCACGCAGGTGAGTGACACCGATGGGATCCAGGAACCGCTTCAACGGCACGCGGGACCAGTCGGCGTCCAGCCTGTGCAGGCGTGGCCGCAGCACCAGGTCGTCACCGGGCGCGACCAGAGTGATCCGCAGATCGCTTCCGGCTCGCAGTCTGGCGGCCGCGGCGGCGCTCCACACTCCCGCGAAACCGCCACCGACAATCAAGATCTCTGACATCACATTCCTTTCCCGGTGCCGGACCGGGTCCCGGCGGCAAGTGCCGCCATTCCGCTCCTCAGACGAGAGAGCGCTCCACCTTCGAACGACAGGTGGGATGCTGAGCGAACACGCCGAAATGATGAGAGGCCGAGCAGCCCTGCCCCTTTCCACCAGTCGGCGAGCCCCCGAGACAGCGAGGACTCGCCGACGGTGTCTCCCCGGGTCAACGAGACGTTATCGCGTTGAGGCGATGTCCGAATCCGTCAAGCGACCGGGCCACGGTGTATAGCGTTCATCAGGCGATTCGGACGTGTCTTCTCGCGTACCGCAACGATGGCTGTCCGTCCCATGGCTTCCCAGCAGTTCTCCTCCTCGAACACGATGTACATCGCCTCGTTCGCGCCCAGGACCACGAGCCTGCGCGCATCGCCGTACTGCCGAACACCTCCCGTCAGAAGCGCCCTCCTGGAGATGCATCGGCCCACACGTGCCGGCGGCGTTCAGGTCCGCCTGCGCGGCGGATGAGTTCGTCGAGGAGCTCATCCAACAGACGAGGACGAGCGCACATGACTCATGGCCGGCGGCTTCTCCAGGCAGGCAGTGGAACGCCTCGACTTCCGTGAGCAACCCAGCCGTGTCCAATGACTGGAGCCCCTCCCCCACTTCCCATCCCGATCACGCGCGGCCGTTCACGGGATCGCCAGTTCATGGAGTGCCGCTCCACCTATGCCGGACGGTGCCCAGAGGAAGTCCATACTCGACCCACCCGGCCTTGAGCGAGCGTTACCGCCGGGACCAGCGGGGCACGGAGGGCGGCGCCGGCGCAGATGGCGCGCAGCCTCGCCCGGCGAGTGCGCGGCAGGCTGCAGGGCACCGCCAAATCCTGGAAGGTGCGCAGCACTCAGACCGGGACGCCCAGTTCCGCTACATCAACGAGCAGATCATGCGGCATCAAGATGCCGCGGAACCGGTCATCAGCGTGGACGCCAGGAAGCGTGAACAGCCGGGGCGGTTAGCGATCGCAGGGCGTGAGTGGCGGCCCCACGGCGAGCCGGCTGAGGTGGAAGACGATATGGGACGTGGCCACGGGCAACGTGCCTGACGACCTTCCTACCAGAGTCACCGAAGCGGTCGCCGCCACCGTGGACGGTCGACCCATCGCTGTGACCATCGGCTATCAGACGGTCCGCATGCGGAAGCTTGTCACCCGCGAGCAAATTGGTCCCGACTTGCACGTCCCCAAACCCGTAACAGCGGTGGCAATCAGCGAAGACGGACACATCATCGTCGGTTCGACCGCGACATGCGGGATACAGAGCCGGCGCAGCCGCTCCAGCACTGGCACGGCAGGCCTCAGCGGGTGAGCGTGAGCGGGTTGACCAGGTCGGCGTAGACGAGCAGGCCCGCCGTGATCATCATAACCAACGCCGCCGCGTACGTCAGCGGCAGCACCTTGGCGATGACGTGCTTGTCGATCTTCTTCGGGTCCTGGAGATTGGGCTGGTCCTGGGCGATGAGCGTGACGTCGAACGTCGTCGGCTTGCCGTCGCGCACGATGCCGAGCTTGACCGGGCCTGGGCCGTGGGAGCGGACCAGGCCGACGGCGTCGTCCCAGGAGCCGATCTTCTGGCCGTTGAAGGAGACCATGTGGTCGCCCGGCTTGAGGCCCGCCTGCGCGGCCGGGGTGAGCTGGTCGCCGGGCTCGCAGGCAGCGCGCTGCTCGGAGACGGGGATCACGCACGTCCTGGTGGCGGGCGACACGATCGGGGCATCGACGGGCAGGCCGATGCCGACCAGCAGGATGGTGGAGAAGACGAACGCGAGCACGAAGTTCATCAGCGGCCCGCCGGACATGATGATGACCTTCTGCAACCACTTCTTGCGGCAGGAGACGCGGTCGTCGCCGGGCAGCACCTCTTTCTGCGCGGCGTCGCGGGCCGACTCGATCAGGCCCTGGAACGGGCCGGTGGCGTTGCTCCTGAGCTTGGTGGGGTCGTCACCCGGCCGGGGCGGCA
>NZ_JBFANV010000164.1:0-11703 GCF_040674955.1 Nonomuraea sp. NPDC049695 | reverse complement strand
CTCCACTGCTGGTTCGACTGGCCGTTGCAGTCCCAGATCTGCAGCTGCGCGCCGTTGGCCTGCGAGGCTCCGCTGACGTCCAGGCACCGCCCCGACCCCACCCCCTTGAACGCATTCGCGCTCCCCGAAGGCCGGCCCTGCGGACCGGCGGACGCCATCACGGCCTGGGCGCCCGCCGGCCAGTTGCCGTTGGTGACGGTGACATTGCTGTTCACCACATTGCCGCGGTCGCCGTTGGTCACGTTGGTGCTGCCGTTGGTCGACCAGTTGCCGGTGACGGTGAAGTTCCCCATGTTCTCGCCACCCCAGTAGTTCGCGGTGGCCCAGGTGCCGGTGTTCGAGAGCACGTTGCCCGTGACGGTGTAGTACTTGGAGCCCTCGTCGAAGTAGATCCCGAACCAGCCGTTGGTCCGTAGACAGTGGTTGCCGCTGATCACCGCGTTCGGGTTCCACGACAGCGTGTAGATGCAGCCCCCGTCGGTCATCTGCTGCATGACGTCATGCACGTAGTTGCCGATGAGCTTGTTGCCGGACGCGGTGGTGGGAGTGGTGTAGCGCGGCTGGTAGTTGTACAGGCCCCGGTTGGCGTACTGGTTGCTGCCGCCCGGCTCGTTGGCGCCCCAGCCGTACCCGATCGACATGCCGGTGTACGGCAGGTTGTAGACCTCGTTGTGTGACACGTCGGTGTTGGTGACGTAGGTGGTCAGGACCGAGACGATGCCCCGGTAGTCCAGGCCGAGGTCGTGGATGCGGTTGTTGCTGACGGTGATGTTCCGGTTGACCATCCGCTGGTCACTGGGGTGGTGCGCGTCGGCGCGCACGCCGCCGACCACGACGCCGCCGGCCGAGCTCTGGGCGATCTCGGACCGGGTGACCGTGATGTCGCCGGCGCCCAGGCCGACACCGCTGGCGTGCGCGTTGGCGTCGTTGCCGATGCCCACGGCCGTCTGACCGAGGTTGACGAACCGGGAGTCGGTGAAGGTGATGTTGTTGGCCGCGGACACCTGTACGGCCGCCGGCATCTGGGACCAGTTCGGCCGCGCGGCCTCGAACTGCTGGCAGCCCTCCTGACAGGAGGTCAGCCTGTCGGCGGGCCAGTTCCAGTTGCCCGCGATGTAGGCGCCGGTCTGCTGGTCCGCGTAGCCCTGGTTGCTGCTGGGCCCGAGCCAGGTCGTGCCGGTGAACGTGATCCCGCTGAACGTGATGTGGTGCGCGGGCGCGTCGTAGGTGCCGCCGACGTTCACCAGGGACTGGAGAACGGGCAGCTCGACGCTGATGCTGCTCATGTTCTGCCCGGCGGCCGGGATGTAGTAGAGGACGCCGGTCCCGGGGTTGATGTACCACTCCCCCGGCGCGTCCAGGAACTCGTACGCGTTCTCCAGGTAGAGCGGACCGGCCCGGTGCGGTTGTGTGAAGGTGTCGTACCCGAAGGTGCTGTTGTTCCAGCCGGGCTGCTGCATCGTGATGAAGTTCCCGCTGATGCTCTGCACGGTCACGTAGCGGTCCGTGAACGAACCCACGCTCTCCATCTCGACCCGGTTCTGGTTGGCCAGGTTGTTCAGATAGCTCAGCGCGCTGCTGCCGAATCTCAGGCCGGTGGTGGTGGCGGTGAAGTCCGACCGGTTCACGGCCGTACGCGCCCGCGTGGCGATGGCGCCGTTGACGTACAGCTGCCGGGTGTCGATCCCGGTGCCGACGTCGGCGCGCCAGATGTTCTTCCCCGAATCGGCCACGGTCCATCCGGTGACCGCCCTGGCTCCGCTGATGACGGGATGAGCACCCGCCGCGGCCTGCCAGGTGACGGAGTAGCCGTTGTTCCCGGAATCGGCGGCGGTCAGCCGGAGCGGCGCGGAGAGCCGGTACACCCCGTCGGCCAGTTCCACGACGATGTCACCGGACATCGCGCCGTTCAGCGAACGCACCGCCGTCTGCGCCGCGGGCAGCGAGCAGGGCTGCGCGGACGTGCAGGCGGTGCCGGTGCCGGTGGGTGACGCGTACAGGGTCGTGGTGGCGGCGAGGGCCGGGGTGGCGGGGGCGACGAGGGCGAACGCCGCGGCCAGCGCCGCGGCGACGATGCCGATGAGGACCGGTCTCAGCGCCGTGACGGGCGAAGATGACTGCACAGTTGTTCCTTTGGGGGGGTACGGGTGTGGCCAGGTCACGCCCTTCTGAGGATCATCGCTTCTAATTACGTTGTGAGTATGGACGCCCGTCAAGCCCATAAGCACGCTTATTTCACCATTCGCACACCGAGAGCCCGGCCCGAGTTAGCCGTTTTAAGCTATTCACCAGCGGCGATTGAGGAAGCTCTGGATGCCCGCGCCGATCACCCTTCTATGAACCGTTCATATGTGTCGTACTAATCGGCACTACGCCTGAGCCTGGGAGGGCACCCTCATCAGTCATACTTTGCAGGGAACGGCGAGGAGGAAGCACGGTGACCGACACCCCGCGCGAGAGCGGATACCGGCCGGGCTACGAGGTGGCGGCCGAGCAGGTACTGGAGTACATCGTCCGGCTCGGCCTGCGTCCGGGCGACCGCATGCCGACCGAGAACGAACTCGCCCGGCAACTGGGCACCAGCCGCACCGTGGTACGCGAGGCGGTGAAGATTCTCTCCGCGCTCGGCCGGGTACGCGCCCAGAAGGGCCGCGGCCTGTACGTGGCCGACGACGAGGGGATGTTCGGCACCGGGCGGTGGGCGTCCTTCTTCCTCCCGACCGACCTCGACCACGTCTTCATGCTCTTCGAGTTCCGCCGGGCGCAGGAGATGGAGACCAGCCGGCTGGCCGCCCGCCGCGCCACCCCCGCGGAGCTGAGGGCCATCGAGGAGGCGGCCGTCCTGTGCCGCCACGGCTTCGAGACCGGACAGGAAGAGCTGTTCAACGAGGGCGACGACACCTTTCACACCGCCATCGCCACGGCCTCGCACAACATGTTCCTCCAGGTCGCGGTGCGGGAGGCCCGCAGGCTGCAGGCGCAGTCCAATCTCATCGGGCTGCGCGGCTCGGTGGGCGGGCACGCCGCCAAGGCCGTCGAGGAGCACGACGCCATCTACCAGGCCATCCGCGCCGGCGACCCGGAAGCGGCCGCCCAGGCCGCCGCCACGCACATCGACAACACCCTCGACGACTACAGGAGAGAGATTCAGCAGCGCCTCTTCTCATCCCAGTGATCCGGCCACCCGAACCGATTCGTCCAGCTGGGAACCGACGGCACATCATCAGCCGAGTCGGCTGCGCATGAACGTTTCATCGAGCCCGACTGCGAGCATCCCCGATGGGCGCCGCCGGTCAGGGCTTCCGGCAGGCAGCCGGACCGGACGGAGCCTTGACAGGCGGTCCGCCCGTCGTATGTGCTTCGCTGTACACCGCTGTCTCCCCCTCCTCAGTTGATTCGTACGTCAGCGAATCGATTCGCGCTGGTCTCCGAGCGCGGCTGTCTCCGTCTCGCTCTACCTCCAAGGAGTACGACAATGCAGCCTTCATCCGTTCCCTTATCGGGCTCTCGGGCGGCCGTCGTCGCAGCTGTGGTGGCGGCGCTGGCAACGCTCTTGGCCACCGCCCTGACCTGGTCGGCGCCGGCCTCGGCAGCGACCACGCCGCTGGTGGGCGTGGGGTCGGGGCGGTGCCTGGACGTCAGTGGCGCCTCGCAGGCCAACGGCGCGCAGGCGCAGATCTGGGACTGCAACGGCCAGGCCAACCAGCAGTGGACCACCACCGCCTCCGATGAGCTGCGGGTCTACGGCGGCAAGTGCCTGGACGTCTACGGCGCCGGCACCGCCGACGGCACCAGCGTGATCATCTGGGACTGCAACGGCCAGAACAACCAGAAATGGCGCCTCAACGCCGACGGCACCATCACCGCGGTAGGGGCGAACAAGTGCCTGGACGTCAGCGGCGCCGGCACCGCCAACGGCACCAAGGCGCAGATCTGGAGCTGCCACGGCGGCACCAACCAGAAGTGGACCACCGGAGCCGAGCCCACCCCCACCCCGACGCCGACCCCGACCCCGCAGCCGCCCGGCGCGCGCCCGTGCGACATCTACGCCTCCGGCGGCACGCCATGCGTGGCCGCGCACAGCACGACACGGGCGCTCTACGGCGCCTACAACGGCAACCTGTACCAGGTCAGGCGCTCCTCCGACAGCACGACCAGGAACATCGGCGTGCAGAGCGCGGGCGGTGTCGCCGACGCCGCGGCCCAGGACGCGTTCTGCGCCGGCACCACGTGCGTCATGACGGTCGTGTACGACCAGTCCGGGCGCGGCAACGACCTGTGGTACCAGGGATCCAGCGTGGTCCCCGGCTCCCCGCAGAGCAGGCCCGCGATCGCGACCACCGAGTCGCTCACCGTCGGCGGCGGCAAGGCGTACTCGCTCTACATCAATCCCGGCAACAGCTACTGGCGGGACGGCCACCTGACCGGCGTGCCCACCGGCAGCGCGCCCGAGGGCATGTACATGGTCACCAGCGGCACCCACGTCAACGGCGGCTGCTGCTTCGACTACGGCAACAGCGAGACGACCAGGAAGGCCGACGCCGCCGGCGCCATGGACGCCATCAACTTCAGCACCCAGTGCTGGTTCGGCGGCTGCCAGGGAAGCGGCCCGTGGGTCCAGGCCGACCTCGAATGGGGGCTCTACCCCGGCGGCAGCCAGTCCTGGAACCCCAACCAACGGGCCTTCCCTCACAAGTTCGTCACCGCCACGCTGAAGAACAACGGCACGACCCGGTTCGCCATCAAGGGCAGCAACGCGCAGTCCGGCAGCCTTTACACCCTGTACGACGGGGCGCTCCCCAACGGCTACAGCCCGATGAAGAAGCAAGGGGCCATCATCCTGGGAAGCGGCGGCGACTGCTGCAAGCCCGACGGTGGCGCCAATCTCAGCGCCGGGACCTTCTACGAAGGAGCCATGGTCGCCGGCTATCCCACCGACGCCACGGAGAACGCCGTCCAGGCCAACATCATCGCCGCCGGCTACCGCTGACACAGTCTCATGACAAGACTTGGACGCCGGCCACCCACTCTGCCCAGCAGGGAGGCGGTGGCCGGCATTCGGGGCGATGGCGGGCGTCGGGCCGCAGAAAGCTTCGTCTCATCCCGGCCCGGTGACCGCCAGCAGCCGTCGTCCGGCGTGCTCCGGCCGGATGTGGGGGCCCTCGGCGGCCCTGCCGTTCGGCCGGCGGGTGAAGCCGTTGATCGCGTGCTCGTCGATCGTGATGCCGAGCCCCGGGGAGTCTCCGAGAATGAACGCGCCGTCCTCGACGTACAGGTCGAGCGACAGCCCGAGCGGTGGGCGCAGGTCCTGCAACTCGCTGGCCAGGTGGTTCGGCACCGACGTCGCGGCGTGCAGCAGCGCGACCGGCGTGGCCCCGATCGGGCTGACCGGCAGGTCATGGGCGTGCGCCAGCGCGGAGACCCGGAGGAAGTGGGTCACTCCCCAGACCACGGCCGTCTGGACGACGTCGACGGCCCCCGCGGCCAGCAGCGGACGGAACTGCTCGAGCCCGGTGAGGTTCTCCCCCGTGGCGACGGAGGCGCGGATCCCGCGGCCGACGGCGGCCAGCCCTTCGGCGTCCCACCGCCGGACCGGCTCCTCGATCCACGTGAGATCCAGCGTGCGTTCGACCTCGCAGACGTGCCGGACCGCCTGCTTGCGGGTCCAGGCCTCGTTCACGTCGAGCATCAGGCCCGGCCGCGATCCGTGTCCGGCCTCGGTCAGGACATCCCGTACCAGCGCCAGGCGGTGCCGGTCGCGTTCGATGTCGAGACCGCCCTTGATCTTGGCCGCGCGCAGGCCGTGTTCGGCGTAGAGCTGGTAGACCGAGACGAGTTCGTCGTCCGTCAGACCGATGTCGAGGCCCGAGGCGTAGGCGGCCACCCGCCGGTCGCGCCCGCCGAGCAGCCGCCAGAGCGGTTCACCGGCCGCCTGCGCCTTGATGTCCCACAGGGCGGTGTCGAGTGCGCCGATCGTGCCGAACACGGCGCCGGCGTGGCCGGCCTTGAAGGTCTGCCGCAGCATGCGGTCGTAGAGCGCCGTCACGCCGCGCGGATCCTCGCCCTCGATCGCGGCGAAGACGGCCTCGATCTCCACGTGCGGCCCGAGGCCGATGCCGGTGATGCCCTCGTCGGTGTCCACCATGACGAGCGGCACCGAGACGACTCCGTCGGCGAAGACGCCGTTGGCGTCACCGACGGGACGGCCCCATTCCTGGACCGTCGTCGTGGTGCGATACCCCGTGATCCGCATGTCAGCCCTTCGTGGAACCGGCGGTGACGCCGTCGGCGATCTGCCGCTGGAGGAACAGATAGATCATCAGCACGGGCACCGCGGCGATCAGGACCCCCGAGGCGAAGGTGGGGATGTCGTCGGAGTACTGGCCGCGCAGCGCGTTGACCCCGATCATGAGGGTGCGATGCTCGGGCGACGGCATCATGAGCAGGGAGATGAGCACGTCGTTCCAGCAGAACAGGGCGTCGAGAATGCCGACCGACAGCAGTGCCGGAACGCCCAGCGGCAGCATGATCCGCCGGTACACGCCGTACACCGTGTTCCCGTCGATCCTGGCCGCGTCGACGATCTCCGCCGGGATGGTCCTGTAGTGGCTGGTCATCAGGAAGACGGTGAACGGGAGGAACTGCGCGACGTAGGCCAGGATCAGCCCCGGGTAGGTGTCGATGAGCCCGCTGTCGGCCATGACCCTGGTGAGCGGCACCATGATCACCTGGAACGGGATGAACAGCCCCGCGAGACAGCCCAGGAAGATCACCGAAGAGCCGCGGAAGCGCAGCCGGCTCAGCGCGAAGCCCGCCATCGACCCGAACAGCAGCAGCAGGGCCACGGCGAACGCCACGACGACGAACGAGTTGACGAAGTACCGCGCCATTCCGGCGCCGGCCCACGCCTCGGCGAGGTTCTGCCAGCGCAGGGAGCCCGCCGGGGAGAACCGGTCGAGGATGTAGTCGCGGCGGGTCTTCATCGCGACGTTGGCGGTGAACACGAGCGGATAGATCGTCGCCAGCGCGAGAACGGCCATCGGGGCAGCGGCCGCCCACCTGGCCAGACGCCTGCCGGGCATCAGTCCTGCCTTCCCGCACGGCGGAGCAGAGTGATCTGCAGGAGCCCCACCACGAGCATGACGACGAAGAGCACCGTCGAGGCGGCCGAGGCGAGCGCCGGCTGGTTCATCTGTCCCTGCTGGTGCCAGATGTAGTACTCCGGCAGGTAGGTCGCCCCCTCGGGGCCCCCGCTGGTCATGACGAAGAGCAGGCCGAACATGGACGTCAGCATCCCGATCATCGTGGTCACGAAGACGAACTGAATGGTGCGCGTCAGGCTCGGGATGATCACGTGCCAGATGGTCTGGCGGAGCGACGCGCCGTCCACGCGGGCGGCGTCCAGCAGCGAGGCATCCAGGGTGCTGAATCCGGCGAGGAACACCACCAGGGCCATCCCGAACGTCGCCCAAATGTGCACGCCGACGACCGTGAACATGGCGATGCCCGGATCGCCGAGCCAGTCGACGGGGCCGACGCCGATCGCCCCGAGGACGGCGTTCAACGGGCCGTCGTACCCGAGCATGAGGTTGAAGATCGCGCCGACGATCACCGGTGAGAGCACGGCCGGGAAGAAATAGACGCTGCGGTAGACCCGGTGACCCGGCACGCGCAGATAGATGAAGGTCGCGAGCATTCCCGGAATCGCCACCGCCACGGGAAGCAGCAGCACCAGCAGCCCGACGTTGCGCAGCGCGGTGCGGAACAACGGGTCGCCGGCCAGTTCCAGATAGTTGCCCAGGCCGACGGGGGTTCCGTTGAGCTCGCCATCGCCGGTGAAGGAGAAGTTGACCCCCAGGACCAGCGGCCACAGGCGCAGCATCACGATGATCAGTACGGCCGGGGCCACCAGAACGTAGGGGGCGAGGCGCTCCGCGAGCCCCCTACGGGTGTCCTGTCGGCGTCCCAGCTGCTTGACGGTCGCTCCGTCGGCCCGCCCGGAGCCGGCGCGCCGGGAGCCGGGCGGGCGGACCAACGGCGACGTACCTCCGATCGGCACGCGGTCAGCCCGCCCGGTCGGTGGCGGCCAGCTGCTGCACCGCCTTGTCCACGGTGATCGACCCGCTGAGGAGCTGCTGGGACAGCCTTCCCATCACGTCCAGGGTCTTGGAGGAGAGCGCCACGTGCAGGGCGGGCTTGCCGGTTCTGATCTCGGACGCGATCGAGGCGGCGGCCGGGCCGGCCTGCGAGACGTCGATCGTCGTGTCGGACGCGATCGCGCCGGCCTTGGCGTAGAACGCGGTCAAGGCGTCGGTCGAGGTCAGGGAGCGCACCAGATCGGCGGCCAGTGCCGGGTCCTTCGTCCATCTGGCGACCGCGTAGCCGATGCCGCCGTCGTAAGGGAGGCTCGGGGTGGCTCCACCGGTGACGACGGGAGCCGGCATGACGCCTATCTTGTCGGGCGGCAGGAACTCGCCGAAATCCTTCCAGTGCCCGATGTCCGACATCAGCCCGATGATGTGAGCGGCCTTGCCGGTCTCGAAGACTCTGAAGATGTCGGTGAACATCGCGGTGGAGTTGGCGCCGTCGTTGTTCAGCCCTTTGTCGCCGGCGTCCTTCCACAGCTCGAAGATCCGCCTCACGTGAGGAGAGGTCCAGTCGCGCTTCCCGGCGATCCAGTCGTCGTACTCCTGAGGCGTCAGGACGCCGGATCCGAGGCCCGACAGGAAGAACTGGATGCCGATGCCCTCCTTGTTGCCGAGCGCGAAGCAGCCGGCCCCGGTCGCCTTCTTGATGGCGGCGCAGCCGCTGACGAACTCGTTCCAGGTCTTGGGCGGGTTCGCCGGGTCGAGGCCGGCCTTCTCGTAGAGCGTCTTGTTGTAGTAGATCGGGTGCCCCTGCAGGGTCACCGGCGCGGCGTAGATCTTGCCGTCCTTGCTGAACGCGTCCCAGCCCGCCAGCCGGCTCTTGTCCTCGGCCACGTACTGGTCCAGCGGAAGGAGCGCGCCGGCCCGGTCGCGGATCTGCCCTCCCCCGTTGAAGAGCATGACGTCGGGCCCCTTGCCGGCCTGAATCGCCGTGCCAAGCAGGGTGTAGTACTGGTCGAACGGCTGGGCGACGAACTCGACGGTGACCCCCGGATGCCGCTTGGCGAAGCCGGCTTTCGCCTTCTCGATGTAGGCGGCGGCGACCGGGTCACCGGACTTCCAGTCCCAGACCACGAGCTTCTGCTGCTTCTGCTGCGAGCTTCCGGACGGGGAGTCCGTCCGGGCCGCGCTCCCGCAGCCGGCCACGGCCAGTGCCACGGCCGCCAAGGCCGCCCATAACGCTCGCTGCATCATTGCTGCCCGCCTTCCGGGAGCGGCCGCTGGAGCCGACGTCTCCGGGCAAACGTAATTCGTATGACGTATAACGTCAATGGAGCTCTCGTATACTGACGCGGTGGCGCAGTCACGTGCCAGGCCACCGGAGGCGACATGACGGCATCTCAGGAAACGGCCGGCAGTGTCCCGGCGCCACCGGCCTGGGTACGACGCCCGGCCAGTCTCGCCGGAGCGGTGACAGCCGAGCTGGTGGAGCGCATCGTTCGCGGGGTGCATCCGCCGGGGACGCCGCTGCCCCCCGAACCCGCACTGTGCGAGGCCTTCTCCGTGAGCCGCACCGTCGTGCGGGAAGCGGTGAAACTCCTGCAGGAGAAGGGCCTGGTACGGGTCCGCCAGGGCTCCGGCACCATGGTGACCCCACCGGCGATGTGGGACATGCTCGACGAGCTCGTCCTCGGCGCGACCATCGCCGAGGACGAGAGCCTGGCGATCCTCGACGATCTCGTCGTCACACGGCGCGTGCTGGAGTCCGACATGGCCAACGTCGCCGCCCGCCTGGCCGGGCCGGACACCTTGGAGCAGCTGCGCGCGCTGGTGGACCGGATGGACGAGCTCGTGGACGACCCGGCCACGTACGCCGAGAGTGACCGTGCCTTCCACGACACGATCATGCGGGTGTCGGGGAACCGCATCGCTCGTGGCGTCGTACGGGCGCTGGAAAGCCAGGTCGTCAACACCGCCCGATACTTGGGCCGGACCGAGCGGGCCCTGTGCGTGGCGTCGAACCTCGGCCACCGCCGCATCTACGAACGCATCGCCGCCCACGATCCCGACGGCGCCGCCGAGGCGATGTTCCATCACATCACCGAGGCCTGGATCGTCCGCCGCAGCGGAACGGCTGATCCCGTACGGCTACGGCGTTAGCACGGACGCACCCCGCGCGACCGGACGCGCGGAACGATTCGATTGACCGTCGGTGAAAGTTTCATCGCGACGCGCTCAGCCATGGCCCGGCCGCTTGCCCTGGTCAGACGCCGGAGCGACGGGGTCGTCCCATGCGGGAGCCCGCAACGTCGAGAAGGCCGGGCCTTGACAGGTCTTGTCACGGTCATATTTGCTCCGCTGCACCATCGCCTCCAGCCACCCGGAAGAAAGGAGATCCCTTACGGAGGCGTTGAGTGAGCGCTAACACTTCGGTAACTCGACCGGCCGGTCACCGACGCCCCCCACCGCCCGGAAAAGGGCGGTGGAAGTGGCTTCCCCTTTACGTGCGTCACCACGAGAACGGCAAAGGAATTTGCGTGATGTCGAGGCTTGGATACCTCTTCACCGCTGTCGCGTCCGCTGTACTGCTCGTCGTCCTGGCCACGGTGCATACGGCGCTGGGCGACAGCGCACCCTCGTCCCTCGCGGGCACCGCGGGATGCGGAAAGACCCCGACGCTGAGAAGCGGGACGCAGTCGATAACGACCAGCGGGAAAAATCGTAGCTATATCCTGAGAATTCCGGATAACTACAACAACACCACCCCCTACCGGTTGATATTCGGATTCCACTGGAATGGCGGCACCGCCAACGATGTCGATTCGGGCGGAACCAGTGGGTACCCCTGGTCCTATTACGGGCTCAGGGCATTGTCGAACAACACCGCGATCTTCGTCGCGCCTCAGGGCTTCAACAATGGCTGGGCCAACTCGGGCGGTGAGGACACCACCTTCGTCGACGACATGATCCGCCGGATCGAGGCGGACCTCTGTGTGGACACCTCCCAACGCTTCGCCATGGGCTTCAGCTACGGCGGCGGCATGAGCTACGCGCTCGCGTGCGCCCGGGCGACGGTCTTCCGCGCGGTGGCGGTCTACTCCGGCGGGCAGCTCAGCGGGTGCAGCGGCGGCAACGACCCCATCGCGTACATCGGACTGCACGGCGTCAGGGACCCGGTCCTCAACATCTCCGCGGGCCGGTCGCTGCGTGACAGGTTCGTCAGGAACAACGGCTGCACGCCCCAGAACCCGCCGGAGCCGGCGCAGGGCAGCCTGACGCACATCGTCACCTACTACTCGGGGTGCCGGGCCGGGTATCCGGTCGCATGGGCGGCGTTCGACGCCGGCCACACCCCCGGTCCCGTGGACGGGAGGCCCGGCGACCTGGAACCCGGCGAGCTGTCCTGGACCAGGCCCGTGGTGTGGAACTTCTTCTCGCAGTTCGGCGGCGGCGACCCGAATCCGACGCCGACGCCGACCCCCACGGTCACGCCGGGGACGGGCGCACTCAAGGGCGTGGGATCCGGGCGGTGCCTGGACGTCAGCGGAGCCTCACAGGCCAACGGCGCGCAGCTGCAGATCTGGGACTGCAACGGCCAGGCCAACCAGCAGTGGGC
>NZ_JBFANV010000163.1:0-11770 GCF_040674955.1 Nonomuraea sp. NPDC049695 | reverse complement strand
ATCCGCGTGCGGGCGTGTCCGGCATCGCAGGGGCGAGGGGCCTCGACGGACACCGCCCGCACCCATCGACCGCCCGACCGGCTTCGGTGCCGCGGCGCCGCGCGAGCAGGCGCCGCGGAGAAAGACGGTCAGACGTGAACCGGGGCCGGGGCGGCGGGTTCCGGGGTGCGGATGAGGGCGGTGCAGTCGTCGATCGCCTCTTCCAGAAGCCGGCGCAGCAGCGTGTCCGGGTCGGCGATGCAGGCCTGGACGATGCCCACCACCGACAGCTGCACCGCGTTCGGCGCCGCGTACCGGCGGAAGCCCTTCTCCGTGATCCTGGCCGCGCGGCTGAAGCGACGGGCCTGCTCGGCCGCGTGCGGCACCTCCTCCATCGCCCGGCGGCTCAGCTCGCCGAGCCGTCCCGACGGGGCCCCGTCGAGCCGGGCCAGCATCTCCTCCGCCGCCAGCACCGACACCGCGAGCGCGAGCTGGCGCTCGGCCGCCGCCACCGGCAGGGCCGTCGTGGCGCAGCGCAGCGCGATCTGCGCGTCCACCCTCAGGTCGTCGCTGGCCAGGCCGATGATGGACGGCACGAGCCGGACGAGCTGGGCGCGGCTGTCGTCGCTGGTGTTGTCGTTGACCAGGCGGGCGAGGGCGGCCAGCAACGGGTGGGTGCAGGCCGGATGGTCGCTCCACCGTTCCCCGGCCAGGTAGGAGGCCAGCTCCATGAAGCAGGCACCGCGTTTCGGGTTGCGATGTCTGCCGCGGGACAGGACCGGCATGTGATCAAGCTGATTGTCCACGGGTGCTCCACTGCTCCACGCGATCGCCGTCTGTCCAGTCTGCGCTGCGGCGACCGCCAACGCCAGTGATGTGCATTCCTGGTTACTGTTCCCTCAACTCGGGATGTCGCACCTCTCTCCCCTGCACGATTTGCCAAGCTTGCCCATCAGCGCTTACCGCAGCGCACCCACGAACACCGCCACCGTGCGGCCCGGGACCGTGAGCGTGCCGGTGACCCGGTCGAACGCGGATTCCCGTACGACCGGGTCGCCGGAGGCCGCCTGCACGGGGTGGAGCGAGATCTCCTGCCCCGCCAGGGACTCCACGACCTGGGCACGCGTGGACGGGGTGGCGTTGAGGACCACCGTGACCGACGACCACCGCGGGTCCAGCCCGGACGTGTCCACCTGCATCGTGATCACCCCCTCGTCCGAGGCCGGGAAGGACAGCCGGCGGCGCACCTCGTCCGCGGACCCCAGCGCGAACGCCGGTGACGACGCCCTGATCCGCAGCAGCTCCCCGAACCGGGCCCGGCAGGCCTCGATCTCCGCGCAGCCGGGCCTCAGCGCCGGGTCCGCGAGCAGCGGCCGGGCGTACGGCCACCTGTCCTCGTTCTCGGCCCGGGGCGGCAGGCCCCCGCCGAACCCGTTGCCGGAGCCGCAGTCCCACAGCAGCCGGTTGAACCAGTCGCCGGAGTCGTAGGAGTTGCGGTCGAGCGACTTCGACCGCAGCCGCTCGCTGCCCGCGTGCACGAACGCCGGACCCTGCCCCAGCAGCACCGTGGCCAGCGACAGCACCTGCATGCGCACCCGGTCGGACATCGGCGTCCACTGCGGCAGCTTGTACGCCAGCACGTCGAAGAGCGTCTCGTTGTCGTGCGCGTCCACGTACGCCACCGCCTCGCCGGGCTCGTCCGTGTAACCGGCGGGAGAGCCGTTGTAGGAGATCTCCGAACCCTTCCTTCCCGAGGGGAGTGTGTAGTCGCGCAGGCTGCCGGTCAGCCCGATCCTGACGAGGTCGGCGTAATCCGCGAGCCTGAGCCGCTGCTGCTCGGCCGTGCCGTTGGCGGGGGACCCGTTGGGCGCGCCCGCCAGCCCCGAGCCGAACCCCTGCACGCGGGGGTCGGCGTCGAACGGGCTGCCGCCGCGCACCGCGTCGCGCAGCCTGTCGGTGAACGTGCCGATGCCGGTCCCCGCCAGGTTCGCCTGCGTGGCCTGCTCGAACCTGGCCCCGTCGGCCACCTCGCCGAAGTTCCAGCCCTCGCCGTACAGGATGATCGACCTGCCGTCCACGCCGTCCTCGGCCGGGGTCAGCTCGTCGAGGGCGCGGCGGACGGCGAGGAGGTTGGCCTTGGGGTGGTGGCCCATGAGGTCGAAGCGGAAACCATCGATCTTGTACTGCCTCGCCCAGGTGACCACCGAGTCGACGACCAGTCTGCCCATCATCGTGTGCTCGGGCGCGGTGTTGGGACAGCAGGTGGAGTCGGCCACCGTCCCGTCCTCCAGGAGCCGGTGGTAGTAGCCGGGCACGATCGGGTCGAGCACTGCGGTGGAGTGGGTGTGGTTGTAGACCACGTCCATGACCACGCGCAGCCCGGCCCGGTTGAGCGCGGCCACCATGCCGCGGAACTCCCTGATCCGCCGGTCGGGGTCCGTCGCGTACGAGCCCTCGGGCACCGTGTAGTGCAGCGGGTCGTACCCCCAGTTGAAGGAGTCGGTCGCGGCCGTGCGCGCCACGCACTCCTGCTGCCGGTCGGAGTCAGGGGGCAGCGCGGCGAAGTCGCAGTCGGGTTCGGTCCTGTCGGCCGCGCGCTCGGGGACCGTGGCGAAGTCGAAGACCGGCAGCAGGTGCACGTGGGTCAGCCCGTCCCCGGCCAGCGCCCGCAGCTCCCGCATGCCGGCCGAGTCCGCGCCGAAGGCCGCGTACGTGCCGCGCAGCCCGGCCGCCACGCTCGCGTCGGAGGCGGAGAAGTCGCGCACGTGCAGCTCGTAGATCGACGCCCGGTGCAGGGGGACGGCCGGGGGCTTGGCGAGGCGGTCCCAGCCGGGCGGCTTGAGCGCGGGGCTGTCCAGGTTGACGAGCCTGCTGCGCCCGCCGTCCGGCGTCACGGCCACCCCGTACGGGTCGGTGACCTCGTTCGTGCCCGAATGGTGCGTGACGAGGAACGTGTACTCGCGCCCCCACCACGTCGGCAGCCCGCGCAGCGACCAGACGCCGCTCTCGTCGTCGCGCCGCATCGGGTGGAGCGTGCGCCCGCCGCCCCGGCGCGGCCACCACTCGCCGCCGTACAGGGCCAGCTCCACCTTGCGCGCGGTCGGCGCCCACAGCGACAGCTCCGGGAACAACCGGCCCGCCGGTCCGAGCCTGACGCGGGCGGCCGCGGCGTACAGGTCGTCGAGCACGCCGGGGATCTGCACGCCCGTGGCCGCCAGCAGCGCGCCCGACGCGTCGCGTTGCTCGGCCACGACCCGTTCGCGCAGCGCCGCGCGCAGCAGGCTGACGTCATGGGGGTCCAGTTTCAGCGCGGTGTACGACGCCAGGTGCGGCCACCGGCGCCGCTGCTCGTCGCTGAGCGTCCCGGGCGTCAGGTGGACGACCTCCGTGCCGAAGGCCAGGGAGTGCCGGTACGACGGGTCGACCTGCCAGGCCACCGTGTCGCGGTCGATCCAGTGGGCCCGCGCCTCGCCCTCATGGATCACCACGCTTGCCATCCTTTCTGGAAGTTTCCGAAAACGACCATGCAGCATCTTTCTCCGCGCGTCATGTCGGCGTAACGTCCGGCGTGTTCCCCCCCTCGTGGCCCGTGAGGAAACACAGGAGAGGACATGCGACGACTCCTACCCGCCGCGGCGGCGGCAGTTGCGGCATCCACCCTGATCACCGGCCTCACCGCGGGCGCCACCAAGTCGTGACTGTACGTGGTCGCCGCCCGGCGCGACCATGGGGCATGGACGGTTTCCTCGACGAGATCTGCGGCGGTGTGACCGAGCTACGCGTGCACGGCGTCTCCGGCACGCCCCCCGAGGGCATGCTGAACCACCCCCACCCCCACCCCCGGATGGTCACGGGCGACGGCACCACCGGGTTCTACCGGCGCTGGTCGACGGACGGCAGACCGCACGGCGAGCACGCGGACGTGCCCGGCAGCCGCCACCGCGAGGCGTACGCCTGGGGCGGCCTCACCTCCGGCGGCAGGACGATCGCGCTGTGGCTGCTCCTGCTGCCGTTCGCGCTGGCGAACCTGTCGTACTTCATGCTCCGCAGGCCGCCGCGCGGCGCCCTGCGGCACGTGACCGAGGCGGCCCAGCGGCTGTTCGCCCTGCTGCTGACCGGGACGCTCGTCGGGGCCGTCACCCGGGCCAGCGTCGACCTCATCGGCTGGCAGTGCACCGCCGCCGGACGGGCCTGCACCGCAGGGACGGTTCGCCTCGCTCGCGGCATGCGACGAAGGGATCAGGGCCGCCCGCAAAGAGATCGACTGGTTGAAGGACCTGCCCGCCCAGGCCGCTCAGGCGGTACTCAAAACCTACCGGCAGGCGTGGAGAAACTTCTTCAACCCCGACCACCCAGCCAGGCGCCCCACGTTCAAGAACCGCTTCCGCTCCCGGATGGCCGTTGACGTCCCCCAAGGGCGGGACCTCAACATCACCCGGATCAACCGGCGATGGGGCGCGGTCAACATCCCCAAACTCGGCCGGGTCCGCTTCCGGTGGACGAAAGACTTGCCGGGGGTCACCAAAGGCGGCCCGGACGGGAAGATCACCGGGGCGCGGCTGGTCAAGGAGACCACCGGGTGGCACATCGCGTTCCGCACCCAGACCACCGAACCGTTGCCCGCCCCGCACACGGGACCGCAGACCGCGATCGACCGGGGCATCACCGTCCCGCTCGCCCTGGCCACCGGGAAGAAAATCCGCCACCGCAAAGACTGGCTGACAGGCGGAGAACAAACCCGCCTGCTCCGCCTGGAACGCAAAGCCGCCCGCCAGAAACGAGCGGCCAAACCGGCGATAGGCGCTGGCCCGGTTGATCGTCAAGAAGCCCGCCGTCTGACCACCTGGGCCGGTAGGGTTTCGGACGTTTCCCAACAGCGACGGGGGTTCGATCGTGAGGTGGGTGCTGTTACTGCTGGTCTCGTCCGCCCTGTGGTGGATGCCTGCGCCCGCCCAGGCGGCGGGGGCCGAGGCGACGGCGGGGCGGGTGGCGTTCATCGGGGTGCCGGGGCTGCTCTGGGACGACCTCGACCCGGCCGAGACGCCGCGCCTGTGGCGGCTGGCCGGGGAGAGCGCACTCGGGTCCGTGTCGGTCAAGGCCGTGGGCACCGTGACCTGCCCGTACGACGGGTGGCTGACCGTGTCGGCCGGGGTGCGCTCGGCGGTCGGGCACCGGTGCGGGATGCCGCCCGAGCCGGTCGCACAAGGGGGCGGGGCCGTGGTCGCCGAGGTCCGCGAGCTGCTGCAATTGCGTGACGGCACCTACGCGGGCACGCTCGGGAGCGCGGTGCACGCCGCCGGGCAGTGCACCGCGGCCGTCGGTCCCGGCGCGGCGCTGGCCCTGGCCGACCGGGAGGGCAAGGTCGACCTGTACGCCTCCGAGCCCGCCGGCCTGGCCGACTGGTCGCGCTGCCGGGTGCTGGCCGTGGACGTGGACACGCTGGTGAAGCCGTACATCATGGACGGCAAGCTGTCGCAGGAACCCGAGCCGATCGCGCCGGAGCGGCGGCGCGCCCTGGTCCGCGAGGTCGATGCCCAGGTCGGCGCTGCGCTGGACAAGCTGCCCCCGGACACCGAGATCGTGCTGGCCGGCATCGGCGACCACGGCTCGGTGCCGCACCTGCGCGTGGCCATGTGGAAGCAGCCGGCTGACGGTGTGGCGGGGCTGTCCGTGGGCACGAACTCCACCAGGCGCGACGACATCACCGTCCTGCCCGACATCACGCCCACGATCCTCGCCGCAGCCGGCATCGCGCCACCCCCCACCGTGATCGGGCAGCCGTGGCGGCTCGGCGACCGCACCACCCCCGGCGACCTGCGCAGGGCCGACCTCAAGGGCACCGCCGTGCGCGGCACGACCGGCGTCTTCTTCACCGCCTTCGCCGTCGTCCAGGTCGCCTTCTACGCGCTCGCCTACTTCCTGCTGTCCAGGCGCAGGCGCCTCGGCGTGGTGGGCACCGCCGCGATCGTGCTCGCCTGCGTCCCCGTCTCCACGTACGCGGTCAACCTCGTGCCGTGGGAGCGCAGCCCGTACCCCGTGCCGACGCTGATCGGCGGCGTGCTGGCGGGCACGGCGCTCTTCGCGGCGGTCGCGCTCGGCGGCCCGTGGCGGCGCGACCCGCTGGGACCGCCCGCCGCCGTGGCCGCGATCACCGCCACCGTGCTCGTGGGCGACCTGCTGACCGGGACGACCCTGCAGTTCGACAGCCTGATGGGCTACACCGCGGTGGTCGGCGGGCGTTACTACGGGCTGGCGAACATCCCGTTCGCACTGCTGGCCACCGCCGTGCTCATGGTCACCGCCATCGCCGCCGAGCACCTCGTACGGGCCGGGCGCAGACGGCCGGCCGTGGCCGGCGTGGCGGGGCTCGGCGTGGCCGCGATGCTGCTGGCGGGCTGGCCGGGCGTGGGCAGCGACTTCGGCGGCGTGATCGCGTTCGTGCCGGGCATCGCGGTGACCGCGCTGCTCGTCGCGGGTAAGCGCGTGTCGGTGGTGAAGCTGGGCGCGTTCTGCGTGCTCGGCGGGGTGGCCGTGTCGATCATCGCGGTGCTCGACCACCTGCGGCCGCCCGCGTCGCAGACGCACCTGGGGAGGTTCGTGGGGCAGGTGATCGACGGGACGTTCTGGCCCATGATCGGCCGCAAGCTGGGCGCCATGCTCAACACCATGCTCTCCCCGAACCTCATGCCGATCGTCCTGGCCGGCCTGGCCTTCCTGGTCTTCGCCGTGCTGCGGCCCGGGCAGATCAGCGCGGGCATCGTGCCGAGGGCGTTCGCGCGGGCGCCCATGCTGCGGGCCGGGCTCGTCGGGGCGCTGGTCAGCGGCGTGGTCGGCATGCTGGTCAACGACTCGGGCACCGCCGTGCTGTCCATGGCGGTGGCGCTGGCCGTGCCGCTGGTGCTGCACGCCGGGGTGCGCTCACCAGAGGAGGAAGAGCTCCTCGGGGGCCCGGTGGATGAGGGTGGCCGCCATGACGACGTCCTCGCCGGCGAGACGTAGGCAGGGCAGGTCGCGTACGAGCAGCTCCAGGGTGATCCTGAGCTGCTCGCGGGCGAGCAGCGCGCCCGGGCAGCCGTGCACGCCGTGGCCGAACGACAGGTGCCGCACCGGCTCCCGGGCGATGTCGAATTCGTCCGGCCGCTCGAAGACCGTCTCGTCCCGCCCCGCCGAGCCGTACGACACGAACACCGTGTCACCCTCGTCCAGCGCGGTCCCCGCCAGCTCCAGCGGCCTGGTCACCGTGCGGCGGAAGCCCTGCACCGGCGCCTCGAACCTGGCGGCCTCCTCGATCGCCGCGCCCGCCAGGTCCGGCCGCTCGCACAGCAGCTCCCACTGGCGGCGGTCGCGCAGCAGGCGGTGCACGAGGGTGCCGAGCAGCGCGGTGGTGGTGAGGTGGCCGGCCAGCATGACGTTCTGCGTGTTGGCCACGATCTCGTCGCGCTGCTCCGGCGCCGGCTCGCCGGGACCGGGGGCGAGGCCGCGCGACAGCTCGCCCGTCAGGTTGTCCTGGGCCCTCGACCTGGCGGCGTGCGCGGCCAGCATCCGCCGCAGCGCCGCCACCTCGCGTGCCGCCGCCACCTGCCGATCCTCCGGCATCGGCGTGAACAGCAGGTCCTCGGCCCTGTTGCCGGCCTGGATCGCGCCGGGGACGTCGGCCGGGTCGAGGCCGAGCAGGTGGCCGATCACGGCGGCCGGGAGCGGCCTTGCGTACCCGGCCATCCACTCCACGCGGCCGTCCTTCGCGAACGACGCGACCAGCTCGCCCGCCGTGGCCTGGATGAACGGCAGCGCCGCCGTCACCTTGGCGGGGGACAGGCCGCGGGTGAGCGGCCGACGGTAGCGGACGTGCGCCTCGCCGTCCGTGCTCAGCACCACCGGCGCGTTCCCTGGCACGCCCGCCAGCTCGGCGAACGCCGCCGGAGCCGGGATCACGTCCGGCCGCAGCGCGCCCTTGGAGGAGAAGTCGTCAGGGCGCGCCAGCACCTCGCGCACGTCGGCGTGCCGGGCCACCAGCCAGGCGTCCAGCTCCTCGACGAACGTCAGCCCCGGCGCGGCGCGGGCCCTGGCGTAGACGGGATACGGGTCGCGGTAGAGCGCCTCTCGATCCACGCGTCCCATGCTCGTAGCAGGGCGGTCGCCCGGCAAGATCTGAAATTTTCTTTTAGTTCACTCTTAAGTCTTGAAAGTTATATCCACGAGCGATTGAGTTCGGTCGTGCAGTCCCTCAGAATCCTGGCCGCCGCGGCCCTGGCGTTAGGCCCCCTGGCCCTGACCGCCGCCCCCGCCCAGGCCGATCCCGCGACCCCCGCAGAGGACGCGCTCGAAGCGTCGTCCTATCCGCCGCCGTCCACGCTGCTCGTCACCCAGGACGCCGGGCAGAAACTGGAGACGGCCAAGAGGACCCGGCCGGTGGCGCCGGGCATCTCGCTGACCTCGTTCGACACCTACGACGCGCTCGGCTGGCTGCGTGCCGACGCGGTCACCGCCGACCTCGGCGGCGCCAAGGCCGACTACCTGTACTCCGGCGAGGTGACCAAGACCGAGCCGCTGTCCGGGCCCGCCAAGCGCGCGCACGCCGTCGCGGCCGTCAACGGCGACTTCTTCGACATCAACAGCTCCGGCGCCGCCCAGGGCGTCGGCCTGCAGAACGGCTCGCTGGTGCAGTCGCCCGTCGCCGGCCACGAGAACGCGGTCGCGGTCACCGGCGACGGCGTCGGGCGCGTGCTCAAGATGTACTTCGAGGGCACCGCCACGCCGGCCGGCGGATCGCCGATCAAGCTCACCCAGTTCAACCAGATGGTGCAGAGCGGCGGCGTCGGGCTGTTCACGCCCCTGTGGGGCTCCTACACCCGGGCCCGCGCCGTCGAGGGCGCGACCTCCGTCGCCGAGGCCGTCCTGGTGGACGGGGTGGTCTCCGAGGTACGCACGTCCGCGGGCACCGGCCCGATCCCCGCCGGGACCACGATCCTGCTGGGCCGCGACGCCGGCGCCACCGCGCTGTCCGCGCTGAAGCCCGGCGACCGGGTCGACGTGAAGTACCAGCCGAAGTCGTCGGACGGCAGCCAGGTCAAGGCGGCCGTCGGCGGCAACCAGCTGCTGGTCAAGGACGGCGTCGTGCAGAACTCCACCGACCCCGCCGCGCACCCCCGTACCGCCGTCGGGTTCTCGGCCGACGGCAGGAAGATGTACCTGCTGACCGTGGACGGCCGCCAGGCCGACAGCCGCGGCGTCACGCTGAACGAGCTGGCCGCCATGATGGTCGACCTCGGCGCCGCCAACGCGCTCAACCTCGACGGCGGCGGCTCCTCCACCATGCTCGCCCGCGAGCCCGGCTCCGCCGACGTGCAGGTCGAGAACAGCCCCTCCGACGGCGGCGAGCGGCACGTCCCCAACGGCCTCGCGCTCTACGCGCCCGAGGGCAGCGGCAAGCTCAAGGGCTTCTGGCTGGAGACCGCGACCGACCCGGCCAAGGCCCCCGGCGTCGCTCCCGTCGCCGGCGGCCGCCCCGACCGCGTCTTCCCCGGCCTCACGAGGCGGCTGACCGCCGCCGGATACGACGAGACGTACGGCCCCGCCGCGGGCACGCCGTCGTGGCGGGCGAACCCGGCGGTGCACGGCGTCATCCGCGACGGGAGGTTCCACGCGCTGGTGCCCGGCCAGACCACCGTCACCGCCTCGCGCGGCGGCGCGAAGGGCACCATCGACCTCACTGTCCTGCAGCCGCTCGAGCGGCTCGGCACCACCGCCGACCGGCTCGGGCTGGCCGGAGCAGACGGCGTGGCGACGTTCGGCGTGGTCGGGTACGACCGCAACGGCAACTCCGCGCCCATCGAGCCCTCCGACGTCACGCTCGACTACGACAAGAGCATGTTCGAGGTGACCCCCGCCGAGCAGGGCTACTTCTCGGTCAAGGCCAAGAAGGCTCCCGCGTCCGGGCTGATCACCGCCAAGGTCGGCAGGACCAGCACCGCCGTGCCGGTCACGGTCGGGTTCGAGGAGAAGCCGGTCGCCGACTTCGAGGACGCGGCCAAGTGGACGTTCGCCGCCGCCCGCGCCACCGGCTCGCTGTCGGCCGCGCCCGGGCAGAGCGGCGGCGGCCTCAAGCTGTCGTACGACTTCACCACCTCGACCGCGACCCGGGCCGCGTACGCCAGCCCGCCGCAGCAGATCGTGATCGACGGGCAGCCGCAGGCCTTCGGGCTCTGGATCAACTCCACCGGCAAGGGCGAGTGGCCGAGCCTGGAGTTCTACGACGCGCTCGGCCAGTCGCAGATCCTGCGCGGGCCGTACATGACGTGGACCGGGTGGAAGTACGTCGAGTTCACCGTGCCGCCGGGCGTGAACTACCCGCTCAAGCTCCGGCGCTTCTACGTGGCCGAGACCAAGGCGGACGCGAAGTACACCAACGACATCCTCATCGACGGCCTGGTCGCCAAGGTGCCGCCGTCGGTCACCGCGCCCGCCGCGCCCAGGGTCGCCGATCCGGTGGTCAAGGCGGACGTGGCCAGGATGCCGTGGCGGTTCGCGGTCATGTCGGACGCGCAGTTCGTGGCCAGGGACCCGGACAGCGACATCGTCAAGAACGCCCGCCGCACGCTGCGCGAGATCAAGGCCGCCAAGCCGGACTTCCTGCTCATCAACGGCGACCTGGTGGACGAGGCCTCGCCCGAGGACTTCGCGCTGGCCAAGAAGATCCTCGACGAGGAACTGGGTGGAACGCTGGAATATCACTACATTCCGGGCAACCACGAGGTCATGGGCGGCAAGATCGACAACTTCAAGGCCGTCTTCGGTGACACGTACGGCACCTTCGACCACAAGGGGACCCGCTTCATCACCCTGGACACCTCGCGACTGAACCTGCGGGGCGGCGGCTACGACCAGGTGGCCATGCTCCGGTCCCAGCTCGACAAGGCGGCCTCCGACCCGTCGGTGGGGTCGGTCGCGGTCCTGTTCCACGTCCCGCCGCGCGACCCGACGCCCGGCAAGGGCAGCCAGCTCGGCGACCGCAAGGAGGCGGCGCTGGTCGAAGGCTGGCTGGCCGACTTCCAGCGCACCACCGGCAAGGGCGCCGCGTACATCGGGGCGCACGTGGGGACCTTCCACGCCTCGCACGTGGACGCGGTGCCGTACTTCATCAACGGCAACTCCGGCAAGAACCCGGCCACCCCGCCCGACGACGGCGGGTTCACCGGGTGGTCGCTGTGGGGCGTTGACCCGGTGACGCCTGCGGAGGCGGAGCACGTACGGCGCAACTGGTTCGCGGACGCGCCGGACTGGATCGGCACGCAGGTCCGGCCGCACGTGGACGACCTCGTGCTCACCGCGCCCGCCACGGTCGCCGTCGGCGCGCCCGCCACGGTGACGGCGGCGGTCAAGCAGGGGGCCCGTACGGTTCCCGCGGCCTACCCGGTCTCGGCGGCCTGGTCCGGCTCGCCGAACCTGCACATCGGCACCCGCCAGACGGCCAAGCCGTGGCACGTGGCCGTCTTCGACCCCTCGACGGGGACGCTGACGGCGCTGCGGCAGGGCCAGGTGAAGCTGGCTGTGACGGTGAGCGGCGTCACGCGTCAGGCCGCCGTGGCGCTGGCCGCCAAGGCCGCCGCCTGACGGTGATCCCAGGCCCTTCGGGGCCGCGAGCGCACGACGCCAGGGTCCGGCGTCGTGCGCTCGCGCCATGCGGGCCCACGCCCGCCCTCAGCTTGTCGTTTAACCTGCCTGCTCGCGGTGCTCGGTGAGTGATGCCGCGCGTTTAGCGGTCTTTCCCACCTCGTGATGACGGGCGAGGGCG
>NZ_JBFANV010000162.1:0-11814 GCF_040674955.1 Nonomuraea sp. NPDC049695 | reverse complement strand
TCAGGCTGCCCTCAGCTTCACCGACCTGCTGCGACAGGCCGAAGGCGAAGGTCTCCCACCTCCGCTCAAATCACAGCGCCTCACGGCGCACGCCGCTGACTGGACACACCCGCTCGGTGTTGATGATGTTCGTCATGCTTGGCTCTCTCTGTTCGCGGGGTGGGCGAGCAGGCGTAGTCCGACGGCGGTCAGGTCGCCGTGCGTGATCCGGAGCTGCTCGATCTGCTGGAGGGAGGCGAAAAGCCGGGTGGCGGTGTCGTCGTTGAGCTCGTTGGCGAGGTAGCGATGCAGGTAGGGGACGCGTACGAGCTCGTGGATCTCGAAGGCCGCACGGATCGCGTCCACCATGGTGTCGCCTGAGTGCAGGCGGTGCTCGTCGCGGTGCTGGTTCACCCATTTCGCGTGGGGGTCTTTCACAGCGGCGCCGTGCTCCGGCAACGCGGTCAGGCCGGTTCCGGCCAGTACTGCGCCGATGTCGTAGAACCACGACGCGGTGGCGCGATCGGCGCGTTCCCAGGCGAACTCGTCGACGATCAGGATTCCGCCTGGGGCCAGCAGCGCTCGTGCCCGCTCGACTGCTTCCGCCAGCCGGGCGGTGTGGTGCAGTGACAGGGAGAACACGATCGCGTCGAACGCGCGGTCGTTGTAGTCGGCGATGTCGGACTCGATCGCGGCGACGCCGAGGGCGGTCGTTGCGGCGACGGCTTCGGGGTCGATGTCGACTGCGGCCACCGTGTAACCGGCGCGGGCGAGCGCGAGCGCGAGGTGGCCGCGCCCGCAGCCTGCGTCGAGGACGCGCGCCGGGGCGGGCGGCAGCCACTCGGTCAGGAAGGCCAATTGGCTGGCGACGGCGGGTACGGCCTCTCCGGCCGCTGTGCTGGTAGTCGGGGTCACCGGTTCAGGGTGGGCTGGCAGCAGGCATAAGCACAACTGCAGGTTGGTTGGGGCAGCTATACGCTTGGCGCATGTTGGACACGTGGGCGTTGCAGGTGCTCGTCGCGGTTGCCGACCATGGGTCGTTCTCCGGCGCCGCCGAGGCACTCTCGATGACCCAACCCGCGGTCTCCCGTCAGATCGCGGGCTTGGAGAGACGAGTGGGAATGCGGCTGTTCACCCGGGTGCCGCGTGGAGTGCGGCCGACCCCCGCCGGAGAGGTCGCGGTCGACCTGGCGCGCGACAGCCTGGCCCGCCTGCGAACGCTGGAGGCCAGACTGGCGTCCTTTGCCCAGCTGGCGTCGGGCGAGCTGCGGCTGTCCGCCTTCACGAGTGCCAACATCGTGCTCGTGCCCGAGGCGTTGCGCCGTTTCGCCAGCGCCTACCCCGGTGTGTCACTCAGCCTGCTGCAGACGGATCAGGCGGCACTCCTCACAGCGGTGGGGGACGGCCGGATCGATCTCGCACTCGTCACGGACTGGCACCTTAGTACAGACCGTGACACGACTGATGCGAGCGTGCCTCAGCGTGCCGTCGACGGCGTCGAGTTGATCCCCCTGCTCGCCGAGGAGTTGTGGGTCGCACTGCCTGCCGGGCACCGGCTGGCCCGGCAGCGCCGGGTACGCCTGTCGGATCTTGTGGAGGAGACCTGGATCGAAGGCAGCCACCCCGACTGTCTCGGCCCCACCGCACCTCTGTCCGAGGCGCTCGGTGCCGCTCCGCGCATCGGTTTCTGGTGCGACGACTGGAACAGCAAGCAGGCGCTCGTCACGGCGGGCGCGGGCGTGATGCTCGTGCCCACTCTGGCGCACTCGGCCATCCGGCCCGACGTGGTCCTGCGAGCCACCATCCCACCCCTGCCGACCCGCGGCCTGTACGTCGCGGTGGCGGTCCCGCCGTTGCGTGCCCCCGCGGTCGACGCCATGCTCGGGATACTGACCGACCTCCTAGCTCAGCCGAGCTTTCTGACGAGGAGGACCCGCCGGTAGGGAGAACCCACCACTTTACAAGTATGGAAGTGGATTGAGCGTGCCCGTATTCGAGATGCCCTCGGCACACGCCAGGATGATGCGGGCCTGCTCAGCTCGGCGCCGCTCCGGCACTCCCGTCCGACGCACCCACTCGGCACGCTCGTAGTCAGACAGCGTGATCTCCACCGCGGAAGGCCCTGAATACGACACCACAACAGGCTAATACTTAACCTACAAATTTCAGGCGCATGACACTAGCGGCCCCCGGGCTTGGGTGGCCGGGGTGATCTGGTCGGCGTAGGGCCCGGTATGGGTGTCGGCCAGGTTTTCCGATCCGGCCCGCAGGAGGCCGGCCAGGCGGTTAGGACGTGTCTCAAAGGATGTTGAGCCAGTCGTTGATGGCGGCGATGTGGACGGTGGCTTCGTAGCGGACTGCGAGTTTGTCGAATCGGGTGGCGATGCCGCGGTGTCGTTTGAGCCGGTTGATGCCGCACTCGACGGCTGAGCGGGCGCGGTAGTCGACGGGGTCGAAGGCTGGAGGCCGGCCGCCGCGGGCGCCGCGCCGCTGCCGGGCGGCGATCCGGTCAGCAGGCTCTGGGATGGTGCATCGGATCCTGCGTGAGCGTAGGTGCTGCCGTATCGCGCGTGAGGAGTAGGCCTTATCGGCGCGGATGATCTCGGGTCGGGTGCGCGGGCGGCCGGGGCCGAGCCGGGGTACCCGGATCGCGGCCATCACCGCGGGAAACTGCGGTGCGTCGCCGCGCTGCCCGGCGGTGAGCACCAGGGCCAGCAGCCGTTGTCCCTGCTCGCACGCCAGGTGCAGCTTGGTCGACAGCCCGCCCCGGGACCGTCCGAGGGCGTGATCGGTAGGCTCGGGCCGCACCCCACCGGGTGGCTCGGCCTGGAGCTCGCCGTGCCGGGAGGCGCCCGCCGCGTGCTGATGCGATGACCTCGCCGTCGGACCGCGAGCTGCTCAGCTGGAGTCCGGTCAGCAGGCCGAGGAGCGCGCCGACATGAAGCAACTCCAAGCTCAGCGCGACGCTGTGACGATCGCCGTCTGCTAATGACCCCCGTTGCCGACCGGCTGGAGAAGCAGGGGATCACCGAGCGGCGAGCCCATCCGCACGACCGCAGAGCCAAGCGACTCGCCCTGATCGGAATCCTGTCCGAGGACTCGCCGCTGGCCGGCCTGTCCTACAAGGAGCAGAAAACCCTTCAGGACCTGCTAATCAAAGCCGTGCGCTGCCCAGGGGGCCCGGCATTCGAACCGGCTTCGGCCGGGCGAAGGGAGCCTTGAAACGGGAGGACGTGGAGCAGACGGGTCTGCCAGTCTGGTAAGCCGATCATGGAGGAGGCCCTATGTCGGACGGCGATGAAGCGTCGTTTCTCGGAGAGTTCAGTCAGCGGCTGCACAGTGGCGACCTCGGTGTCGTGTGCGATGCGCTGAGCGATTATCAGCAGGCGCAGGCGAACACCAGATGGGGAGTGGACAACCCGTACTGGCCACTGAACAACGAGGTTCTCTTCGTCGCCCGCGACCTCCTGGACCGGTCGTCCACGCTCGACGACGAGAACCGGCATCGGGCGCTCTCCTGGTCGCTCACCATGGTGTGGCACCTCGGTGAAGACGAGGACGCCGACCGGATCGCCGAGATTCTGGAAACCACCTCGGACCCCGGGCTGCGGGAGGAAGGGGTGATGGCCGCGTCCACTGCTCTCGAGGACGCGGAGGAGCCGAACCCTCGGCTCCTGGCGGCCGTGCGCGCGATCGCCCTCGACGAGAGCCTGGACGCGCGGGATCGCGGAGCCGCGATCCATGCCCTGGGCGGTCTCGACATGCCCGAGGTGGAGGCACTGTTCATCCGCCTTACCGCGTCCGGCGACCTCAAGGTCCAGGTCAGCGCCGCCAGGCAGCTGACATCGCCCAAGAAGGTTCGTGTGCACCGCGAGCTGCTCCAGCAGCTCGTCGACTCCTGGCCGGAGGACGCGGGCCCCTTTTCCAGCGACGTTCGTGATGCGCTCGTGGGCTTCCACAGCACGTACTGGAAGGACGCCCACCTGGACGATCCGGCCCTCCGGAACGCTCACGACGAGCTGCGGTTCCCGCTGACCGACGAGACGTGCCTGGAGGCGTTCACCACGCTGCTGCGCAGCGATGACCCGATCGCCGTGGGCATCGCACTCGACCACTACGAATACTGGGAGGGGCTGCGGCACGTCCTGGACGACTCCGACCTGGCGGACGCCTACCTGCCCGAGGTTCTGGAGCGCGCCCGCGAGGTGCTCCGTCGTCCAATCTCACCCGCCGAGGTGAGCGCGCTGAACATGATCGGGGCGCAGCACGCGAAACCGGGTGACGCCGACCTGCTGGTGGACATCCTCGGCCGGACGGATTCCGACACCGTCCGGCATGAGGCCATCTGGATGGCGTACGGGCTCTTCAACGAGGCCGAACCTGCGGACGCCCGGCTCGTCGAGGCGGTGAGCGGTGTGATCTTCGACCTATCCGCCTCCCACGGCACCAAGGAGACGGCGATCCGGATCCTGGCCGACGGGCTCGGCGCGGGCGCCGACGACGTCCTTGTGCGTGCGATCCGCGAGGGGGAGCCGGACGTGCAGGTGCACGCGGTCTCCTACCTGGTGAAGACCGGCGGCCTGGACCGTCACCGTGCGGTCATGGAGGAGCTGGCCGAAAGCTGGGAGGAGCGTCCTCCGGCGCGCTTCTGGGGCCAGAACCCCGTCGACCTGGTCTTCGGGAAGCCGCACAGCGTTCACTGGGAGGGGCATCGGCTGCAGGACCCGGACCTGCGTAGCGCGCACAGAAGGCTGCGCCTCCCCACGGCGGACGACTCGTACCACGACGCCATGCGCACGATGCTCGAAAGCGGCGACGTGGCCGCCGTCGGCATCGCCCTGGACCATTGGTGGGACGCGGAAGGCGCCCTCGCACGAGGTGGCGAAGAGGCCCGGCAACCGGCGAGGGCGCTCGTCCTCACGCTGATCCAGGAGATCCTGCGGCAGCCGCCGTCCCCGCCCGAGCTCAGCCGCGAGTATGGTCCCCGCGCCGCCCACCTCACCGCCCTGTCGGCGCTGAGAATCGCCGCAAAGGACGACCTGCCCGTGCTCGCCGACTCGCTAGAGAGCGCCGACTCGCTTCGCGACCAGGTCCTCGACACCGTGAGAGACGTGCTGTGGTCCGTCGAGCACTCCCACCCCCGGCTCGTCCAGGCCCTTGGGGACATCGTGTGCGACGAAGCCGTCCCGATGAGCGAGCGCAGTCAGGCCTTGTATCTGCTGGGGGAGTTCCGGAGCGACAACTCCGTCGACGTCCTCTTGAGCGCGACCCGCTGCCCCGAGCTGGAGATCCAGGCAGCCGCCGCCCTGGTCCTCGCACGGGACGAGACGTTGGAAGAGCACCGTCCCATGATCCAGGCCCTCGCCGCGAGCTGGCCTGCGGAAGACGTCCCGACCGAAGTCATCGAAGTGCGCGAGCTTCTCGAAGACTCGGACGAAGAGTAGGGCTCCTCGACCCACATACCATCTGACAAATCCGCACGAGGGCCGGAAGAGGGTCGGCGGCGCCGAGGTGACATCGTCGGGCACGACGATGTGGCTGTCAGGTCGGCTCCTGGCACGGCCTGGTGTCACTCAGGTGTCAGCCCCAGTTCACGCAGTTGCGCGGGCCGCAGCGGCCGCCATCCGCTGGTGTCGAGCTTGGCCAGTTCCGCCTCGACGTCGACGTTGATGACGCCGAAGAAGTTGATGTTGTCGCTGTGGCCGGGTGAGATGTGCGAGAGGATCTCGTCGCTCACCCCCTGGCCCTGGGAGCGCAGCTCCAGCACCGCTCTGGAATAATATTCTGTCGTCCAGGCGACCACCGCATTGGTCAGCACGGTCAGGCACCACGCCTGCTCGGTCTGCTGCTCCAGATGCGGCCGGGTGATGGTGCCCTGCTGGACGTAGTGCAGGTCCGGCGCAGCGAGTGCAGGCTCTCGCCTTTGTTCAGTTGCCGGGAGATCTTCCTTCTAAAGGCCGGATCCGACAGATATTTGGCCAGGTGGACTGTCCTGCGCAGCATGCCCCACTCCTTCAGCGCGGCGGCCAGGGTGTTCTGCCGAGAGGCGGCCGACCATTTGCCGACGATCAGCGAAGCGGTGGCCTGGCCGTACTTCAGCGACCCGGCCATCCGCAGCAGGTCCGGCCAGCAGTCGGCGACCAGGTCATCGTTCCAGCGCGCGCCCAGCAGCGGCCCGGCGTGCGGGTAGCGCTTGGCGATCTCGGTCGGGGTGTCGTCACGGGCCAGGGTGACCCGGGTCAGGTCCCGCATCCGCGGCGTGAGGGCTTTGCCGACCAGGTCGAACAGGGCAAAGTTGATGAGCGTGGCGCCGTGCGTATCTGTTGCGTGCTCGGTGATCGGAAGGTCGGTGGCGTTGCCGAGGAAGTCGTCCAGGACGTGGTGCGCCTCCCGCGCCGTCGGCACGATGATCTTCGTGCCGTAGGTCGACCACTGATCTGAGACGTAGGTGTAGGTGGACAGCACCTGACCGCCGTGAATGACCATGTTCCGGCCAGTCAGGGTCTTGCCGCGGACGGGGAAGCGCTGGCCGTCGGAGGAGCTCATGGTGCCGCCGCCGAACACCTTGGCCAGCTCCAGCTGGTAGTGGTGGTCGACGATGACCGTGTTGGCCTCGCGCAGCGTCTCCTCCCGCACGTACCACTCCATCGTCCAGGCCAGAACGTCGTAGGACACCCCACAGGCCTCCGACATCCGGGCCAGGCCGAGGTTCGTGGACATCGCGATGAGCACCGCGAGGATGTTGCGCTTGGTCTCGGTCGAGGTGGTCAGCTTGCGGCCGCCGGCGTGGGTGAAGCAGTCCAGGAAGTGCGTGCGGCGTCCAGCTCGATCAGCAGCGAGGCGATCGGCGAACGGCAGCATCGTGGCCAGCTCGTCTTTGAGCGCCTTGGCCTCGGCGGGTACGTCCTCGGCCGTCAGTGGCGGCACCACCAGGTGCTCGTCCTCATCCAGCGGGACCATGCCGGTGTCGTCGGGCGCGGCGCTGGCCAGTGTCTTCTCCAGCTCCTGCAGGGCGGCGTGCAGTTCTTCCTTGCCCTGCTCCAGCGCCTCGGCCGCGTGCGGCGGCTTGCCCACCAGGCGGCAGTATTCGCCGCGCCGGGGCGCCCACTGCTCGGGCGTGTACAGGTAGGTGGCCGGGTCGGCGTAGCGGCGCGAGCCCGGCACGAAGACGTCCCCGCTGCGCAGCCCGTCCCGCAGGCATAAGATCACGCACAGTTCCCAGAAGGGGCGGTAGGCGGTGTCCTCTCCGGACTCGCGGGCCTTGATCAGATAGTCGGCGTACTTGGTCGGCACGAAGCCGGTCGGCGCCCCCGCGGGCACCTTCCGGCCGCCGAGCCGGTTCATCTCCTTCAAGATGGCCACCGCCTCCATCAGCTCGCCTGTGCCCGGCCCGCCCTGGAAGTCGATCGCGGCCAGCACGTTCGGGGTGAACTGGCGCAGGTAGGTGTAGGAGGACTCCAGCTCCGACAGCCGACCATGGTCCCGGGGCAGCGGCTTCCATGCATCGGAGGTGATCTCCCGCAGCCGCTGCATGCCGATCCGCTCGCGCAGCATCCCGCCCACCTCATCATCGGGGACCGACGGGTCGGCCAGCACGGGCAGAATCACATCCATCAGCAGCTGCCGGGCCTCGCCCTTCTTGGCCCGCTCGACCAGCGCCTCATCCGTCTTGGACTTCGCCCGGACTCCCGCGCCGACACCGCCTGATCGAACAGGGCCACCACCTCATCCAGCTGGTCGACCGCGGCCTGCGCCACGAACGCCAGCAGGATCGGGAACTTGCGCTCCTTGGCCGCTCCAGCCCTTGGTTGGTCGAGCGACGTGCGACCTGGGCCAGGAACCGGCGGCGCTCGTTCGGCAGCACCGACACATCCATCTGGTGCGCGTCGATCGCGCGCAGCCAGGTCAGCTTGTCGATCGCGGTCTTCACCGACGTCGCCGAGGCGTCCCGGGCTGGGCTGACCAGCCACTCCAGCCGGGTCATCCCCAGCCCCGCATCCACGGCCAGCATCCGCTCCAGGTCGGCGCGGACCTCAGCGGTCAGCAGGTGCCCCACCAGCTGAGAGGTCAGATCGGAGGCCGCCTTGCGGGCCGTGCCGACCATCTTGGCCAAGATGAGCACGCCGGGCCGGATCACCTTGGCCGCCATCAGATACTCGCGCGCCAGGTTGAAAAGCAGCGTCGGCGAGTCGTGCTCCATCGCCCGGTCCAGCAGGAACTGCTCCAGCTCCTTCATCGCCTGGCTGCCCGCCGGAGCGGTCTGCCACTCCAGATACTTGGCGACCAGGCCCAGATGGTCCGAGCGGGTCTGCTCGCGCTTGCCGTACAGCCGCAGCGCCGCCGGCGCCACACCCAGCCGCTCCGCGACCCGGGCCACCGCCGCCGGCGGCGCCGAGGCCACATCGTCGGGCACGAAACCCGAGCCACGGCAGCGTACACAGCTGGACCAGCATGCCCAACCGGTCCACCGGGCCCCGCCCGCCGGGACTCACGAACGCCATGTCAGCCGACGTCGGCGTGAAATACCGGATCAACTCATCCGCGCTGATCTCCGGGAACGAACGCAGCTGCTCCAACTGCTCCTCGGAGAACATCTTCTCTGGCAACGCACCACTCCACGTGCCGTACCGGACGAAACCGGAACGAACGTAGCGGCAGTGATCACCAACCCGTCAAACGCAGCCTTTACCGCAGGTCAGGCGGTACTTCGATGGAAATTTCTTCATTGCTACCGGGACCCCAGCCAGGATCGGCGCAGAGTTGAGAGGTCAAGGCGGTGCGGACCCACTCTTCCCACGTGTCCGGTGACCAGTCGCGGTCGCGGACGAAGATCAGGTAGAGCTGCGGGCTGAGCAGGCCGAACAGCAGGTCCGCCGCCATCTCGATGGAGAGGCCGGGGCGGGCGTCGGGCTTGCTGACCAGGGCTTCGGCCGCTGCGTACTGCACGGTGTAACGCGGGTCGGGGCCGTCCGGCCACTGTGCGGCGATCTCAGGGTCGGTGGCCGCGGCAGCCGCGATCAGCGGCATGATCGGGGCGACCCGGCCCAGGATCTCGCGGGTGCCGTGGACGTGCGCGCGCAGTTGCCCGGCTGCGGTGGGCTCGGCGCACGCGGTGCGAAACCACTCACGTTCCATGGTGGCGACCGGCTCGGTGTCCCCGGCGATGGACGTGTCGACGACGTCCTTGAACAGCGTGCGCTTGTTGTGGAAGACGAAGTAGACCGTCTGGACGGCCACGCCCGCCCGGTCCGCGACCTCCTGCAGGCTCGTCGCCCCGTAACCCTGCGCGACGAACAGCTCGCGAGCCGCCTCGACGACCTTCTCACGGGTACGGCGTGAGCGCTCGGCTCTTTTGTCCGGCCGCTTGACTGTGTCCATATTGGGAGTATATCTCTAGAGCACGTCACTAGAGTTCAACTCTCGATTCTTGGAGGAGACGATGGACCAGCCCAACGCCACCCAGCAGCCGGAACCGGACCTGGCCTCAACGCAGCGAGACCCGGAGGAGGAGTCCGTCCACCGCGCGCTGGAGCGCTACTACCGCACCGGCAAGCCACCGTGGGACACCGGCGTCACGCCGCCCGAGCTGGTCGCCCTGGTAGAGGGGCACGGCACGCTGCCGCCCGGACGCGCCCTCGAACTCGGCTGCGGCATGGGGACCAACGCCATCTACCTCGCACGGCACGGCTGGGAGGTGGCGGCCGTCGACCTGATCGACCGCGCCGTCGACCAGGCCAGAAAGAAGGCTGCGGAGGCGGGAGTGGCGGTACGGCTGTTGCACGGAGACGCCACCCGCCTCGACGAGCTGGACGTGCCGGGCCCCTTCGACCTGTTCTTCGACCTGAGCTGCTACTGCGGGATCCCGCTGCACCGCCGCGACGCCTACGCCGCCGGGCTCACCCACCGCGCCGCTCCTGGAGCGCGGTTGCTGATGTTCGGGTACGGCCCCGAGCCGTCCGGCAATCCGGCCCCCGAGGTCGCCTCGTGGGCGGCGGGCGTCACGGCCGACGAGCTCCGCGCCAGGTTCCCCGGATGGGAACTACTCGACGTCACACCGGGGACCAACTCGGTGCCGACCTTCTGGTTCACGCTGCGCCGCGACGCCTAGCAATCTCCGGTCGCGGATTTCTGTAGGTTTGTGGCAAGTTTCACGCCGCCCGAGCAGGTCGAGCTTGGGCGGCGTAATGGTCGACGTGCCGGGTGTTGGCCCTGAGCGCCGCTCGTAGTCCAGGTGGGCGTTTGAGGCTGATCGGTCGCGGTGAGTGCCGACGACTCGCCGGCCGGTCCGCGTGCGGCAGTTGCGGCCGGGACTCTGGCGGCTGAACCCCGATTCACCTGAACGGCGAATCCGTGCTGTTCAACCGGCTCGAACACCCTAGCCAAACACCGCGGTGCCCTCGGGCGCTACGAGAACGTGGAGATCACCATGACAACCGACACCGTGACCCTGCGACCAGTCGGCCGGGTGGTGGGCGGTCGCAGCGAGATGGTCGAAGACGACTGGCACGACGTTCGAGCCGTGATCCGGCTGGACGGTGAGACCTTCACCGCCTCGGCGGTGCTCGGCCTGGAGGGCTTCTCCCACCTGGAGGTCGTCTTCCTCTTCGATCGGATCGACTCAGCCGAGGTACGCACCGATCCCCGTCCCCCACGAGGGAACCCGAGCGCGGCCCCTGTAGGGATCTTCGCTCACCGGGGGCCGTACCGTCCCAACCGTCTCGGTGTCTCCCGCTGCCGACTCCTCGCCGTGGACGGCCTGAACTTGCACGTCGCCGACCTGGACGCGCTGTCAGGCACCCCCATCCTGGATATCAAGCCCTACCTGATTGAGTTCGCCCCCCGCCATCCGGTCACCCAACCGGCCTGGGCCACCGAGCTCATGAGCTCCTACTACTGAGGTTCCGGCCGGCGGGCCCCCGCGTCCATGATCAACCTAGTCGCAGGGCCATGGCCTCTCGAAGACGACACCCATCACCCGTGTCTGCGACCAGGCCGAGCACCTCTGCATCATCCAATAGAGAGAGCTACTGATATGAACGTATTCCTGTGGATACTGCAGGCCATTCTGGCCGCCGCGTTCGGCTTGGTCGGGGTGATGAAGTCCATCCGGCCCAAGGAGGAGCTGCGTCCCGCGATGCCTTGGGTGGAGGACTTCACCGCCACCCAGGTTCGGCTGATCGGCGTGGTCGAACTTCTCGGTGCCGTCGGCCTGATCCTGCCCGCCGTCACCGACATCGCCCCAACCCTCACTCCGCTGGCCGCCACCGGCCTGGCCATCACTATGCTCGGTGCAGCCGCCACCCACGCCCGCCGCAAGGAGTCGTCGGGCATCGCCGTCAACGTGGCCTTGCTCGCGCTGGCCGTTGTCATCGCCTGGGGCCGCTTCGGCCTTTACGCCTTCTGACCTCTGCCGAGTTCTCGAGAGTCCCAGCACAGGTGAGAGAATTCCGTGAGGAACGCTCTGACCGGACCAGCTGAGCGCACCCCCTCAGCGCCTGCTGTCGCCAGGGGCGAGCAGACTGGTGAGCTCCGCGATGGCATCTGGGGAGAGCTTGAAGTAGCGGCTCAGGTTCTCCGGCTTTCTTGTGCCGGGACTTGGCCATCAGCATCAGCAGGCTCGCTCCGGCCTGGCCAAGGTGAGTCAGGGCCGAGTGGCGGAACTCGTGCAGGTCCCAGCCCGCGCCCGGCCCACCGGCCGCAAAGAGCGTTCGTCGCTCAGAGCGGATCACCTGACTGCTGACCCGCTGGCCCCGGCCCGAGGTCGAGCTGTTTGCTCATGTCGAGCTCGAACTTGCCGTACAGGTTCAGATGGGACCAGAACAGCGCCGACAGGGC
>NZ_JBFANV010000161.1:0-11857 GCF_040674955.1 Nonomuraea sp. NPDC049695 | reverse complement strand
GGTTGTCCATGTTCCACCCCGCGGAGCAGGCCGCCGCGGCGATCGCGGACCTGTCGCGTACGCACGTCGCGGTGCTCGGCGCCGGCGCGATCGGCGGCCAGGTCGCGCTCCAGCTCGCCACCTCGGGCGTGGGCCGGCTGACGATCCTGGACGACGACCGGGTGGAGCTCAGCAACCTGCACCGCCAGCATCTCTATGCCATGCGCGATCTCGGTGAGCTCAAGACGGCCGCCGCTGCCCGCACGCTGCTCGACCACCGCCCCGAACTGGAGGTCCGGCAGGTTGAGCGGCGCATCACCGGCCCCGAGGACGTGATCACCGATGCCGATCTCGTGGTGAACACCGTCGACACGCCGCAGCCGCACATCCGCCGTTGGGTCAACCAGGCATGCGTCCAGGCGGGCACACCGTTCGTCACCGGCGGCTTCAACCAGCACGTCGGCCTGGTCGGGCCGCTGGTCGTGCCCGGCAAGACCGGCTGCCTGACCTGCCAGGAACGCGCGCTCGCCGAGCGGTACGGCACCGCCGTCCTGCCGGTCGCCGACAACGCCGGGCGGACCATCCCGTCGTTCGGCCCGCTGTGCGCGATCGTGTCGGGCATGCTCGCCTCGGAAGTGATCCGCCACCTGACCGGCACCGGTGCGCCCGCGATCGAGGGCAGGAGCGTCTGGCTGGACCTGCTCACCCTCACCGCCACCGCCAGGGACTTCGACCGGCTGGACGACTGCGAGGTCTGCGCGTGACGTCCGCGGAGCTGGATTCGAAGACCGACCTGTCGTTCCTCACCGTGGTCGCCGACGGACCCGACGACTACGTGATCGGCAACGGCGAGACGTTCGTCAACGTGCCGGGAGTGGCGGCAGCCGTCATCGCATCGCTCGACGGCACCAGAACGGCCGCGGAGGCGCGTGCCCGGGTGCTGGCCGAGCAGGGCGTGGACGTGGACGTGGACGCGTTCCTCACCGGGCTCGGAAGCGCGGGGCTGCTCAACCGTCCCGAGCGGCCGCCGAACCGGTGGGACCGGATTCGGCCGCACCACGTGGCCTGGCTCTTCTCCAGGCCCGCGCACGCCGTGCTGATCCTGCTGACCGCCTGCGCCCTCGCCGCCGCCATTGCCGACCCTGGGATCCTGCCGAGCCTGTCCGCCCTGGTGTGGTCCGACAGCTTCACGTTCACTGTTGCGTTCGTGGCCGGCTCGTGGCTCCTCGTGCTGGTGCACGAACTCGGCCACATCTCCGCCGCCAGGTCCCTGGGCGTACGGGCGGAGCTGTCGCTCGGGACTCGCCTGCAGTTCCTCGTCGTGCAGACCAGGATCACCGGCATCTGGGCAGTACCCAGGCGGGCGCGCTACCGCGCGTATCTGGCTGGCATGCGGGTCGACTGGTTCCTTGCCTGCGCCGCAACGTGCACGCTGTACGTCGTCGAACTCCCCCTCGTACGGCTGGTCTTGGTCATCTGCCTGTCGCAGATCGCCTGGCAGTTCATGTTCTTCATGCGGACCGGCGTCTACTACGCAGTCGCCAACGCCAGCGGGAACAAGAACCTCATGGCCGACGCCCAAGCGCACCTGCGGGCCACGCTCGCCAGAAAGGCGCGTTCGGCGGAGACGGGGAAGGCGCCCTTGAGCGTGCGTGTGTACGCATGGTTCCTGGTGATCGGGCGGGTGCTCGGCCTGGGGTTCTTCGCCGGGTACACGGTGCCGGTCACCATGGCGGTATGCCGGCAGTCGATCGCCGAGCTGCCCGGGTGGCAGCCGGTGGCCACGCTCGCCCTGGTGGCCGCCGGGTGGCTGCTCTACCTGAGCCTGCTCGGCCGCCGGTTGATCAGCTCACGCAGACCTGACAGGCCTGCCGGGTAGCGGGCAGGAATCTCACCGGCCTGCCCCTGTGCGGTGTGGAAACTCGGCCCCAGAGAGGTTGGCCTGGGGTTCGTGGCTCGAGCGTGATGAGGTCTCAGGCATCCTGCTGACGGTTACATGGTCCTCCCTGTACCTCATCCTCGGGCGTGTCTTTCAGCTCCTGGTCAACACGCCCGCGTCTCGGCCTCGCACAAGGCACCTCGAGACCGCAAAATCGCAGGTGTTGGGGTGTAGGGGGCTAGTGATACCTGTGTCTACTGGCCGACGCGGAGGTTCCGGATGCGGCATCGCAGGCCCGGTGCGCCTGTGAACTTGCCGTCAACGGTCACCAGCACCGCGTTCAGCGACTCCGCAAGTGCAACGTACGAGGCGTCGTAAGGCCACATGTTGTGCCGAAGCTCCCAAATGCGTGGGAGCAGCGATACGTGGTCGTAGCGCCTGATGTTCATGCGGCCGAGCAGTTCCAGGGCGCGCAGAGCCTCATCCTCCGGCAGCTTCTTGCCGCGTACCAGGCCGCGCAGCGTCGAAGCGCACTCGAGATCAGCAGCATGAGGTGCGGCCAGACGCTCCCCGATGGAGGCTTCGCGCACTTTGTCGGCGACCGGGTCGGAGCCGACGAGGAACTCCACCAAGGCGGAATTGTCCAGAACAATCACGCGCGGGCCTCGCGCACCTCGGCGATGGCGTCCGCCACGTCGTCGGCCGTTACCGTGCCACGGGACGCGATGGAGCGAGCTTCCTGGGCGGCTTCCTCTATCGTGAGCACTTCCGCTTCAGAGTCGAGCAGTTGCCGAACGTAAGCCTGAAGTGACTGCCCTGCGCGCGCCGCCCGGACTCTCAGAGTAGAGACAGTCTCCTCGGAGACCTCTCGTACATGAATGGTAGCCATGCAAGCATTCTAGTCCCGCAGGGATCGAATTGCTTTCATCCATTCGCAGCGCGTGGATCACGCAGGCGACCGGATCCAGGCCGGACACGTGGAGGCCGGCGATCTCGCCCCAGCGCAGGCCGGTGGCCATCTCGGTCACGATGAACAGGGCGGTGTCGGGGTCGATGTCGTGGACAGCGTGGAGGTAGATGCTCACCTCGGGTCCGTACAGGATGGTCCGCGCGGTCACCGGGCCGGGCAGCAGACGGAAGCCGTCGCAAGGCGATGAGGTCAGCAGTGGTGGTTCGCCGTCCTTGCCCTGTTGCATGGCCGCCTTAAAGACGGCTTGATGGCGCCCCGATAGACCTTTCCGGCAGTGGCCGGGGAGATCGTCCCCCGGTCCGGTCGCCGTGGCCGTGTCGCTGATCGCGTACCGATGGATCACGGTCGCGCTGTGGGCCGCCGTGCCCCTGCCGGTACGCATGCTCAAAGAGGCCAAGGTCAAGAGCATGGCCAGTCTCGGCCAGTGGGTCAGGCGGGGCCTGGACGCTTCTAGATCCGCGGGATCTCGATGCGCACGGGTTTTGTGATCGCGGGGGGTTCTCCGGGATAGGCTCCGGTGAGCAGGGCGGCGACCGTGTAGAGATTCCACGCCAGCGCGGGCTGTTTGATGACAGGTTCGGAGAAGAAAGCCTTCAATTCGTCGCCTCGCACGAGGGAGGCCAGAGCATCGGCTCGTTCGAGTACGAACTCTCCGAGAAGCGCGGACAGGTGCCGGCCTGGGCTGGTACGCCAGTTCCAGCTGCTTCCACGCTTCGCGACCGGTGATACAGGAGTCCTCATGACGGGCTTCCGCTGCCACCATCTGCCGGGTGACTCCGCTTTCCCGGCATGGAAACGCCAGGGTTTTCCGTCAAGCTCGATCTTCTGCAGACCGGGAGCTCTCGTACGCGGAGGTCATACCTTCGCAGGCGCGAATCACCTCATAGGCGCGCACGCTCGGGTGTGGGACGAGTACGGCGTCCTTCGCCTCGCTCTGCACCGGCGCGATGACCGTATGGTCGATACGCAGGTTAGCGGCGATCGCTCTGGCGATGATCACGTCCGGGTGGGTGTCGAGCCCATTGGTGGTCGCGCGGAAAGGGACACGGCCCGCGTGCAGAAGCGCGGCCATCAGCCGACTGTCGCGCCCACCCGTCAGAGCCAGATTCACCGATGCGGAGGCGGCGCTCAGTGGCTCGACGGCGGCGACGAGAGCATCACCTAACTGGCGGATCGCCCTGCGTTTAGCTCTCGCCGAGGTCGGCATCGGTTCGGCCGGTGGCAGCGAACGCGTGACGATGCTCCGGCGACCGCCCTTCACTGTGAGCATGGAGCATGGCCCGAGTGCCGTCACCCCCCGATAAGGGGTCTCATCGGAGAGAAAGTATCCCTGGCGGATCATGGTTTGAAGGGCGACCTCGTTCCAGGCGACTTTTCCGTTGTTCGCCACGAGGTGCACGTGCAGAGCACGGGTTCCCACCAGGTGCAGGTCCTCGTTCTCTGCGTGGAAGACGGACAAGGCCCTGGTGCTCGCGGTGACGGCCTGAATCTCCTCTTCGGCGACCCGGATGACGGAGAAGCATCCGGAGAGGTCCGCCGTCACATCACTTAGGACCGGCGCTTGAGTGAGGCGCTGCACGTCCCGCTGCGAGGCGACCGTGCCGCTTATCCCCAGGCCGTCACCATTCTCCCGCACGATCAACGGTGGGCGCCCATCGGCGCCTTCCTCGTTGGACCAGGCAAGCAACGCAGTGCCCGCACGCACCCACTCGGCGGCGTCGACGGTTTCCAACGGCACGGGAAAGACGTCACTGAGAAGCGAGCGAGCCAGAGCGAGATGTCGGCTGAGATCCGCGTCTGGACGCTTCGCGACCATGGCCAGGTATACGCGCATGAGATTCCTCTCTTGCTGGGCCTCTAGCTGGGCCAGGGTGGCGGCGTGGGCGAACCGGACGGCGAGCCCCAACACCTGCGCGACGGCGAACGCAGGACGCCGCCACCCGGATCGCCTCGCGCGAAGAAGGCACCGCCTCCTGGATGGGCGCCCGCTTTCCGGCTGCACGAACGGCAACGGTGGGTGCCATCATGGGAGGACTCCTTTGCGGGTCTGCCGGATCCGCGTACGCGAAGTTGGCTGATGAGTTCTTGATGTCTGAACTGCGAGGCGTTACCGCCCGAGAGTGGCGGGCGGGCACGGCCTCACCGGTGTCTTACCGTCAGCCCCGGAAAAGGTTCACGCCACCGCGGGGCCCGGTGACCGATGTGCTCTTCTGAGAGGCTGGTCGAGGTCCTTGGCGAGGGCGTAGGCGAAGCAGTCGGAAACCCGGTTTCGTGATGTGAACTGCGGTATTGCCGCGCGATGGCGGCTGCGGCCATCGCGAAGTGTTGTCATCACGTGTCCACGAGTTGATGATCCGCCAGTCGCCCGACGTCCATCGAAAGCCCGCACGGGCGCCTTGGTGCCGGCCCCGGCTTGGTTCGCTCTTCATACCAGCGCGGCTGCCGCTCGCAGGGCCAGACCTGTCCCAACGAGCAGGACGAGGGTGGCGGTCATCATTGCGCTGTACGGGCGTAGTCGCTGGAGCCGTCCGGCGAGGGGGCGGTCGCCAAGCTTGCGGAGTGCGAGCGCCGCGGCGAGCAGTGTCAACGTCATGCCCAGGCCGTAGCACACGACGGTCAGGACCCCGAATGCCGTACGCCCGAGTGCCATCGCACCCAGCAGCACCACCAGGGCGGATGGGCTGGGCACCAGCCCGCCTGCCACCCCCAAGGCGACCACTCCTGCTCCGTGCCCGTGCCCGTGCCCGTGGCCGGGGGCATCGCCATGGTGTCGGTGGCGCAGGGCAGAGCGGAGCAGGCCGGCGCCGATCGCGGCGATGATGAGGCCGCTGGCCACCCCGAGCCAGCCCAGTACGGCTGGTCCCGCCAGGGACGTGGTGACGGTGACCAGTACTCCAAGCGCGAGCACTCCCACCGTGTGGGTCGCGGTGACGGTGGCCGCGACAGTGGCGGCGTCTCGCAGTCGGCCGGTGCGTCCGGCGAGGTAGGCGGCCATGACGGTCTTGCCGTGGCCGGGCATGGCGGCGTGCACGGCTCCGAGCGCGAGCGACAGGAGCAGAGCCAGCAGTCCGAGCGGGACGGTCAGCCGGTCGGCGCCGATCAGCGTGTTGAGCCGGTCGGCCAGGAACCCGGTGTAGCGGGTGACCACGTCCACGCCGGGCACGGTCACCTCCGTCCCGGATTCACCGTTGCCGGGCGTTGCGGTGATGCGGGCCTGGCGGACGTCGAGAGGTGAGCTGAGCAGGTCGGTCGGGTAGTCGCGCAGTTCGCCCGACACGCTGCGGGAGGGCACACTGGAGGCACTGAGTCGTACATCGTGTCCCTTCGCCGTGATCTCCCGCCACCCCACGGTGTCGCTGCGATGGCTGTTGGCGAAGGTGATGGCGAGCGGCCGGCCGACTCGCAGGGGCGCGACCAGGTGGCAGGTGAGCCTGCTGGTGCGCAGGCCGGCGGCGCCCGGCCGGTAGGCGAAGGACGCCTGGGCGATGCGCCAGGCGAGCGGCTGTCCGTCGGCCTGGACGTGGATGGTGTCGCGCAGTTGCGCGCAGGCGATCTGGGCATGAGTGGCGGGGGAACCGTTCAACGGCTGCTGCAGGGTGGGGATCTCGGCGCTGTCGACGATCGCGGTGTCTTCGATCCTGTCGGGATGGATCGTCAGCCCGTCGTAGTGGTTGACGCTGAAATTGCCCAGCGGGTGCGCGGCCAGGGCGGCGGCGACAAGCATGGCGATCATGCCGTTGCCGCCAGCAGTGCCCTGGCCCTGGCCGCTCCCGCGAGTGAGAAGTGCGGGTTGATGGACAGCGCCTTGGCCAGGTGGGTACGGGCGGTGGCGGTGTGGCCGAGCGCATGTTCGATCTCGCCCCGGTGGTAGGTGAACAGCGCGTTGTGCCCGTCGAGTTCGGCGGCGCGCTCGGCGAAGGTGGCGGCCTCGGTGTCATGGCCGGCGCGATGCAGGGCCCAGCCGAGCGCGTCGGCGACCTCCACGCTCTGGCGGCGCTTCCATTCCGCGCGCAGGTGGCGGACCGCGGCGTGCGGGTCGCCGTGGTCGGATTCGAATCTGCCCAGGGCGAGGTCGTCGGTGACCCCGTTCTGGGCGAGGAGCTCGTGCTGTGCGGTGAAGACGGCGTATTGCCGTTTGGCCCCGGCGCGGTCACCGAGGTGTTCGAGCAGTTCACCGTACTCCACGACGAACGACGGCGAACGCTCGACGGCCGCGGCGTAGTCGCGTAGCGCCAGGTCGGTGTGGCCGAGCGCGGCTTCGGCGCGGGCCTTGCCCGCTAGTGAGGGGGTGTGGGTGGGGTCGGCGTTCAGTGCCTGGGTGTAGGAGTCCAGGGCGCCGCGCGGGTCGCCGGCGTTCCAGGCGATCTCGCCGAGCTGCCACAGGCAGAAGGCGTGGTCCGGGGGCTCACCGGCGATCTCGCGTGCGCGATGCAGCAGCTCGCGGGCGGGCCCGCTGCGGCCTCGCAACTGCTCCAGGCGGGCGGCCCTGGTGAAGGAGGCGAAGTCGGGCCGACCGTTGAGCATGCGCCGCAGCACGCTCTCGGCTTGCCGGTATTCGCCGAGTTCGAGGTATGCGTCGGTGAGCACGCCGTACAGCGGCCATCGGTACGGGGCCGCCTGGCGAGCCCGCTGGCCCCAGCGCAGCGCGTCGGCGAAGTCGTGCCTGGCGTTGGCCAGCGCGCCCATGCCGATCACGGCGTCGATGTGCGGCTGCCCATCAGCCTGCGGCAGGCGCAGGGAGCGTTCCAGGGCTTGCCGGGCCTTGCCGTAGTAGGTGATGTTCGTGGTGCGACGGGCCTGCTCCAGGTAGAAGAGGCCGAGGCTCGCCCAGGTCGCCGCGTCATCGGGCTGATGGCGCAGGCGCTCCTGGGCGTCCTCGATCGATCCGGCCAGGTCGTACGGTGACCACCTCACGGGCCCCGGCGGCGGCTCGTCGTGACGCAGGATGCCTCCGGGAGCGAACAGGACCAGCAGGACGCAGCCCAGCAGCACGCACCCCAAGAGAGGCAGAGATCTCCGTACGCGACTCATCTGATCGGACGTCCTCTGGTGGTTCAAACGGCGGTGACGGGCAGGGCGAGGTAGGGGAAGCTGTCGGAGATGGGCTTGTAGAGGAAGGCCGGGTTGTCCTCGGCGATCAGACCGGGAGCTCCCTTGCCGGCCGGCTCGCCCAGGAGCATCCGCAGGTTGACGGTGACCACGTCGTCGATGAGGCGGCGGCCGTTGGGGTAGCCCTGCTTGTCGCCCTTGAGGATGCCGTACTTGTCCGGCGCGGCGGAGACGGGCGTGCTCATGTTGAGCCGCAGTTCCTCCGCCTTGGCGATGCCGGACACGTCGCGGTTGAGCAGGTGCGAGTTGAGATCCTCCTTGATCGGGCCGTCGAGCCGCGGGGTGAGGCCGGTGAGGTAGATCTCCTCCAGGTCCTTGCGCGGGGCCGGCGGCTGCATGACGTTGGCCTTGTCCGCGACGACCTTGGCCTGGTGCGGGTCGAGTGTGGACGGCACGACGAGGCCGCCGCTCTCGTCGCCGTCCGGCCGCAGCGTGTTGAACCGGTCACGCTCCTTCAACGGGATGATCACCTCGTTGAAGTTGGGGTTACCCAGCCGCGACATCTGCTTGTAGTCGTCGGAACCGGAGCCGAGCAGGCCGCTTGACCTGCGGGAGGCCGTGGTCCAGACGCCGATGACCGGGTTCGCGGCCGCGTCGCCGTTGAGTGCCAGCTCGGACTTGGGGATCTGCAGGGCCAGCGAGCTGACGTTCATCGGCACGCCGGTCTTGACGGGGAAGAACCGCAGCCCGAACCTGAGCAGGTTGACGGCGTCGTTGTCGGAGTAGAACGGGTCGGCGGCCGTGCCGGTGAAGACCTTCCCGCCTCCGGGCAGGTCGCGTACCGCCTTGCGGCGCAGGCTCGGGTAGTCGGGCGTGGCGAGGGGGCCCATGTCGGTCGGTGCCACGTACCCGTCCCGGACGAGGGTCTCCGACTTGCCGTCCCGCAGCCTGGTCAGCGTGTAGCTCTGCTCGACCAGGGAGGCCGGCGGCCAGGCCTTGTGCTCGCGCTTGCGGACGGACGAGGGCACCGGCAGGGCCTTGTTCTTGAAGGTCCACCGGTAGGTGACGGCGGCCTTGCCCGTGCCGGTGTTGTCGACGTGGACCTCGTAATGGGCGTTGGTGTCGAACTGGTAGGGCTTCTGCGGTACCTGGAAGGGGATGTAGTCGGCGACGATCGTGACCGTGTCCTGCTTCTCCGGGCTGGTGAAGGCGTACAGGTCGGTGGCGTCGATCTGCTTGTCGGCGAAGGTCGCCGGCGCGTCCCAGTGGCTGGTGGCCGTGCTCTGCCGCATCGCGGGGCCGAGGAGCACGGTGGCCGTCAGCACGGCGACGGAGGCGCCGGCGGCGATGACCCACGCCCGCCTGCTCTTTGCGCTGCTCTGTTGCATCGATCTCTCGTTTCGCAGGTGACCGGGCCGTGCCCGCGATGGTCACCGCGGGCACGGCGGGGGAAGGTCAGGTCAGGAACGGGCTCACGGCACGTACTGGACGACCGCGTCGAGGTTGGCGAGGTAGTCACCCTCGTTCACCGGGATGCCCGTCAGGTCCCTGACAGCCCGGCTGAGGTAGCCGCTGACGTAGAACGGCCAGTGTTTGGGCCCGATGCCCCCTTCGAGCGGGCGCGGCGTGGGCACGTAAGGTGCGAACTCCTCCAGCCGGTACGTGGCCACGAGTTGCTCACCCTTGGGCTGCCCGTCGATCTCCACCTGAGCGTGTGCCCCGTCGGGACGCAGGTAGATGTCGTGGAGGGCGGCCGTGTGCCCGCTCTGGACATCGTTCAGGGCGAAGCCGCCGGGGTAGTAGACGCCGTTGCAGGGGTCAATGTGGTCCTGCTTCCATCCGATGGGCATGTAGATGCCCTTGTTGCCGGGCTTGGCCTCCATGGGCTCGATGCCCTCCACCCGCACACCGCGCTCGTCGAGGAGCCGGACGATGTCCTTACCGAAGTCGAAGTTCGCGTGCCCCTTGGGACCGAAGTACGGGAACCGGAAACACGAGGCGCTGGGCGGCGGGATGGATGAGGCGCCGGGCAGATCGGGGGCGCCGGGGATCGGCAGGAGGGGGCCTGCGGCGGCGGGGAACGCGGGCGCCGCGACGAACACCGCGGCACCGATGGCGAGCGTTCGAGTGAGGTGGGTGAGAATGCGCATGCCTTTCGGCCTTTCGTCGAGCAGAGACCACAGGGAGGGGCTCTGACCTGCGATGACTCACTCAATGTAGTTATGTCATTGCTCTCTGTAAAGAGAGCTTAAACGGCTATGAGTAAAAGATGAGATCGCGAACGTGGGCATGAAAAAACAAGCGCAGGCGCGGAAGTAAAGAAAATCCGGGCGGCTTGAACGATTATTCGCCCGACGTTCGCGGACTCCCGGCCGCAGGGCTCCCCTGTCGCGCAAGGGGCCTCTTGCGGACGGGTCGTTCGCTAGAAGAGCCTGCCCGGCCGTGGCATGGGCAGGCCGGAGCCGCCGCGACCCTGGATCGCGTCGCCCATGACCTCAGCCCGAGCATGCCGGGCGAGGCGCCGGACGGGACGGGCCGGCTCGGCGGGCCCTGCCAGGCGATGTCCAGGTCGGCCCAGTGCATGCCGCCGCGGAACTTCGTGCCGAGTTCCCGATTGAGGTCATCCGCCCAACTCCCGTCCATGGACAGGATGACCTTCAGTGGTCCGATCCCGCCGTTGTGCGGGACGAAGTTCCCCGGAGCGAGGGCTTGCGGGACGCTGAAGTTGACCATGGTCAGCTCGCCTTGCGGGTGCGGGCGGCCGTTGACGGCCGGAGTGGCGAGGAACTTGCTGTCGCCCCTGGCCGCGAACAAGACCCAGAACGTGTCGATCTCGTACGTGACGCCGGTCGCGTCGTTGATGAGGCGGAATCCGCCCGGATAGCAGACCCTGCCGCTGGGCGTCTCAATGTTGTCGTACCGCTCTCCGATCGGCATCCAGGCCGCCGTCCCGCCGTCGACCAGCTCGATGGGATCGAGCGCCTCGAACGTGACGCCCGCCCGCTTCAGCTCATTGAGGAATTCGCCGGAGAAGGTGGCCTTCGCGCTGCCCTCCTTGGACAGGTAACTTCCGATCTGACCCTCGGCCAGGCAGCCGCCTCCGGGGGAGCCTGGAGACGGGGCGGCCAGGGCGGTCTGGCCGGACAGCAGGAGGGCGGCGAGTGCGGTGCCGCCGACGACGAGCGGCGAGGGGGTCAAGCGCATGTGGTTCTCCTTTGCGGGAGAGCGAGGGATGGCGTTGGGCGTGGCGCCAACCAGCACCGATTACAGACAGTAACTTTATCATTGCGATCAGCGACCGCCTAGCGCTCTTGCAGCGAACTCCGGTACGCGACCCTCCCAGGTCGGCTGAAGGCGTTGCGGAAGGTCCCGCGACGCACTCACGTGCTGCGTGCGTGGTGCGATCGGCTTACCGCGCCGCTCGGACTGCTGGCTTCGCTGTCCCGTTCGGAAACCCGGCTTCGTGCTGTGAACTGGGGTTTTGCTGCATGATCAGGGCGACTGCGGTGGCAGGCTTATCTTGGGTTGCCCTCCTGGCGGGAGCGCCTGGGCGGCCTCGGCGCAGGCGGACGCGCGGAAGGCGCGGGTGACGGCGCGGGCGCTGCCCGAGGTGCGCGGGTGGTGGTGTAGGCGGGGGTGCGGCGCCGCGCGGAACGCGACTCATCCAGGCGGATGGCGGCGGATACGCGCATCACGCCCGCAGGTGTGCTAGGTTACAAGTAGTTGCAGTTGTGGTACCCATAATGAACTTGTGTGCGCCTGACGGTATGTAGCCTCAGGTGCATTTTTTGTTTGCCGGTCTTCTCCGGGTGTGGGCCTATTCGGCGACGCGGAATTCGTACAGTGCGGATTTCGGCTTTGCACCTCTCAAGAGGAGATCAACATGGCTTCTGGCACCGTGAAGTGGTTCAACGTCGCTGTTGCCCCCGTTGGCCATGGGCATCCCGCAGGTCGAAGTCGCCGGAATCATGGAGCCCGCC
>NZ_JBFANV010000160.1:0-11919 GCF_040674955.1 Nonomuraea sp. NPDC049695 | reverse complement strand
GCCGAGCGAGAATGTCCACCCCGGCCCGGGAGTCGACGAAGCTCAGGAACTCGAACCCGGGATCACGCTCCAGCTCGTCGGGCCAGACCCTGAAAGCCGCCGACGTCTACTTCTTCGACGACAACGACGGCGTCCGCCTGCCGGCCTCCTGGAAGCTCCAGTACTGGAACGGCAGCGCGTACGTCGACGTCCCCGGCACCTACCCGATCGCCATCAACGCCTACAACCACGTCACGTTCAACCCGATCAGCACCACTCGCTTGCGGGTGGCGCTGCAGAGCGGCCAGGCCTCGGTGGGGCTGCTCGAAGTGAAGGCGTTCACCTAGTTCACCTGGAAAAGGATTCGATGAGGAAGTTCGCCACCCTCAGCGCGCTGGCCGCCCTGGCCGGCGCGCTGTCGGTCCCCTCCCCCAGCCTCGCCGCCCGTCAGGCGGCCCCCGCGCTGGACGTGTTCGACATCTTCTACCGCAAGGTCAACGACTACGGCGTCCAGCTCGTGGACTGGCAGGGCTATCTCGCCAACCCGTACATCGAGCTGACGGTACGCGCGCCGAAGGTCCCCGGCATCAGCTACCCGCTGAAGGTGGACCTGCAGGCCAAGGGCACCTCCCGGCTGATGTTCAACATGCCGAGCGAGCTGACGGCCACCGGCGCGACCAAGTCCTTCACTCTCACCGGCCCCGCCGACCGCGAGGTGGTCCGGCTGGCCATCCACTCCAAGCAGCGCGGCGGCCAGGACGAGCTGCACCAGTGGATCATGAAGACCACGGACGCGTCCGGCGGCACGAACACGCAGACCATGCCGATCAGGGTGCAGCAGGACGAGAAGACCCCGCTCAAGCCGTCCATCCCCATCGACTTCGACTACCGCTCCGACAACATCACCGGCTACTTCAAGGACCCCGGCGTGCGCAAGGCCGCCGAGGCCGCGGTGCGCAACTGGTTCGCGTTCTTCGACCTGAAGCCGTTCGACACGGTCCCGGCGGGTGACGAGGTGAACAAGCTGCCGGGCGACGACTGGCAGAACGAGGTCGAGGTCTCCAACGCCAAGCCGTACAACGGCATGTACGTGTGGTTCCGCGGCATCCAGACGCCGTACTCGACCGGCTACCCGACCATCAACGGCAAGTTCCACACCCAGAACGGCAAGCCCACCCCCTACCACCGCTCCACCAGCATGATCCTCGAGTACGACGAGCAGCTGATGAAGCTGTTCACCTCGCTGAACGACGAGGACTGGTGGAAGACCGACCTCGGCCAGGTGATCGACGTCGAGGGCCTGGTCATGCACGAGTACGGCCACGCGGTCGCCTTCCACAGCGACTGGCAGGGCATGGCCGACTACGTGGCCGCCAAGGGCAAGGACGACCAGGAGGTCATCGACTACCAGGGCTACCCCGTGCCGCTCGACACCAGCTACCACGTGCCCGGCGACGACCCGTACTGGGACCGGCTGAGCGGGCAGAGCGGCGGCTGGCGGCACGTCTTCCCGACCCGCAGGTGGGAGCTGACCAAGCTGTCACTGCTGATCGCGGAGAACGCCGGGTGGAAGCTGAACAGGAAGCTGACCCCGTTCCTCAAGCCCTCGATCGAGACCTCCGCCGTCCCCGCGGCGAAGGCGGGCACCACGTACGAGCAGCGCCTCCAGGCCAAGGGCGGAGTCCCCTTCTACGACTGGCAGGTCGTCGAGGGCACGCTGCCCGCGGGGCTCACCCTCGACCGGTTCACCGGGGCGATCACCGGCACCCCCGCCACGGCCGGGACCGCCACCTTCACCGTCCAGCTCAGGGACAACGACAAGCTGAGCACGCCGGTCACGCGTGAGTACAAGCTCACAGTCGCGTGAACGGCTGGAGGGCGGCGGAGACCCCGCCGCCCTCCCCGTTGCTCGTCAGTAGCCGTAGCGGCTCTTCAGGTGCCGCCACCAGTCGCGGAACATCCACGCGTCGAACTCCGTGATCTGCGTCGCGCTGCCCGCCTTCATCAGGAAGCAGCACTGGCCCGTCGGAGTCCAGTCGTAGAAGTCGTCCAGACCGAACGAATGTCCCATCTCATGCAGCAGGATGTGGATGTTGTCGGTGTTGAGGTTCGACATGAAGTACTCGCTGCCGATCCGCTGCCCCCAGTCGCCCCCGGCTCCCCCGCCGAACCCGGCGGTCAGCCACAGCGACATGTCGTAGTGGTGCGACGCGCCGCCCGGGCAGTTGGGGTAGTTGCCGCTCTGGTTGAAGAACCGGCCGCAGGGCTCGGAGCACTGGGGCGCGTTCTCGCGGATGTTGTTGACGTAGATGTCGACCGAGTTGTCGCTCCACTGCAGCTGGGCGCGGTCACGTACGGCCCAGCCCACGACCTTGACCGGCACGCTCGCGTACGGCCAGCCGTTGTGGCCGGCCATGACGTCCATCCACTTCTTGAACTGGCGGGCCAGCGCGGCGTGGATCTGGTCACGCTGGGCCGCCGTCACCGTGGCGGTGGTGTCCCAGCGGACGCAGTAGTTGATCGAGCCCTTGTTGGCCATGATCTGGTCCCAGCCGTAGTTGCGGAACCCGTACGGGTCGGGGTACGTGCTCTCGACGTGCTGCCAGACCTCGTTGAGCGGGGTGACCAGGTTGGCCGGCGGGTTCCAGCCCGAAGTGCCGCCGCCGGAGTCGGGAGCCCACGCCTTGACCTCGAGCAGCCCCACCGATCCCTGGCCGCTCTGCAGGACGACGCGCAGCCGCGTGGTGCTGACCTGCGAGAAGCTCACCTTGTTGTAGGCGTTGACCGCGATCGGGTACGTGGCGGAGATGTCGGTGTAGGCGCTGCCGTTCCAGTACTGGAGCTTCCAGGAGGCGGGGACGCGGACGCCGCCGCCGTCGTCGAAGAAGTAGATGTCGGCGCCCTTGAGCGTCTGGGTCGAACTCCAGGTGAGCTCGGCCCACTGGGTGCCGGTGTTGGGCCAGGTGCCCCAGCGCTTGTTGACGGTGTCGTTGGAGCTGGGCGGGTCGATGCCGTCGTTGATCGCCGCCACGCTCTCCCAGGAGGACGTGTACGAGGCGGACGGCGTCGCGCTCCTGGCCACGTTCGTGTCGGCCAGGGCGCTCTGGATGGGTAAGAGGAGGGTGGCGATCAGCAGGAGGGGCAGGACGGCCAGGCGTTTCATTCGGTTACCTCGGTTTTGGTAGCGCTAACATTGCCAGCGCGTTCCAGCCGGAACCGCGCCTGCTTTGATCGCACGGGCGGGCGCCCGCGTCAAACCCGGGGTGGAGGCACCGGCGGCGACCTGCGGATTCGCGGTGAAACTTTCAAACTCCGCCGCTCCAGCCAGAGAGACGAGACGGTCCGTCTTGACAAGGAGCCGGCACACCCTCATACTCACTGAGACGAGACGGACCGTATCGTCTCAAAGAAGAGGAGGCTGGGCCCTTTTGCGTACTGCTGCCCAACTGGCACTTGCCGAGATCACCAAGCGTTACGGCACCCGCGTCGTCCTGGACCGGGTGTCGCTCACCGTCAAACCCGGCGAACGGGTCGGAGTGATCGGTGACAACGGGTCGGGCAAGTCCACGCTGCTCAAGCTCATGGCCGAGGCCGAGCGGCCGGACAACGGCGAGCTCGTGGTCGTTGCGCCCGGCGGTGTCGGATACCTTCCGCAGTCACTCGCGCTGCCGCCGCACGCGACGGTGGCCGACGCCGTCGACCTGGCGCTGGCCGATCTGCGAGAGCTCGAGGCTCGGATGCGTGCCGCCGAGCGCTCGCTCGGCGAGGCGGGGGTGAAGGCTCGCGCGGAGGCTCGTGCGGAGGCGGCAGGGGTCTCCGAGGGACCGGGTGTCTACGATGTCTACGCGCGGCTGGTGGCGGAGTTCGAGGCGCGGGGCGGCTACGAGGCCGACGCCCGGGTGGAGATCGCGCTGCACGGGCTCGGGTTGCCCGGACTCGATCGGCGCCGTCCGCTGAGCACGCTGTCAGGCGGTGAGCGCTCCAGGCTCGCCCTGGCCGCCACGCTGGCGTCCGCTCCTGAACTGCTGCTGCTCGACGAGCCGACCAACGACCTGGACGACCAGGCGGTGGCCTGGCTCGAACAGCGCCTGCGCGCCCACCGGGGCACGGTCGTGGCGATCACGCACGACCGGGTGTTCCTGGAGCGGGTGACCACTGCCGTCCTGGAGGTCTGCGACGGGAAAGTGCGTCGCTACGGCGACGGGTACGCCGGATACCTCACGGCCAAGGCCGCCGAACGCGCCGCGCAGGCGCGCGCCCACGAGGAATGGAAGTTGGAGGTGGACCGTCATGCCACGCTGGTGGCGGCCAACGCGGGCCGGCTGGCCGGCATCCCGCGCAAGATGGTCAAGGCGGGCATGGGCACCGGCGCCTGGCGGGCGCGCTCGCGTACGCACGGGGCCGCCGGGCGCATCCGGCAGTCCCAGCAGCGGCTGCGGTGGCTCACCGACCACCCGGCGGCGCCGCCGCCCGAGCCACTGCGCTTCACCGCCGGCCTCACCACCGCGGGCGCCGCTGCCGGAGCCGAGGTGGCCGCGCTCGACGGCGTGGTGGTGGCGGGACGGCTCCGCCTGGACTCCCTCACCCTGCGTGCCGGTGAACGGCTGCTCGTCACCGGCCCGAACGGGGCGGGCAAGACCACACTGATGCGGGTGCTCGCCGGCGAGCTACGGCCGGACGCCGGCGAGGTACGGCTGGCCGGTCGCGTCGGCTACTTCCGCCAGGACGAAGTGGACACCGGCGACATGCGGCGGCCTGACGGCGTCGATGTCGTCCGGCAGACCGGCCGGGCCGAGGTCGTCCGACAGGACGGGCCGGTCGAGGCCGTCCGGCAGGCCGGACTGGTCGGGCCGGCGGACCACACCGTGCTGCGCGCCTACGCGGACGGGCGGCCCGGGAGCCTGGACGAGCACGCGGACGCGCTGCTGGCCCTGGGGTTGTTCCGGCCGTCCGACCTGGGCCTGCGCGTCGGCGAGCTCTCCTACGGGCAGCGGCGCCGGATCGAGCTGGCGCGGCTGGTGAGCGAGCCCGTGGACCTGCTCCTGCTCGACGAGCCGACCAACCACCTGTCGCCGCTGCTCGTGGAGCAACTGGAGGAGGCGCTGGCTTCCTACCAGGGCGCGCTGGTGGTCGTGACGCACGATCGTCGCCTGCGGGCCACGTTCACCGGTTCCCGCCTGGAGCTGGACGGCGGGGGCGTGGCGGCGTAGCCGGTCAGAGGTCCGCGACGAAGTCGAGGGCGACCGCCCAGGCGCGCTCGGCGGCCTCGGCGTTGTAGTCGGGCAGGTCAGGGTCGGTGAACAGGTGGCCCACGCCGGGGTAACGGAAGACCTCCACGTCGGCCCGCGCCCGGCGCATCCTGAGGTACCAGGCGTTCAGCCAGTCGACGGGCTCGTAGGTGTCGGGGTCGGCGACGTGGAGCTGGACCGGCAGGTCGTCGGCCGAGACACCGTCGGCCATGTCGGAGGTGCCGTGCATCAGCAGCAGCCCGCGGGACCGCTCGTCGGCCAGGGCGAGGTTCTGCGCGAGCGCCGCGCCCAGCGAGAAGCCCGCGTAGACCAGCCGCTCGCCGGAGAGCGGGGCGGCCGCGGCCACGGCCCGCTTCAGCAGCGTGTCCCGCCCGATCTCCTCCTTGATCGCGATGCCCTCCTCAGCCGTGTCGACGACCCTGCCGCCGTAGAGGTCGGGGACGTGCACGTCGTGGCCGGCCGCCCGGAACCTGTCGGCGGCCTGGTGCACAGCGGGGCGCAGGCCGTACATCGAGTGCAGGAGAAGAATCCGAGCCATGCGGGCAGCTTAGTGGCCTTGCCTGGAAGTCTCTCGGGGGTTGACTTTCGGATCTGGTGTGGTCAGTCCGTGAGGGGGGTCACGTAGAGGTCGCAGGCCAGGTCGAGGGCTTCCTGTGGGGTGCCGATGAACCAGGGGGTGGGTTGGTACTTGCCGTTGCTGGGGGTATGGATCGCCAGTCCCCAGTAGTGAGCCGAGCCGCTGTAGCGCAGCCGCATCAACGGCAGCCGGGCGCTGTCGGCCAGTTCACCTTCGACGTAGGCGAACTGGCCGTGATAGCGGACATCCACTCTGCTCAGCTGCGGCCAGTTCTCCTTGGCATGCAGCCACAGCCGCTGCGCCAGGGACGTCTTGGTGAAGGCGGGGATCGTCGGCACGAGGGCTATCCTGCCCGCTCGGCGTGTCAGATCACCACAAGCTGATCATGATCGGGCAAGGTCGGCGGGTCACCATGTGGATCTCTCGCAGAAAGCCCCCGAGTGCCCCGCTGCCGCGCCTCAGATCACCTTGACCGCCACCGAACGGCGGCGGCTCAAGCAGCTCGCCCACTCCCATTCGGCCCCGTATCAGCTGGTGATCCGCGTCAGGATCGTGCTGGATGCCGCCCACGGCCACTCCAACAACGCCATCGCGCGCCGGCACGGGGTGAGCGTGGACACGGTCCGCCTGTGGCGGGGCCGCTACGACAGCGAGCAAGGCATGGAAAGCCTGACCGACCGGCACCGGCCGGGACGCCCGCCGCGTATCACTGCGCTCCAGCGGGCTCAGATCACGGCACTGGCCTGCCAGTTACCGGCCGAGACCGGGACTCCGCTGTCGCGGTGGAGCAGTAGCGAACTGGCCCGCGAAGCCGTCGCCCGCGGCCTGACAGCGACGATCTCGGCCTCCACGGTGCGCCGGATCCTGGCCGAGGACACACTCAAGCCCTGGCAACACCGGTCGTGGATCTTCATCCGTGACCCGGCCTTCGCCGTCAAGGCCGCCCGCGTGCTGGAGTTGTACGCCCGCACCTGGGACGGCGTCCCGCTCGGCGACGACGAGTATGTCATCAGCGCCGATGAGAAGACCTCCATCCAGGCCCGCTGCCGCTGCCACCCCACGCTGCCGCCCGGCAGATCGCGGATGATGCGCCTCAACCACGACTACGACCGCGGCGGCGCGCTGGCCTACCTGGCCGCCTACGACGTCCACCGCGCCCACGTCTTCGGCCGCTGCTCGCCCAAGACCGGCATCGTCCCGTTCATGGACCTGGTCGAACAGGTCATGACCCAGCAGCCCTACGCCTCGGCCACACGGGTGTTCTGGATCGTCGACGATGGCTCCTCCCATCGCGGCAAGGCCGCCGCCGACCGGCTCACCGCGCGGTTTCCTAAGGCGGTGATGGTGAACAGAAAGAGTCGAACTCCCAGCAGCCCGCCGGCTGCGACCATCAGCCTGCCGTACTCGACGCAGCCGCGTAACCCCTGAGAGATTTACGCAGATGACCACTTAGCCACGTCGAACACGCTGCCTCGACGGCTGGGTGTGTGGACTCCAGCAAACCGATACAAGCCCGGCACCATCCACCTTCCCCTGCCGGTGGTCTCGGAAGGTGATGGCGGAGGCATTCGACACGGTTCCAACGGGTGCCTTGAACTGTCGTCGCTTCGGCTGAATCCGTGCGGGCTGGCGGCTGCAAGCGCTGCATGGGCCGGCCGTCTCCACGAATAGTTGCCAGGCGTTCAGATCCTTGCACGGCAGGAACTCGCATGTTCCTCACGCGGTGTTGCTGTACACGCTGTGCGAACAACTAGAAGACGGGATGCCCGACCCCGGCGTGAGTCGCCGGCCGGAATCGTCAGAAACGGTAGTGCGCGACCGTGGTGCCCAGCCTGGAGAAGGCCGCGCTGAGCGCCGACAGGCGGGTCCACAGGCGCAGGGCCGTCGGGAACTGGTCGACCTCGGGCTCCCGGGTGAGCAGGATGTGCCGGATCAGGGTCAGTCGCGGGTTCCACCGTACGGGGTCGAGGCGGTCGAAGCCGGGGGACTTGAAGAGGGGGACCAGGAACCGGCTGCCGGAGTAGTGTCTCGCGGCCCAGACGGTGAATCGGGTGTAGACGTTGAACGCGATCTCCCCACTGGGAAAATGGCTGGTGAGACGGTCCAGCAGCGTGATCATCTCTTCCTGGGAGAGGAAGGGCAGCACGCCGTCGGCGACGATCACGGCGGGACGGTCGGCGGGCAGCGCCTCCAGCCAGCCGGGCTCGGTCAGGTCCGCGCCGATGGTGTGCGTGTGCGGCCGCTCCGGGATGATCCGGTGCCGGGCGTCCACGACCTCGGGAAAGTCGACGTCGTACCAGTCCGCTGTCGATGGAGGGTCGATGCGGAGGGCTCGGGTGTCGAGGCCGGCTCCCAGGTCGATGCCGATCGCGTCGGGGTGGCGGGCGATGAACCGCTGCGCGATCTCGTCCAGTTTCTTGGCGCGCTGGGCGACGTCGATGGCCGAGGCCGCGCTCCAGCGGAGTTTGCGGTGGTCGTAGCCGGTCTTGTGGATGATCTCGTAGGCCATGCGGTCGCCGAGTATGGGGCTTGGCAGGCGGCTGTCGAGCGCCCGGCCGCACAGCGTCACCCACAGGGTTTCCTGCAGCGGGGTCAGTGTAGGAAGGGTCACTCCCATGATGTCCTCCAGGCTCAGATGGTGGGCATGTCGCGTCGGGTGAATCCGGCCAGGCCGGCCGCGACGAGGGCCGCCGCGACGGCGGTCATGACGATCAGTGGGGTGGCCGTCATGACCCCGCCGGGAAGTTTCGGTACGTGCTCGAAGACCGACAGGTCGATGACCCACTGGTCGAGCTGCAACTCCAGGCCGACCCAGCCGAACAACATGCTCACCATGGCCACCGCGAACGTGCCGGCGACCAGCCGAGGCAGCAGCCCGAACAGCGCGAACGCGACCCCGGTGAACACCCACACCACAGGGAGTTGCACGAGAGCGGCGGCTAGGAGGCGGGACAGCTCACGGGCGACGTCGCCGGTGTTGAGTCCGTGCGCCAGACCGGCGGCCGTCCCGAAGGCGATCAACCCGAGCGCCGGGCCGAGCAGTATGAACGCGAAGTGGCTGCCCGCCCAGCGCAGCCGGCGCACCGGGGTGGCCAGCAGGGGCTCGGCCCGCCCGTCGCGCTCTTCGTTCCTGAGCAGCAGCGCGGCCTGGATGGCGAAGCAGGCGCTGACCAGGCCGAGCATGGTCATCATGGGGGCGAGGAACTGGTCGACGAGCGTGCCGGGACCGCCGAGCCGGGCCAGCGCCTCTCGGGCCGCGGCGCCGCCGTTGTCCATCAGCGTCCCAAGGCTCGCCGACATCGCGCCGCCCACGAGCCCGACCACGGCGAGTCCGGCGATCCTGCTGATCAGCGGCCCGCGGTGCAGCCGCCAGGCCAGCGCCAGCGGGCTGCGCAGGCGGGGTCCGGCGGCGGCCGGGCCCAGGCGGGCCTGGAACATGCCGGCGCCGAGGTCGCGCCGATCCGACAGCGCCACGGCCAGCACGATCAGCGCCAGCACGGCGCCGGCCGCGAGCGCGAGCACCCACCAGCGTTCGCCGCTGTAGGGCCGCAGCGCCTCCGCCCAGCCGAGCGGCGTCATCCAGGACACCCAGGCAGGCCCGTCACCGGACTGCGCGGCGACGTCGCCGACGCCGCGCAGCAGGATCGCGGCGCCGAGCGTGCTGATCCCGATGGCGCGCGCGCCGCCCGCGCCGGTCGTGAGCTGCGCCGTCACCGCGCCGATCGAGGCGAACGCGCAGGCGGCCACCGTGAACCCGAGTCCGAGCGCCAGGGAGCCGGCGGCGGGCAGGCCCTGGCCGATCAGCGCCAGCGCCGAGGCCACGCCCAGGACGAGGGCGGCCCCGCAGGTGACGATCAGAGTGGCGGCCAGGTTCGCGTGCCGCGCCACCGCGGTCGCCCCGACCAGTTCGCGCCGTCCGGCCTCTTCTTCCGTACGCGTGTGCCGGATGACCGTGAGCAGCGCGAACAGCGCGACCATGAACGTCACGAACCCCGACCGCCAGGCGACGAGCTCGCCGAGGCTGGAGCCGTTCAGCACGCCGTAGGCGATGGTGAAGGCCCTGGTGTGGACGCTGGTCTCGTAGTAGTGCTGACGGGCCTCGGCCGTGGGGTACGCGCCGGTGAACGCGCCGACGAACACCACCGGGATCATGCAGATGAAGGCCACCCACAGCGGCAGCAGCACACGATCGCGCCGCAGCACCACGCGGATGAGCTTTCCCGTGCCGGCGAACGCGTTCATCGTCCTGCCTCCGCGTGCCGGCCCTTGACGTTCGCGGTCGCGCGGTCGTAGTGCCGCAGGAACAGCTCCTCCAGCGTCGGAGGCTGGCTGACCAGGCTGCGCACGCCGGCCTGGGTGAGGTGGCGAAGTGCGAGGTCCAGCGCGGCGGCGTCGACGCTGAAGCGTACCCGGCCGCCGTCGGCGCGCAGGCCGTGCACACCCGGCAGGCCGGCCAGCCCGTCCGGTGGGGCGGCCAGTTCGGCGTCGATGGAGGTGCGGGTGAGGTGCCGCAGCTCGGCCATGGTGCCGGTTTCGACGGTACGGCCGTCGCGGATGATCGTGACGCGGTCGCACAGCGCCTCGACCTCGGAGAGGATGTGGCTGGACAGCAGCACCGTACGGTCACCCGCGCGCCGCACTTCCTGGACCGTTTGCCGGAAGACCTCCTCCATCAGCGGGTCCAGGCCGGAGGTGGGCTCGTCGAGGATGAGCAGCTCGGCGTCGGAGGCCAGAGCCGCGACCAGGGCCACCTTCTGGCGGTTGCCCTTGGAGTAGGTGCGGCCCTTCTTACGCGGGTCGAGGTCGAAGCGCTCGATCAGCTCGTCCCGGCGCCGCCGGTCAAGCCCGCCGCGCAGCCGGCCGAGCAGGTCGATGGCCTCACCGCCGGACAGGCCGGGCCACAGGGTGACGTCGCCGGGCACGTAGGCCAGGCGGCGGTGCAGCTCAGCGGTCTGTGTCCAGGGGTCGCCGCCGAGCAGCCGGGCGGCGCCCGCGTCGGGGCGCATCAGGCCCAGCAGGATCCGGATCGTGGTGCTCTTGCCCGCGCCGTTGGGCCCGAGGAAGCCGTGCACCTCGCCGGTCCGTACGACGAGGTCGAGGCCGTTCAGTGCCCGTGCCGGGCCGAACGACTTGACCAATCCGGCCATGGAAATGGCATCAGTCTCAGTCATCATGGATGTCCTTGTGTGGTGATGGGGAGAGGGCTAGAGATCGTCTCCCTGATGGGCCTCCCAGGCGGTCTGGGCGGCTTTGAGCATGGTGTCGTCGGCGTACAAGCCGTGGGTGTAGATCTCGAGCATGGGCAGCCCGATGCGCCGCAGCACGTCGGGGCCCATCCGCTCGAAGCCGAGCGCGCGGGTCAGGGGCGGCGCCATGGTCAGCGTGGCCAGGCTCACCAGCACGGTGAGCACGGCCAGCGCCCGCACGTCGGAGGACTGGCGCATCGAGCCGCCGGCGATCCCGTCCCGGAAGAGCTGCTCGGTCTCCTCCACCAGCGTGTTGACGAACGTGGTGGCCGCGGAGGAGTCCTCCTCGATCGCGCGCACCATGTACTGCACATGGAGGCGGTACTCCTCCGAGCCCGACAGGTATTCCTGGGACAGATCCCGCACGCCGACCAGGTCAGCCGCAGTCCGGGCCCTCCTCACCAGGATCTGCAGGACGTGCTCGTCGCAGACGCTCCGCAGGTTGTCCTTGCTGCCGAAGTGCCGGATGACCAGGGCGGCGCTCACCCCCGCGGTGGCCGCGATGGCGCGCAGGTTCGTCTTCTGGAAGCCGTCGCGGGCGAAGTGCGCGATGGCGGCGTTACGGATCTTGGCCTGGGCGGTCAGATCCGCCGAAGGTGATGAACACACGTTTACTATAGTAAACGTGTGTTCATCGCTATGGCAACCGGGGTCAGAACGGTCCGCGGAGATCTCCCGGGGCAGCGTGCAGAGGGCCGTGCGCTTGCCAGGCAGCAGGTTCGGCATTCTGTTGCGCAGCGCGCCGCGGACAGTGTCGGCCAGCACGTGTCCTGGCCGGCCCATGGAGGCGTAGCTGACCAGCACGCCGCCCGGGGCTAAGTGGTCATCTGCGTAAATCTCTCAGGGGTTACGCGGCTGCGTCGAGTAC
>NZ_JBFANV010000159.1:0-12130 GCF_040674955.1 Nonomuraea sp. NPDC049695 | reverse complement strand
GCGATCTCGGTGGCGCAGCGGCTGCCGACGGCGGAGATCCTGGTCGTGACGACGCCGCAGATGGCCGCCGCGGAGGTGGCCGAGCGGGCGGGCTCTGTCGTAGAACTCCATCGTGATGTCGTGCGCTCCGGCGGTCAGCGCGATCTGGCCGCTGTCGTCGCGCTTGGAGTGGTCCGTCCAGTTGTCCACGACCACCTTGCCGTCCACCCAGAGCCGGACGCCGTCATCGCTCGTGGTGATGAACGTGTACGTCTCCGCGCGGTCGGCGATCACCTTCCCGGTCCATCGCACGCTGAACGTGTCGGCGGACACGGCCGGGTCGGGGGCGTTCGCGCCCCAGTCGAAGTTCACGCCGGGGTCGATCCGGGTGAGCTTGGGCGCGGTCAGGTCGGCGTTGTCGAAGTAGGTCGCCGACAGGCCCTGCTGGTCGACGACCAGCGTCGTGACCGAGCCCGCCGGCAGCGTCAGCGTGCCCTTGCCGCCGGCGACCGTGACCGTGCCGGTCCGGTGCGGGGTCCAGGCGTCGGAGGTGCTCTGCCAGACGGCGGCCGTGCCCGCCGTCAGGCCGGTGAACGAGAGCGTGGTGTCCAGCGGCTGGGTGCCGACGTTGACCAGGACGACGTTCTTGGCCGCGTCGGAGGCGAACACGTGCAGGAGGTCGCTGTCGGCCGTCGCCTGCACCATGGTCGTGCCGAACGGCCTGAACAGGCCCTCGCCGGTGAACATGCCGATGCCGTGGTAGATGGGCAGCGGCTCGCTGCGCTGGATGCCGCCCTCGCCGTTCGTGCTGGTCAGGCCGAGCTGCCCGTTCTTGTCGCCGTACTGGTAGGCGGCGGCTCCGGCGTGCAGGATCTGGCCGAGCGCCGCCGCGCCCCACAGGGTGTTGAAGTGGGTCAGCGTACGGTGGCCGTCGGGGTCGTCGTAGTCGGAGTTGAACTCGCCGATCTGGAGGTCGATCTTGCGTCCGAGCACGGACTCGGCGAGGGCGCTCACCTCCTTGAGGTCCGTCTCGTAGCCGCGGACGACGGCTCCCAGCAGGTTCTCGTCGGTGACGGCCTCGGTGCCGTTGCCGTAGTCGTGGTAGTCGAGGAAGTCGACGCGGTCCTTCGATCCCTCCAGGAACGTCCTGATGTAGGGCAGGTCGTTCCAGGCGGTGGCGGGGCCGCCGACGCGTACCGCCGGGTCCTTGGCGTCGAGGGCGTCGGTGATCAGGTTGAACCGCCGACTGTACTCAGATGCCGACATTTCGGGCTTTTCTGGGGTGCAGGTGCAGTTGAGCTCGTTGCCGAGGATGAACCGCCGCACCGGCGTGCCGGAGGCGGAGAAGTGCTGATAGAGGGCCACCGCGTCGTCGCGGTTCACCTCGGCGCTCTGGCGTCCGTCCACCTGGAGGATGACGACCGGCTCGGCGCCCAGGTCCCGGATGGCGGCGATCCAGGCGTCGCCCGAGATCGTCGTGTCGCACTTGTAGCCGCCGCAGACGATGGGACTGGCATGGTTGCCGGGCTCCTTGTAGTGCAACTCGATCCGCATCCGGCCCGGCTTGAGGGTGCGCAGGCGCTCGCGATGCTTGGAGTCGTTCGTGATGTACGAGCCGTCGCCGTACCCGGTGATGCCGATGCCGTAGTCGGCTGCGGACAGCGTACGGACCGGCTTCGTGAAGTCCACCGAGACGGCGGCGGACGCGGCCGCCTCCGCGGGAACCCCGGCCGGCCAGATCGCCGCGGCGGCGGCCAGGCCGCCCGCGAGAGCGGCACGCAGCGCGCGTCGCGCCAATGCAGTCATCCTTCTCCTGTCACAAAGATCCATGAGGACCCGTGGATCATGACATATGCGGATGACGGCGGGGTGAAATCAGGGAGAGCCTCAATGGGAACGCGAAAGGGCGCCCCTGGTCAGGAGCGCCCTTTGGCGGAGGAGGGTCAGTTGGCGGGGAGCTTCACCGTCATCTGCTTGGTGAGCGGGTTGGCGTCCTGCGCGGCCCAGGCGCCGGTGGAGAAGGCCTCCGGGTAGTTCTTCTTGCCGACGCCGTCGCCCCACTTGGTGACGACGTACTCCACCTTGATGTGACCCTCGCCGGCGACGCCGTCGACGCCCAGGGTCTCGGGGTTGAAGCGGCCGCCGGTCAGCTCGGCGAACGTCTTGGCGTCCAGGTCGAGCATGACGCCGCTGCTGGAGGGGTCGCCGGGACCGCGGTCACCGACGAAGAAGGGCATCTTCTTGCCCTTGTAGATCACGTAGCCCTCGGTCATGAGCGGCCAGCTGGGGCTGGCGACCAGGCCCTTCTGCATGGGCTTGCCGGCGGCGGGCAGACCGGTGTCGCCGGCCCGGCCGGAGGAGTCGTCCCAGAAGTACGACGCGGTGGTCGAGCCCTTGAGCACGGCCTTCTGGGTGGTGCTGCCGGCGTCGGCGTCAGCGTGCGCCGCGGGCGCACCGACGGCCAGTGCCGTCAGCGCGGAGGCGGTGAGCGCGGCGAAAAGGCGCAGGCGAGCAGACATAGGTGTAGAAAGTCCTTTGTTCGACAACGGGGGGCGGGTACGCTCATAGACGCACGTAGCCGAGCACAAGCCACACAGTTGCTACGTGGAGCGCCGCGGATCCAGCGGATCGGATCCGAGAGCCCAAGCGAGTGGTACCTTCCACGGGGGTAAGGTCCAGGTCACTCGCCGGTAACGAGTCCTACGTTACGTGCGGATAACGGACGAAGGCAAACGAAAACCCATGAATCGGACAAAGATCTACGTTCGAAGGTAAAGTCCTCAGTTAATGTCCTTCCTGGACACCCGCAGAATCCCCGCGGCCATGGGGATGGCGATCCAGACCGCCACCGACACGGCCAGCCTGGCGAGATCGCCGCCGGACATGTCGCCGCTCGTCAAGGGGTTGGTGGTGCTGTTGAGGTCGAGCCACCCGGCCAGAACCTCTCCCGCGTGGCCGAGCCGCCCGATGGCGCTCCACAGTATGGGGGTGGCAAAGTAGATCACGATCGCGGCGGGCGCGTTCAGCAGCAGCGCGCCCATGGCCAGCCCCTCGGCGGTCAGGATCACCATCGTGGCGATCCAGCCCAGGACGGTCTGCGGCGCGACCTGCCAGGTGGCGGGCACGCCCTGCGCGGCGGAGACGGCGGCGGTCACCGGGGCCGCGACCAGCAGCGCGAGCACGCAGACCGCCACGGCCGCGACCAGCGGCGGCAGGCACTTGGCCGCCAGCACGCGGCCCCGCCGGGGTTCGAGCGCGAACGTGGTCAGCGCCGTGCGGTGACTCCACTCGCCGGTCATGGTGAGGATGGCGAGGACGGGCAGCAGCGTTCCGAACGCGATCGCCGAGGTCCCGGCCAGGGTGAAGAAGTGCGGGCCCGCGACGAGTCCGCGGGCGGCCACGGAGCCGAGCCCCAGCGTCACCAGGATCGCCGTGAGGATCTTGCTGGTGCGGGTGTCGACGAGCTTGCGGGTCTCCACCCGTACCAGGGTCATGAAGGAAGACCGTCCTCCGGCGGCGCGTACCGTGTCCAGCCCAGCGGCGGCGGCGGTGTCACTCATGAGGCCCTCCTGTCGGCGTTCGCGGTCAGTTCGAGGAAGGTCTGTTCGAGGCCACGGCCCCGGCTCAGTTCGGCGACCGTGCCCTGCGCGAGCACCCGGCCGCCTCCGATCATCACGATGTCGTCGGCCACCTGCTCCACCTCGTGCAGCAGGTGCGAGCTGAGCAGCACCGCGCACCCCGCCCCGGCCAGGTCGCGCAGCAGCCCTCGCATCCACTGGATCCCCTGAGGGTCGAGGCCGTTGGCGGGCTCGTCCAGGATGAGCGCCCGGGGCCGGCCGAGGAGCGCATGAGCGATGCCGAGCCGCTGCCGCATGCCGAGCGAGTAGCCGCCCACGGCCCGGCCGCCCTCCTTGCCGGTCAGACCCGCCAGCTCCAGGACCTCGTCCACGCGCGACCTCGGCAGGCCGAGCAGCATCGCGCCCAGGGTCAGGACCTCCCGCCCGGTGCGGCCCGGATGCTGCGCCCCCGCGTCCAGCACCGTCCCCACCTCGAACCCCGGACGCTCCAGCTCGGTGTACGGCCGCCCCAGCACGGTCGCCGTGCCGGAGGTCGGGCGGCAGAGCCCGGCCAGGATGCGCAGCGCGGTGGACTTGCCCGCCCCGTTGGGCCCGAGAAACCCGGTGACGGTGCCCGGCCGCACGGTGAAGGACACGTCGTCGAGTGCCTTCACCTCTCTGTACGCCTTGCTGACGTGCTGAAATTCGATCACGGCCTCAGTCCATCGCAAACGCGGGTCCCGCTTCATCGGACCTGGGTCGAGCGATGCGCGCGCCGGGGCTACCGTCATCGCCCTCGATGTAGACCTGGGGCGCTACCGGGATCGACCCAGGTCGCTAAGACGGCGCCGGGATGGTCTCTAGGCTGAGATCGTGTACGACCCACTTCCCGTCGACAGGCTGGGCATCGCGCTGCGTTACCTGGCCGCCGCGCTGCCCCTGCTGCTCCTCTCCCTTCTGCTGATCGCGCTCCCCTGGCGGCCCATGAGTCCCAGCGAGCTCCAGTCCGTGCTGACTGACGTGGCGCTCGGCGTGCTCGCGCTGGTCCTGATGTGGTGGCGGCACCGGTGGCCGTGGCCGATCGCGCTGGCGACCGCCGTGCTGACCGTCTACTCCTTCTCGGCCATCGGCGCCGCCCTGGCCTGCTTCGGCTCCCTGGCCATGCACCGGACGTGGCGCCAGTGGGTACCGGTCGGGCTCGCGTTCTGGCTGTGCGTGGTCGGCTCGACCAAGCGGAACGGCACAGACCAGATGACCATCGCCTACGGGGTGGCCGGGGTGGGCGTCCTGGTCGGGGTGGCACTCCTGGCCCTCTACCTGCGCGGGCGCCGCGATCTGGCCGCCGTGCAGCGGGAGGCGGAGCACGCGGCGCAGCGGCAGCGGATCGAGCAGGCCCAGCTGGGCGAACGGCTCAAGATCGCCCAGGAGATGCACGACGTCCTCGCACACCGGATCTCCCTGCTGGCGATGCTCGCCGGAGGTCTGGCCTACCGTACGGACCTGTCCCCCGAGCAGACCCGCGAGACCGCCCTGGCGATCCAGGAGAACGCCCACCAGTCGCTGAACGAGCTGCGCGCCGTCCTCGGCACGCTCCGGCGCGACGGCGGCATGGAGGCGCCGCAGCCGACGCTGGCCCATCTGGACGCGCTGTTCGAGGAGGTGCGGGCGGCCGGGCAGCAGGTGGAGGTGGACGACGCCATCGACGGGCGCGAACTGCTGCCGACGCAGACGGGACGGCACGCGTACCGGATCGTGCAGGAGGCGCTGACCAACGCGCGCAAACACGCGCCGGGCAGCCGCGTGCGGGCCGAGCTGGGCGGGCGTCCCGGCGAGGAGCTGCGCATCCGGGTGAGCAACCCCGCTCGCTCCGGCGCGAAGGCCGGCCCCGGCGGCCGGCTGGGCCTGGTCGGCCTCGCCGAACGCACCCGGATGGCGGGCGGCACGATCACCCACTCGGTGGAGAACGACCGTTTCGTCCTCGACGCGCGGCTGCCGTGGGAGGCTTGACGCCGTGATCAAAGTCGTGATCGTGGACGACGACCCCATGGTGCGCACCGGCCTGCGCCTCATTCTCGGCGGCGAGGCCGACCTCGAGCTGGTGGGCGAGGCCGGGGACGGCAGACAGGCCATGGACGTGATCCGCGACCTCAGGCCCGACGTCGTGCTCATGGACCTGCGGATGCCCCTCCAGGACGGGCTCACCACCATCGAGCTGCTGCTGGGCCGCCCGGCGCCGCCCCGCATCCTGGTGCTCACCACGTTCGACGCCGACGACATGGTGCTGCGCGCCCTCCAGCTCGGCGCCGCCGGCTTCCTGCTGAAGGACACGCCGCCACCGAAGATGATCGAGGCCGTCCGCACCGTGACCAGGGGTGAGCCGGTGCTGTCGCCCAGCGTGGCGCAGCAGGTGATCGCGGCCGCCACCGGCAGGTACGCGGGGCAGCGGCCGGAGGCTCAGCGGGAGCTGGCCAGCCTCACCGAACGCGAGCGGGAGGTCGCGATCGAGCTGGCCAGAGGCGGCTCCAACGCCGAGATCGCGACGAGCCTGTCCGTGAGCGTGGCGACCGTGAAGGCCAACATCACCCGCATCTTCGCCAAGCTGGGCACCGACAACCGGGTGCACGTCGCGATGAAGGTCCGCGACGCGGGCCTCCTTTAGCGCGTTCGATTTCGCGGGTGGGTCGGCCCGGCTGCGCATCCAGGGGTGCCGGCCGCCTTCGCCGCCGAGTTACCGCGATCAGGCGCGGGCGCGCCGGATCACCGCCGCTCCGAGGGGTGCCAGGTTGACCGAGCCCGACGCGGGCTCGCCCGTGAGCAGGTCGGTCCCCTCCCCGTCGAAGGGCACGGACGCGCTCTCCTCGCCGCTGTGGTTGAGCAGGAACACGTACTCGTGCTCCGCGTCCCCCCGCACAGCGCACTCCACGTGGGCCGGCACCCCAGGGAAGGGCGAACGGACGCCCGCCGCCTCCACCGCCCCGACCAGCTCGGCGTCGAAGGCCGCCTGCTCCAGCAGCGTGGCGAAGTACACGACCCGCCCCGCGCCGAAGCGGTTGTCCACCACGGCCGCCCGCCCGGCCAGCAGGCCGTCCCCGTAGGTGGCCAGGGCCGTGCCCGTCTCCAGGTGGAGGTCGTCGCGCCACCAGGTCGAGGTGGCCCGCCGCCCGTCGGCGAACTCCACGGAGAAGACCTCGTGCGGCCTGGCCGGCCAGTACTCGTCGATCTTGGCCCCGATGAGCTGCCGGAACGCCCCCGGGTAGCCGTCGGGCCGTACCCGGTTGCAGTCGTCGACCACGCCGGAGAAGAACGACATGATCACCGTCCCGCCGTCACGGGCGAACTCGGTGATCCGCCGCACGCCCTCGTCGTCGATCAGGTACGCGTTCGGCACCACCAGCACCTTGTACCCCTCCAGCGAGGAGCCGGAGGACACCACGTCCACCGGGAAGTGCTGCGACCACAGCGGCGTGTAGTGCCGCATGACCGTGTCGGGATAGCTGAAGTCCTGGCGCGGCAGCCCCGCGGTCTCCTCCAGCCCCCACCAGCCGTCCCAGTCGAACAGGATCGCGATCTCGGCGCGCGAGGTGGTCCCGGCGGCGGGCGCGAGCAGCTTCAGCTCCCGCCCCAGGTCGATGATCTCCCTGAACGTGCGCGAGTCCGGCCCGGAGTGCGGCAGCATCGCCGAGTGGAAGCGCTCCTGCCCGCCGCGACCGGCCCGCCACTGGAAGAACATCACCGCGTCCGAGGCCCGCGACACCGCCTGGAGCGAGCCGAGGCGCATCCGTCCCGGCTCCTTGACGATGTTGAGCTGCCACTGGCTGACCGCGCTGGCCGCCTGCTCCATGAGCAGCCACGGCTGCCCGCCCTTGAGCGAGCGGAACAGGTCGAACTGGAAGGCCGCGGATACGTGGGAGTCGGCGTCGGCGGGGTTGGGGTAGATGTCGAGCGCGACCGCGTCCTCCTCGGGCGCCCACTTCCAGTAGTCGGCGTGCTTGAAGAAGCGCATGAAGTTGGTCAGCACCGGGATGTCGTCGCGGAAGGAGCGGACGATGTCGCGTTCAGCGATGTAGCACTCGAGGAGGGCGTCGGAGGTGAACCGCTTGAAGTCGAGCCTGCGGGCCGGGTTCATCCAGGTACGCGGGATGTGCGGCACCTCGATCTGGTCCCAGTCGGTGTAGCGCTGGCTCCAGAAGCGGGTGTACCACGCCTCGTTCAGCGTCTCCAGGTCGCCGTACCGGCGCTGCAGCCAGCGGCGGAAGTTGACCGAGGCGGCCTCGTTGTACGCCGTGGGCCCGTACTCGTTGGAGATGTGCCACATCGCCAGCGCCGGGTGGAACGAGTAGCGCTCGGCGAGCTTGGTGGTGATGCCGGCGGCGTATTCGCGGTAGATCGGCGACGACGGGTCGTAGTGCAGCCGGTTGCCGAAGCCGAAGCGCTCCCCGTCGGCCATGATCGGGAACACCTCGGGGTGCAGCTGCGTGAGCCAGACGGGCGGCGCCGCGGTGGGGGTGGCCAGGTTGACGCTGATGCCGTTCTCATGGAGGAGGTCCATGATCTCGTCCATCCAGCCGAACTCGTACTTGCCCGGCTCCGGCTCCAGCGACGCCCACGCGAACACGCCGAGGGAGACGACGTTGACGCCGGCCTCACGCATGAGCCGGACGTCCTCCCGCCACACGGCCGGGTCCCATTGCTCCGGGTTGTAGTCGCCGCCGTAGGCGAAGCCCCCGAGGCGGTTCCTGAAAGCATCCAAGCGCGACATTTCATAGCTCCTTTTCCGGCTCGACCGACACGGCGGTCAGGCGCCGCTCGGAACCGGTGATCTCATACAGGGGGCCGGTCAGCTCCACGGACGTCTCGGCGATCGGTTCCGCGACGGATCGGCGCACGGAAAGGCCGATCTCGCCGGGCTCGACGACGCGCCGCCCGTCGCGGCCGGTGAAGGCCAGCAGCCTGACCGGGACGTCGAAGGCGACCTTCGCGCTCTCGCCGGGGCCCAGCTCGACCCGGGCGTACCCGACGAGCTGTGCCACGGGCCTGGTGACCGAGGCGACCTTGTCGGAGGCGTACAGCTGGACCACCTCCGCCCCGGCACGCTCGCCGGTGTTGCGCACCACGACCGAGCAGCGGATCGACCCCGCCGTCCCGGCCGTCTCGTCGGCGGCCAGGCCCTCGTAGGCGAAGCTCGTGTAGCTCAGCCCGTGCCCGAAGCTCAGCGCCGGTGCGGGGTCGATGTTGCTGACCGAGCTCGCCGCGCCGAGCCTGGGGTGCAGGTAGCTGTACGGCTGGCCGGCGGTCGAGCGGGGCATGCTCATGGGCAGGCGGCCGGAGGGGTTCACGGCGCCGGACAGCACGCGGGCGACGGCGCCCGCGCCCTCCTCGCCGGGGAAGTACGCCTGCACGACGGCGGCGGCGTCCCTGAGCAGGCCCGGCACGGCGTAGGCGCGCCCGGTCATGAGCACGACCACGGTCGGCGTGCCCGTGGCGATGACGGCGTCGGCGAGCTCCTGCTGCGCGCCCGGCAGGTCGAGGTTCTCCGCGTCGCAGCCCTCACCGGAGGTGCCCCGGCCGAACAGCCCGGAGCGATCGCCGAGCACGAGGATCGCGAGATCCGACTCCTGCGCCAGGCGCGCGGCCGCGGCGATGCCCGTACGGTCGCCGTCGTCCACGCCCGTACCGCGCTCGACCTGGATCGTCGCGCCGGGGAACTCCTCGCGCAGCGCGTCGAGCAGGGTCGGTGCGGCGATGCCGGACTCGACCTCGGGGAAGTGCGGCAGGACGTGGTTGACGAACGAGTAGCAGCCGAACAGGGCGGTGACGTCGTCGGCGTTCGGGCCGATCACGGCGACGGTCCTGCCCGCGGCGTCGCCGAGCGGGAGTACGCCGCCGTTCGTGAGCAGCACGATCGACTCCTCGGCCAGGCGCCGGGCCAGGTCGCGGGAGCCGGGGTCGTCGAGGTCCACCGGCCCTGACGGCGCGGGCTCGTAGCCGTCGTCGAGCAGGCCGAGCTGGGCCTTCTGCAGCAGCACGCGGCGCAGCGCCCGGTCGACGAGGGCCTCGTCGATCCTGCCCTCGGTGACGGCCTGCTTCAGCGGCTCCAGGTACGCCACTCCGGTGGGCAGCTCGACGTCGATGCCCGCGGTGAGCGCCTGCACGGCCGCGTCCTCGGCGCCGGAGGCCACCGCGTGCAGGGTGTGCAGGAAGGCGACCGCGAAGTAGTCGGCGACGACCGTGCCCTCGAAGCCCCATTCGTCCCTGAGGACCTGGGTCAGGTAGTACGGGTCGGCGGTGACCGGGATGCCGTCGATCTCGGCGTAGGAGTTCATGACCGAGCCCGCCCGCGCGTCCTTGACCGCGACCTCGAACGGGAACAGCAGCGTGTCGGCCACCTCGCGGGCGCCGGCGTGCACGGGGGCGAGGTTGCGGCCGGCGCGGGAGTTGGAGTAGCCGACGAAGTGCTTGAGCGTGGCGATCACGCCCGTGGACTGCACGCCGCGCACGTAGGCCGCGCCGATGGTCGCGACCTCGTACGGGTCCTCGGAGATGCACTCCTCGACCCGTCCCCAGCGCTGGTCACGGATCACGTCGAGCACCGGGGCGAGGCCCTGGTGGACGCCGAGCGCCCGCATGCTCGCCCCGATCCTGGCGCCCATCCGCTCCACCAGGTCGGGGTCGAACGACGCGCCCCACGCGGGCGGCACCGGGTACGTCGTGGCGCGCCAGGCCGCCAGCCCGGTCAGGCACTCCTCATGCGCGAGCGCCGGGATGCCGAGCCGGGTGTGGTCGCGGAGCCAGCGCTGCCGCGCGGCCAGCGCCGTGCTCGCCCATTCCGGGTCGACGGGCCTGGTGCCGTAGTGGCGGGTGACGTGGCCCAGGCCGTGGCGGGCGAACGCCTCGAACTGGACGTCCTCGCCCTGCATCGAGTCCTGCAGCGGCGCGACGACGCCCTCTTCCCGGTTGACGTTCAGCCATACGCCGACGAGCTGAGCGAGCTTCTCGTCGAGCGACATCTCCGCGAGCAGTTGCTCGACCCGTTCCATACACCCTCGATCGGCAGATAGTGGATCGGAAAGTTTCTGAGATACTTTCCGAAATATTACCGTGACATTGCCGAGGGGTTACGCTAGGCTTCGACCTGCACAGATGTCAACAGCACTGATCGGGTAGCAGGATGCTCCCAGGTCAGCAGGAAGACCTGCGCTTTCCATCAGTTTCCGAAAGTTGTCCGGGGAGGCCCTGTGGCTCGAGCAACGCTGGCCGACGTCGCGGCCGCCGCCGGAGTGTCCGTGCCGACCGTCTCCAAGGTCCTGAGCGGTAAGAAGCACGTCTCGGCGGCCACCAGGGACAAGGTGCTCGAGGCCGTCAGGGCCTTCGGGTACGAGGCCCCGCGCCCGCCGAGCACGCCCCGGGCCGGCCTCGTCGACCTGCTCATCGACGGGCTCGGCTCGCCGTGGGCCCAGGTGCTCATCAAGGGCGCGGAGCAGGCGGCGGCGCGGTGGGGGTTCTCGCTCGTGGTGACCTCTTCCGCCCGCGCCGACTTCGACCTGCGGCGCTGGATCGGGATCGTGCGCAAGCGCAGCACCGACGGGATCGTGCTGGTGCTGTCGCGGGCCAACCAGGAGGAGATCGCGGCCATCGAGGAGCTCCTGCACGTTCCCCTGGTGCTGCTCGACCCGGTGGGCAAGCGCGATCCACGCATCTCCACCGTCGGCGCCACGAACTGGTCGGGCGGCGTCATGGCCACCACCCACCTGCTGGAGCTGGGGCACACGAGGATCGGGTTCATCGGCGGGCCGCTCGAGACGCAGTGCACGCTCGACCGGTACGAGGGCTATCTGGCGGCGCACCGTACGTTCGGGATCGACCCCGACCCCGGGCTGACGCGTTACGGCGACTTCCTCATCTCGGGCGGCAGGGAGTTCGGGGCCGAGCTGCTCGACCGCCCCGACCGGCCGACCGCCATCTTCGCCGGGTCGGACCTGCAGGCGGCCGGCGTCTACCAGGCGGCGACCGAACGCGGGATCCGGGTGCCGGACGAGCTGTCGGTGGTGGGGTTCGACGACTCGATGCTGTGCGAGATGATGTCGCCGCCGCTCACCACCGTCCGCCAGCCGCTCGACGACATGGCCAACGAGGCGGTCCGGCTCATCTCGGAGGAGCTGACCCATCCGAGGGGCGCGGCGGGGACCCGCATCGAGCTCGCCACCTCCCTCGTCCTCCGGAGCAGCACCACGCGGCCCGGCTCCTGAACGGCAGGGTGGCCTAGCCCGGGGAGGGCAAGGCCGGCGCGGGACATCACCCTTGGATCTCCCTGTCGGAGCCGGTCACGATGATCCGCAGGGCGCACAGCGTCAGGTGGTGGCGGTCGTACGAGCCGAGGCCGAGGTAGGTCTCCTGCGGCGCCTGCCTGTGCAGATCGAAAACGGCGGAGATGCTGTACGGAGTTCGGATCTCCAGGCCGGTCGGAGGCTGCGGATCTGGAAGAACGCCTCGGTGACACCGGCCGGCTCGCTCCGCACACGATCTGGCACGCCCGAATGATGGGAAGCCGGGACTAGCTGCCAGGACGCCCGCGACCGGAATGACCACGAGGAAGA
>NZ_JBFANV010000158.1:0-12467 GCF_040674955.1 Nonomuraea sp. NPDC049695 | reverse complement strand
GGAACTGCTTCATGGCGGGGCTCACGCTACTGTACGACCAGGGGAGGAGGGCAATCGAAAGCCCGATCCTCCGGGGTGACATGAGGGGGAGTGCACCGACCCAGTGGTGCTGGGCCTCTGCTGGCGCTGCGGGTGGCGGCCCGGTGCGCCGCACAGGGCGTCTCCGCATGAGCATCCGCTCGCGGTGACGTGGGTACCGGCCGCGATCGGCCATCCCCATGAGGCGTAAAGGAGCGCGGTCGTCAGCGGTGTTCGCGCTATTGGCCGCGCCGTGCCTTTCGGCAACCGGCTGTCCATACCCTCTACCTAAGCTCGGAGATCACCGCCACGACAGTGTTCAAAACGGGTTCACTTCGCGCCGGGGGGTTCAAAAGGGGTTCACTTCGTTCAATTTTGTTTTCGGTGCGTCCTTTTGAAGCCCCACTTCGCGCCCTTACGCTCTGTAAAGGAAATGCAGCCGGGGTACGTCGCGGAGGGACGGCATGAACGCGATCGCGAACAGGGCATTGGCCGACCTTATGGCCGAGGCGGGCATGTCCAATAAAAAGCTCGCGGGAAAGCTGCGTGAGCTTGCGTTGTCCCACGGCCTGCCCGGCTCGTACACCCACGTGTATGTCGCCCGGTGGCTGGAGGGCATGCATCCCCGGGGGCAGACGCCGCACCTCATCGCGTCCGTGCTGGGCCGCGAACTTGGGCGGGTTGTCACGCTGGACGACATCGGCATGACCGCCACGGCGGCTGATATTGCTCCCGGGTTCGGGCTGGACTTCGCCCCTGCACCGCAGACGATCTTGCGCACGACCCGGAGGCTCTGGGAAGCGGATCTGGGACGAGAGCCGCTGCTGCGTCTGAACGACGTGCCGGCGAAGACGCTCCTGTCTCCGATGGGACTGTGGCTGATCGCGGTACCGCCCAAACCGCCGCGACGCAGCGGACGTGCCCGGAAAGTCACCGAGGCCGACGTCGAACGGGTGCGGCTGACCACGCACCTGTTCGAGGATCTTGACCATCGCTTCGGAGGCGAGTACCGCCGTCAGACCGCTGTGCAGTACCTCCATGGCGAAGTCAGCGAGCTACTGCATGGCCAGTACGTTGCCGCGGTGGGACGGGAGCTGTTCGCTGCCGCCGCCGTGATGACGTACAAGGTAGGCGCCATGGCTTACGACTCGGGCCTGCACGGGTTGGCGCGCCGCTACTTCATGCAGGGGCTGAACCTGGCGCACGTCGCCGGAGATCGCGCTCTGGCCGGCAAAGTGTGGGCGTTGCTGAGCCACCAGGCTAACTTCCTGGGCGAGTACGGGGACGCGGTCGCGTTCGCCCGTGCGGCCAAGCTCGGCGCACAGAACGCGGCGACGCCGACCGTGCACGCCATGTACTGCGCGATGGAGGCGCGCGCGCTGGCCAGCCTCGGCGACCGGCGCAACGCCGTCGCCGCATTACGGGAAGCCGAACGCTTCCACGGCAAGGGCAGGCCCGAGGCCGAGCCTGACTGGATCGCCTACTTCGACAGGGCCGAACTGTGCGACGAGTTCGGTCACTCGTTCGCGGCCCTCGGCGACAAGGGCGACGCCATCGAGTTCGCCCAGCTGACGTTGCGCGAATCCAGCGACCGCTTCCCCCGTTCCCGGGTGTTCGCGCAACTGACGCTCGCCGGCGCTCACCTGGACGGCAAGCCGCTTGAACGAGACGTGGAACAAGCGTGCCTGGTCGCCGGTACCGCGCTCGAACGCGCCGGCCACATCCGGTCAGCGCGAGTCCGCGCGTACGTCACCCGGTTCAACCGCCGCCTGACGCCGTACGAGAAGAAGGCGGCGGCCGTGGGCAGCTTTCGCGAACAGTGGCACGACCTTCTGCGACGGTGCGCAAGTTGACGTACGCGGGTCATGTTCCCGGCGTCCACGCCCTGGCGGCGCTCCCGTCGCGCAAGGTGGAGATGCGGAGATGAGCCTCAGGTATCAGGCGAGGCTCGCGGCCGGTGCGGCTGGCCAACCATGTCGTCATCCTGAGCTGCCGCACTTTCGCCAGCGCGTCGAAGCCTTCCCACTGTGTGATGTCGGCGCCGTACGCCTCGACGAAGGCGGCGTACTCGGCGGCGGTGTACCAGCCGACGACGTGGTAGTTCGCCACGACGACCAGGTCCCATTCGATGGGGCCGATGGCGAACCGTTCGAGGTCGAGCATGACGGTACGGCTGTCGGCGGCGCGGACAAGATTCTTCCTGTGCGGGTCGCCGTGGATGGCACGCGGCTCGTGGGCGAAGTGCAGGCCGGCGTAGGCGGCCTGCAGCTCCTCAAGGAGGTCCAGCAGGAAGCGCCGGTCGCGTTCATGAAGGCCGGCGGCGTCGTGAATGTGGTCGGCCTGGCGGTAGAACGGGTCGAACACGGGCAGCATGCCGTCGGGCGGGGCAGGAAGGGCGTGCAGGTGCCGCAGCAGCGCGCCGATATCGGCCGGCCGTCCCTGCTGTGGACCGGGGATCTCCTCCCAGAACGTGACCGGCCGGTCGTCCGCCAGCACCGGCTGGTCGCCGACCGCAACTGCTGGCCGGACCGCTGGCAGATCCTGCTCAGCGAGCCACTCGGCAACGCGAAGCTCCCGTTTAACCGTGGCCAGCGCCGGCATTCCCCACGCCACCCTGGCGACGACATGTTCGAGCGGCAGCCTGAAGACGCCGTTGTCGCCGACGGGCCCGATGAGCGTTGCGCCCGACCAGTTCAGCCCTGTCTGCTCGCATGCGAGCTGGAGAGCGTGGAAAGCAGCCGCCGCGGTAAAGGACGCGGCCTGGCCATCGGCAGTCACGCCCGGGGCCGAGAGGTGCTGGAGGTGGTCATCGCGTCCAGGATACGAGCGGGCCCGTCGTCGGCAGAGGAGAGGTCCCCACTAGGTATGGGTCGCCTGCCGAAAACCGACTCGCAGCGGGCGCGGTCGCCCGAACAGATACGTCCCGTGTGTGGTCAACGCCCGTAACGGCCTGCGGCGCCTGCGTGCGGCTGCGGTCCGGGCACAGACCGGTTACCCCGCGCAACCGGCCGCCACCTGGCTGGCCGCCCATCAGGCCGACGCTCCCGACCTCAGCCCCGATCTGGACGACGACCAACTCGGCGAGCTCGGCGAGCCACCGTCGCTCACGATCACCAGGTGACATTGGTAGGCATCGCCGACTACCTGACGGCCGAACGAGGGCGGATGCGTGACGCGGTGCGCGCCGAGGCAATCGTGATGGGCCAGCGAACCAACGCGTTGCTGGAGGAGGCGACCCGCCAGCGCACCGCACGGGCTGCCATGACTGCCCGCATCGCCGGCTGGCAAGACCCCAAGGAAATGAAAGACGGACAGCTGAACGAGGCCGAAGTGGCCCGGCTGGTCGGGATGACCAGGCAGGCCGTCAACAAACTGCTCGCCAAGCTCCAGGCTGAGGCGGACGACACTGACCAGTCCTGAAAGCGCGGTTCATCGCCTCAGCCCCTTTCCGTTGACCCTCTCGCAGCTACACCTGCGGCCGATTCGGACACGATCGCCACGGACTGGTTGGCCCGCCCGTGGCGCGTGAGGCAACGGCATGTGGGGACGAGACGGCGCACCCCCGCGCTGAGCGCGGCCATCACGACGGCGGCCCCGGGCTGCGCTGGATGTCGTCCCTGTCGCGTCCTTTCACCTTCGAGCGGTGTGCGGGGCTGTGGTGCCCACGGAGGGCTGACCCAGTACCACGGCCAGTACCCCAGTGAGGGTGAGCACGGCCCCGAGGATCTGCACGGCATTCACCGTTTCGCCGAGCAGCAGCACGCCGAGCCCGGCGCCGAAGACCGGAATCAATTGGTAGATCACGGCGCTCTCGCCGACCGATACGCAGGCCAAGGCGCTGTTGTAGAGCAGGGTGGGGCCAGCCAACAACAGTCCGCTGGCGATGGCGACGATCCACGCGGCCGGGGCCGGCACGTCCCGTGCAGGATGGAGCGCCTTGAGGGCCAGGGCCAGAGGAGCGCTGATGGCCAGCGCGAGGGCGACTTGGACGGCGGTGGTGGTGATCACGTCGACGGCCTGGCGCATGGCGCGGGCGGTCATCGTCGCGTACGCGGCTGAGCACGCCACTCCGGCCAGGACGAGCATGCTGCCGGTGGACACCGACAAGCTGGTCGGAGTGCCCAGCAGCAGCCACAAGCCGGGAACGCCGGCCAGGAGCCCCGCCCATGCCCTTGGGGCAAGGCGCTCATGCAACACCACGACAGCAAGGACGGCGGTGAGCAGGCCCTCACAGGTCAGCAGCAGCGAGCCATATGCCGCGGTCAGATGCGCCAGCCCCAGCAAGAACAAGCCGACGTTGCCGATCGGCTCTAACAGCGCCCGCATCAGGGTGTGCCGTATCGGCGGGACCGGCCTCGCGCCGCGCCTCCACACGACTACGCCCAGGACAGCCGTTGCGGTGGCCAACTGGACCGCCAGCAGATCGAGCGGGGCGAAGCCGCTGCCGAGAGCGGATTTGCTGGCAGGTGGCAGCAGCGACCATCCCGCGGCGGACAGCAACAGCATGATGCGGCCGCGAAGCACCGAGCTCATAGAGGGCGGATCTGGCCCGGCCCGTCCGGCAGCAACCGGCCTTGCAGGACCGTCATCCCGCTGCCCTCACCGACGGGTAGCGGGAAGTGGCCAGCGTCAGCAAGTCCGTAGGCATGTCGCCCGTGCAGGGAGACGTGATCGGGGTCGCGCACGTACGGATCGGGGCGCGCCGGGTCGTCGGTCGGCGGCGGGAGGGTGGTGGTGTTACAGGTGCCGGAGCCGAGGACGGATCGAGCGAGGCGATGTCGAAGCGGCATCCGACGGCCGTCAGAGTCGCCAGGATGTCGGGGGCCGGGTTGGCTTTGACGGCGTAGTACATCAGCGCGCCCAGGTCAGCGAATGCGCTGGTGAGCGCGTGATGGTTGCGCCGGATCTGCTGCAGGTCGATCGTCAGCAGCGGTGTTTCGATCCCGTCCTGTCCTGGCGCACCACGTAGCGCGTCCGGCAAGGTTGGGCCGGTCATCAGCGGGCTCACTGCGGTCCTTTCGGTGCGTACAGGTTGGCGGCCAGGTCGGCCAGGTCGATGTGCCGCCCGTCGGCGGTGACAGCGCGGCGGCCGGGGTCGTGCGCGTACAAGTTGTGGTGCAGCCGCCCGGAGCGGTCGGCGGTCCAGAGTCTCGGCAGCGGATAGACGCCGATCATGGGGCCGATGGCGACGGGGTCGTCGCCGCAGGCCAGGGCGCGGGCGTAGGTGCGGGCGTAGCGCAGGATCTTGTGCTCGTGCGGGTTGTCCACGATGACCACCAGCGGGGCGGGGCTGCCCGGCTCGTGGTGAGCGGCCTGCAGGGAGGCGGCCGGGTAGCTGAGGTCCGCCAGTTCGCCGGGGCTGGCCGGTCGGACAACGTCGATCAGGCGCGCCCAGAGCGGGCCTTCGGCGGCGACGAGATCGATCAGGCTCGTCAGCGAGGGAACGCGGCCGGCCAAGAGCGTGCGGCGCAGGCAATCGGCCAGGGCCGGCATCGGCGCGCGGACCTCCACCTCCACGGGCCGGCTCCCCGGTGGCCGCGCCTGCTCCAGCCGCTGCTGCAGCAGGCCCGCCACGCGGGTATGCCGCGGGACCACATAGCGGTCGCACCATCGGCCTAGCAGCCTGGCCGACAGGTCTCCGGTGTAGGTGTGCTGCAGGAGGGTGAGCATCGTGGCGGCGCACGGGACGTCGATGATCTGCCGTACCGGCACCTGCGGCGAGATGTCGGCAGCCAGGGCGGAGCTGACGGCCGGCAGCCGCAGCGTGCCCTCCTGTTCCTGGATCGTCAGGGTGTCGTCGACGCGCAGCCCGGTGATGCGCGAGATTCTGCGCCCCTCGCGCGCGTGTGCGATCGGCCACGGCGTCGCGGGCTTGCCCCTGAGCAGAAAGGCGGCGTTCGCGGAGAACAGGCACACGCCGGACAGCAGGACGATCCCCGCCAGGTCGCGAATGTCGGTCTGGGGTGGGCGCCCGCCGACGAAGACGTGGTGCGTGCGCCCTCCGGTTGTGAACGCCGCGTACGGGGTGAGGCCGTCGTGACCGGGCCGCAGATCGCGTTCACACAGCACCTCGCCGGGCACCGCGGCGTCGGGAACGCTGCCCCATAGATACGTCACCAACTGGCGGAGCCGGTCGGTGACGCGCTGGGCGGGCGGTGGCGCGAGGGGTGTTGACGGGTCGCGCGTATCAAGTCGAACCCACTGGTCTGGCGGCCCGGGCCTTGTGTCGAGCTTGGCTGGATCGATGCTGCGTAGTCGGGGAAGGCGCGGCCTGCGGCCTGAGGGGGTGTCGCCGGGTTCGATGAGGTAGAAGTCGCGGGTGCCGGTGCACTCGGGGGAAGACATCTCGCACAGGGGCGTGGCCTCGGTCTTGTCAGCATGCGGGTGGGATGGCGCCTTCCGGCTCCAGGTCGCCTCCGGCCGGCGGCTGGTGGGTGGTGTGCGATCACCGGGCGGATGCGTGCTCTGGCGCGAGGAAGGCGCGAGAGGGGAGGTGATAGTCACGGACGCGGGTCTTTCTGTGAGCGTGTGAACGACGGAACGTGGTGGTGAGGGGCACGCTCGCGGGACAAGCGGTTGGACATGAGAGGTTCATCCGGCGACGGCCACGGGCAGCCGCTCGTCGTGCTCTCCGGGGCCGTAGGTCTGGGAGGCGGGCGCGACGATGTCGGGGTGAAAGACCTCTTCGATGTAGCAGATGGGCCGGCCACCGTTGACGATCAGGTACGAGCGCCAGGCGCTGGGCCGAGTTGTGCTGAATGGGTCGGGCATTCCCCACGACCACCGACGCACGCCCCGCTGCAGGAGCTCGCGGCGTTGCTCGACCTCTGACAGCAGGTAGCCGATCGGGATGTCGGTGCCAAGATCGAGATCGGCCATCAGGGGGTGGCCGATATCGAGAACAACTTTGTTCTCCGAGATCACCGCTCCGGTGTCAGCCACGACCAGCTGAGACCGGCGGACGATCACGATGTCGTCGGCGGCCGGGCGCATCCGGGAGAGGACCGCCGTGGGCAGGGCACCCGCCGCGGGCCGCCGGGCCTGCAGCATCACTTTCGCCTTAAGCGGCTCGTCGAGCAGGGCGGACAGGAAACGCGTGGTGGAGCCGTCAAGGCTACCGAGGACGTCGGCGACCCTTCCGGGATCGCTGCTGAAGGTGAGGGGCGTGGGTGTCATCACATGTCCTTGATCTGTGAGGTGCCGGATGCGGGCCGGCCGCGAACTGGGAGCGGGTGGGCCACGCCGTCAGACGCTGGAGAGGGCCAGGCGCTGCTGACTGAGCGCGGTGATGAGGTGCCGTGTGGTCATGGTGCGGCCGAGCGTGTCGGCGATGTGATCGACTGCCGTCTGGTGATGGTGGCGGTCGCCGTCGGCCACGCCGTCGGCCACGACAAACGGCTGGATGTCGCGCATGCGGGCACCGGCAGCGGTGTGGAGGACCCGGATGTGAGCGAGCACTCCGACGATGATCAGTTGGTCTCTGTCCAGGTCGGCCAACACACGGGCCAGGTGCGTGTCGTGGAAGGCGCTGTAGTGCCGCCCGAGGATCACCTGGTCGCCCGGGCGCGGGGTAAGCGCGGCGGGCACCGCGGTGTCGGCGGGATCGGCGCGCATTTCGGGTTCCCACACCTCCGACCGCAGTCCGAGCTGGTCGCGCCGTTGTCCACCCGGCTGGAGGCTGTACAGCACCGGGATGTGGTGTTCAGCGCATGCCTCGCGCAGCGCGACTGCGTTGGACAGCAGGTCAGCCAGAGGTGCGCTCTCGTGGGGGAAGGGCCGTAAAAAGTAGCGCTGCATGTCGCAGATCAATAGGGCGGCGCGGCGACGGCTGATCGGCTCGCTCCCGATGACGGCGCGGGGACAGTCGGGCATGTCGTAGACGCAAGGGGTGACAGGCGTGAGGAGCGCGGGCGAGGGAGAAGGAGCCGTACGGCTAGCGGACATGATCGTCTCCTGAGAAGGCGGCGGGTGCTACGGCGGCGATTCGCTCGCGGATGGGGCGGTGGGCCCGCGAGACCGTGCCCGCGGCATGCAGGAGCGTCGCTTCCAGCGGATCCAGTTCTGGGTGACATGCGCAGCGGCGGGCGATGCTGCCCGTGGCCACCGGCGACAACGACCCGCCGGACATCAAGGGCGCCAACGATGAGGGAGCGGGCTGCGGCGCTGCGGTAGCGCGGTCCTGCTGGTCCATCCACGCGTCGGCCGCCTGCGCGACCTCGGTCAGCGCCTGGTGCAGCTGTACCAAGACCTCACGCGGCACCACGGTCACGTTGGTCGCTGGCTGCGCACTGTCGGCGGCGGCCGTGGGCGCGGTCTGACGGCGCCTGACCCACGCCCGCCACAGCGGCCGCATCACGGCGGCCACGCCGCACAGCCCAGCTACGGCCAGACAGGCGGCCAAGATCGAGTGGTAGCCGGCCGCGGAGCCGCCCAGAAACGGATGCTCCAGCAGGACCGAGGCGCCGGCGACGCCGAGAGCTCCGCCGCATTGGCGCATGGTCATGCTCGCGGCGCTGGCAGCGGCGACCTGACCGGGCAGCGTTGTCTGGCTGCCGGATGCGGCCGCCACCGCCGACAACACCCCCAGTCCCAGCCCCAGCCCGGCCAGCGACACCAATGCCGGCGACGCGAGCGCCTCAGCATGCCCCCGTAAGGCCCAGGCCAGCACCGCACCGAACGCGATGACCATGACAGCGCCGATGTAGGCGAGCGTCGAAGGCCCCCACCGTCGGCTGGCGGCCCCCGTCAGGGGCCCGCCCAGCAGCACCGCCGCCGAGATCGGCGCCAGCACAATACAGGAGCGCCAGCCGCCCAACCCCGCCGCCGAGAGGTAGCTCGGGCCGAAGACGACGATTGGGGTGGACAACAGGCCGTACAGCGCCGACATGAACCAGCCCCAGCGCACGCCGCCGTACCGCCACAGCTGCACCGGCATGGCCGGATGCGGATGGGCCTGGCCACGCAGCAGCGCACCGCCGAGCCCGACCACCGCCACCACGGCGACCGCCAGGATCCGGCGAGAGGTCCACCCCCACGCGGCACCCTGGCAGATGATCAGCACCACGGCGCCGACGCCGAGAGCCAGCAGCGCCGCGCCGGGCACGTCCGGCCGTCCGCCGGTGCCGTGGCGATCTCGCGGCAGCATCGGCAACAGGCACACCACCACGGCCGCCAGCGCCAAGCCCGGCATGAACAACGCTCGCCAGCCCCAGGTCGAGGCCAGCACTCCCCCGCCGCTCTGGAGCAGCACCGCGCCCAGCCCGCCGGCCCCCGTCCACCAGCCGATCCCCACCCGGCGGCGCCCAGCCGGCAGGTGCGTCAACAGCAAGCCCAGCGAGGCCGGGATCATCAGCGCGGCACCGCCTGCCTGCGCTGCCCGCCCGGCCAGCATCAGCAGCCAGCCGGGCGCGGCCAGCAGGGCGGCCGTCGAGCCCGCGAAGATCGCCAACCCGCAGCCCAGCACAAAACGGTGGCCGAGCCGGTCGGCCAGCTGGCCGCCGACACCCAAAAACGCCGCGAACGGAACCAAGAACGCCGTGGCCAGCCACGGCCAGCTCGCCAAGCCGAGGGTGTGCGCCAGCGCGTCACGCACCACGACCGAGTCGACCGGCGGCGGCTTGGCCAGGACGGCAATGGCTACTGTCGCGCCGACCATGTCGGCCATCGTCACGAGCATCGCCGCCGAGGCCAGTGCGACCAGCAGCACCATCCGAGCGCCGCTCGGTGGCGGCGCGGGTGCTGTTGCACGATGTGCCGGTGCCACAGACCCGGCCTCGACGATCACCGCAATGCTCCCGTTCTTCTCTGACCTGCGGCGGCAGGCGCCAACGCGGGCAGCTCGGCCAGCGCGTGCCCGAGGTCGCGCAGCGAACCGACCAAGGTCTGCGCCTGCGTGGAAGCGGCCGAAGCGGGCGTCGGCCGCACGACCGCCGTGACGGTACGGTCCGCCAGCGGCAACAGCACGACACCTGCGATGATCAGCGCGAGGGCGAGCGACTTGATCGCGCTGAGGTGCTCGCCGAACAGCACGGCGCCCAGGACGGCGATCGCCGCGGTGCCCGCGCCCGACCACAGCGCGTACGCCAAGCTGATGTCCAGTCCCAGCCGCAGCGCCCAGGCCAGCAGCAGGTAGGAGCCCAGTACGCCGCCGAGCGCTGCCGCGGTGTACAGCGGCCCCGAGCTGCCGGAGCTCGTGGCCAGCTTCAGAACGCTACTGGCCGCTACCTCCACCACGATCGCCGCGATCAACGGCAGCCAGGCCATCACAGGATCCCCGGAGCGGCCGGGCCCGCAGCCCGGGGTGGCTGGTCAGGGAGAAGGGTGTTGCGGAGCCGCTCGATCGCCGCCCCGCGCGCCGACTCACCGCGCAGGCCCTGCTCGGTCAGCCCCCGCCACATCGCCTCGATGGCCAGCCCGGCGACCTGAACGTGCCAGGCGCAGGCCGTCCGGAGCCGCTCTTCCAGCATCACCGAGGCGCGCAGCTGCCGCTGCATCGTGTGGTGCCGGGAGATGCGCGGCAGCCCGTCCAACTCGGCCAGCCGGACCGGCCACCGCAGATGCTCGCGCTGCAGGCGGTCGAGCACGGAGGCGATGGCCTCCTCCCGGACACAGTGCGGAAACTGCTCCTGGTGCTGTTCGGCGTACGCAACCGCGACTCCGATGGTCCCGGCCACCTGCTGCAGCGAGCCCAGCGCCAGCTGCAGGACCCGGAGCCGGTGCTCAAGTTGGGCGGCACTCCAGCCCAGCACCAGGAGCCGCGCCTCATCGACCGTGACGTGCCACCCCACCAGGCTCAGCTCCCGCAGCAGCTTGTGGCAGACCACCCACCGCCGTCGCTCGCCGAGATCGTCGCCCAGATCGACTCGCACGCCGCCGCGCTTCAGGACGGCGACCTGAGGGCGGGCCGTGTCGGCCAGGCGCTGGCAGATGCGCGTGACGGCGGCGACCATCTGCTCTCCCCCGCCGACCATGTCGGCGACGACGGAGCAGGGCTCAAAGTCATCGGCTGGCCGCAGCGGCGTCAGCTGATCAAAGCTCAGCAGGTGTTCAGCGGGGACGGCCGCCGCACCCTCGGAGCGGCCGTCATCCGGATCGGCGGGAAAAGGAAGGAAATAGGTCATCTGAAGCATCCGTCCGTGGGAATCGCCAGGGAACAGGCGGGCGTCTGCCGAAGGCGTGTGGACATCAGGCACCGGCCTGACGAGCGACCTCGGTGGCCCAGTAGGTGATGACGAACTCTGCCCCGGCGCGGCGGATCGCCAGCAGGGTCTCGTGGATCGCCTTGCCGCGATCGATCCAGCCATGCGCCGCAGCCGCTTCGATCAGCGCGTACTCGCCGGAGGTCTGGTAGGCCGCGACGGGCACATCGACCTGGTCGCGGACCGCCCGGACGATATCGAGGTAGGGCAAGGCGGGTTTGACCATGACGGCATCCGCGCCCTGCGCCACATCAAGGCTCACCTCGCGCAGCGCCTCACTCGCCGAGCCCGCCGGAGACTGTTGGTAGGAGGCGCGGTCGCCGACCAAGGAAGACGCGGTGGCGATGCGGAACGGGCCGTAGAAGGCTGAGGCGTACTTGGCGGCGTAGGCGAGGATCGGCGTGTGAAGGTAGCCGGCCTCGTCGAGGGCGGCACGAATCGCGGCGACCTGGCCGTCCATCATGCCGCTGGGGGCCACCACGTGCGCGCCCGCTTGCGCTTGAGCGACGGCGACCTGGGCGTAGGCCTCAAGGGTGGCGTCGTTGTCCACGTCGCCGTCGTCGCCGAGGATGCCGACGTGGCCATGGTCGGTGCACTCGTCGAGATTGACGTCTCCGAACACCACCACGTCCTGGCCCACCTCGGCGACCACGTCGGCGAGCGCCAGCTGGGTGATCCCGTCGGCCGCCCACGCCTGGCTGCCGTGGGCGTCCTTGCGGCCAGGGGCGGGGACTCCGAAGAGCATCAGACCGCCGATTCCAGCGTGGGCCGCCGCCGCGGCGGCTTTGCGCAGGCTCTCGCGGGTGTGCACGACCACGCCGGGCATCGCGGTGATCGGCTGCGGCTCCTCCAGCGCCTCCCCGACGAACAGGGGCTGGACCAGGTTGCCGGCCGGGATGTGGGTGGCGGTCATCAGGCGGCGCAGCGCCGCGGTGCGGCGCAACCGGCGCGGCCGGTACACCAGCGGCCCGCTCATCGGCCCGCTCCGGTGCCGGCTGGGTGGCCCAGCGCCCGCTCGACGTGCTCGACCAGGGCGGGCGGCGGCCGCCGATACCAGTACCCGGCGCCCGGGCGGGCGGTGATGCGCAGGGCGCGCAACCGGACCAGGTGCTCGGCCTGTGCGACGGCCAGCCCGCCGGGGTCGATCACGGGAAGCCCGGCCAGTTCGCGGATGCCGAGATGCACGAGGATCTCGTTGGGAACGCCCTCGGCTGGGACCAGCCACTGCGCGCCGGCGGCGGCCGCCCGGCC
>NZ_JBFANV010000157.1:0-12711 GCF_040674955.1 Nonomuraea sp. NPDC049695 | reverse complement strand
GTCACCGCGTCGTGCAGCTCGCGGGCCATCCGGTTGCGCTCCTCCAGCATGGCCAGCTCGCGACGCACCCCATCGGGCATGACCCGGAGGAAATACTCGCCCGCCTGCCCGAGCGCTATCGGGCCCGGTTCCTGGCTGACTACCGGGAGGCGATGGTGGCGGCCGCGCACGAAACCTGGCGCTGGCAGCAACTCGCCGACACGCTGAATTCTTGGCACCTGCGATCCCTGGCCTACTCTGCACCCGGCTACGAGCGGGCACGGACTGAGGCCGGCCGAGGCGAAAACACCACGGCGGCAGAGCATGTGATTCCGGGCTGGGCCGAGCGCGTCGCCCAGCGCGGCGGCCACGGATGACCTACAGGGTCAATTTTCACGCAGCGGCGAGCGCTCAAATTCCTGGCATACCGGCCGAGGCCTGGCAGGCCCTCGTTGAGGAGTTGCTCATTATCGGAGCGGACCCTCACCACCGCGGCGTTCCTGACCCGGACGACCCGAGATACCGTGAGCAGGTGTTCGGCGGCACCGGGCTGGTCTCTTACGTGATCGACGACGAGGTACAGGTAGTGCACGTGTTCTCGATCGTCTGGGCTGGGTAGACCAGCCTAGGAACGGCGGTTCTGCCAAACTTGCTGTTCACCTTGCAGGCACTATGCCGGCATAGGCGAGCTGTACAGCGGCCAGACAAATTCCCCGACGGTCCAGTGAGTCGGCGCCGTCCTGCCATCGGGTGTAGACCTCATCGGCCGCGTCCGGGCCGAGCATGGCCTTCCAAGACCACAATGTTGGCTTCGATCGCTGACGCCTCGGTGTATTGAGCGATCGTACGGTCGTCAGTGACGGTCATACCTAAATCTCCTTGGACTATCGCGACTATCTCCTTGGACTATCGCGACGGCGGACTCGGTAAGCGGCGATGGCCCAACAACGCGCCGGCAAGGGTCTGCGCCGAGTTGTCGTCCAGGTCGCGCTGGCCCATCGGGAGGCTGGGCGAGAACTGCTCTCCGTGGCGCGCACCTGATCACGGTCAGCGCATCCGAGGGATCCACTGACCGCCCGCAAGCAAGTCACCGCGTCCGTAGGTGGTCCTCGAGAACTGGCAGATCGTCCGGGGGATGCTGGCCGACGATGAGCGATAGGTCCGCCATCCACCGGGTCAACCCCCGTTGCCAGGAGCGGAAGTAGATCATGCTCTCGGGATTGTCGCGATCCAGCAGGAGCGCGTACCCATCCTGACCATCAACCTGCGCCCGGAAGACGGCTCCACCCGGCCGGCGCGGCAGTGCCCGCACCGCACCCAACCGTGCCGACCGATCGCTGGCTGCTGCGGCGGCGAGCCAGGCGCGGGGGGTGGGCCACCCGGCTTCGATCGGACCCCGGACGGGCAGCCTAGAGCAGAGTGCGGCGCAGCAGGATCCGTTGGAGGTGTCCGTCGGCGAGCAGGTCGGTGATCGTGTCGGCGTAGCCGGTGAGGCGTGCCGCGGTGGCCAGGAGGTCGGGCGGGGCTGCTGCGTTGCGGCGCTGGGGCGGGCCGGCCGTTTTGTGGGCGGTTTGGAGCTGGGCGTCGAGGTCGGGCAAGCCCGTGTGAGGTGGCGCTGGTGGGGTCCACGACCCGGGGAGAGCGGGGGGCGGCGGGGTGTTCAGGGCATCGCCGGGATCGTGGTCGGCCAGGACGGCGGCCAGGACGGCGGCGGCGACGTGGGCGTAGTGCTGGCAGGCCTGCAGGTAGGGGACGTGTACGGCGGCGGCGTGGTCGGCCAAGACGGTGGCGTAGCCGGTGAGTGCCTCACGGACCGCGCTGGTGTAGCGGGCGGTGGCGCGATCGAGGGCGGATTGGGTGTGCTGGGTGGCGCGGTGCAGGCGGTCCAGGGTGGGAGTCAGGTCGGCGGGGACGCTCACCGTGGACGGCAGAGGTAGAAGGTTGACCGGTCGGGGTGGGGCGGCGACGTCGGGGCGGGTGAGAGCGCTGATCTGCTCAGGCATCTGGATGATGAGGTCGCGCAAGGTGGCACTCTGGGTGCGCAGCCGGGCCAGAGCGTGGTCGATGTGCGGCGGCCACAGCAGTGTCGCGGCGTCGGGGTGGGGGGCGTTGACGGCGGGATAGACGCGGGCGTAGTCGTGCCAGCGGGCGCGGTAGTGGTCGATTCCGGCGTCGGTGAGGTGCATCGTGGGCACGTATCGGCCATGCCGGGTGACGGACTGGCCGTGGCGGACGTACGGGTCGGGCTCGTGGTGCAGCAGGCGGTCCCAGGCGCCGGAATCGCTGGCGGGGTAGCCGTCGGGGTGGTCTTGCCAGACGCAGGCAAGCATCTTCCACAACCCCTCACTCAGCAGCCCTTTACTGCTGGGATGGTGAGCGGGGTCGATGCCGCCGGCGCGAGCGACTTTCCGGCCGTGGGCGGTGAGCTTGATCTCCCGGCCGCGACTGCTGCCGTTGTCGCGTAGTTCGATCAGGCATTGTTCGGCCAGGGCGGCCAGCGCGGCGGAGGCTTGACCAGGGCCGAGACCATGGGCTTTGAGCTGACCGGCCAGGGTGCGGGAGGGCAGCCACCGCCAGACGTCCGCCTTCTCGAGCCGGCTGCCGGAGTGCCAGGCATCGCGCTGGGCGGCTTCGGCGTTCTGGTCGGCCCAGTAGATCACGGTGAGGCAGGCGGCATGCTGCGAGGCCAGGGCCTGCCAGGTGGCGAGGGCCTGCGCGGCCTTCGTCATGGGGTGATCCCTCCTCGGATGGGTGGCGGGCAGCCGGCGGGACTAGATGCGGAACAAGGCGCGGACCTCGCTGGGCTCGGTGAGGTCGCTGATCAAGTGGATGGTGTCGCTTATCGCGCGGAGCGGCTGGCTGGGCGTGGTGGCGATCGCGACGCCGAACACCCGCACGCCGAGACGGCCTTTTCGGGCGCGGAAGTCGGTGAACCAGGCGTTGCCGCCGTAGTGTTCACCGTCGGTGAGGAAGACGATGTCCGCGCGGCTGTGAGCGCGGCTGTCAGCGCGGTGGCGCGGGTCGTGCCGGGAGCCGGCGATGAGGTCGGCGGCGGCGTGCAGCGGCGGCCGGTAGTCGGTGCCGCCTCCGGCCTGCCAGGCCTCGGCGAGGGCGAGAATCTCCTCAACGGTGGGCCGCCGGTCGGCGGGGAAATGATGGATGGTGTCGACGTCGGTGGAAAAGCGGATGACGGTGACCTCGCGCCGCGGGATGGTGTGGGCGGCGTGGTCGACGAGCGCGAGAGTGACGGCCTTGGCCCAGGCCTCACGGCTCGGATGTGCGGCTGATACGCCCAGGTCGTCGCCGGTGACGGTGGCTGCCATGGAGGCGGAGGCGTCCAGGCAGATGATGAGCGGGCCGCGGCCGACACGCTTGCGGCCACGCGTGCGGTAGCTGAGCAGTCGGCCTTCGGCCATGCGGGCCAGCAGAGCCGCGCGCAGCGCCGGTACGCCGAGGGCGGCCAGTTCGGATGGGATGGCGCGGGCGATGTCGTCGCTCAGGGTGGTGCCGACGAGTTCCCCGAACCCGCCGGTGATCTTCTGGGCGGCTTCGGCGTGCGCGAAGGCGCGGAAGCGTCCGATGAGGTCGGCGAAGTTCGCCAGCCGGTTGCCGCGCAGGCGTTCGGCCAGCACGGCCCGCTCGGCGGCGTCCATCCGCCGTACCTGCTCGTAGCCGATGCCCCACAGGTCCAGCAGCGCGCGCTCCCCTTTGAGTCGGTCGGCGGCGCGCGTGAGGAAGAGCAGCACGCCGTCGCTCAGGGCGACCTGCGCCTCCTGCAGGGCGCGGACGGCGTTGGCCGCTGCCGCGGCGGCGCGCGCCTCGGCGTGCTCGGCGGCCTCCAGGGCCGCCTGGGCGGCGGCCACGACGTCGGCAGGCAGGCGGCCGCGAGCGTCGGCCGCCTCGGCCGCGTCCCAGATCACGGTGACAACCTCGTCGGCGGCGTGCGCGGCGGCGGCGTGGGCGCGTTCGGCGGTCTCAGCGTCCTGCTGCGCGGCTGTGCTCGCCCACAGCAGGTCCGCCAGGTGGTGGTAGTGGCCGGTGAGGGCGTGCGCGGCGGCGAACGCGTCACCGACCGTGGCCATGGTCGCGCGTAGCCCGGTGAACTGCGGGCAGGTGAGCAGGGTGGTGACGATCTGGTGGTTGACCCACCGCGATGGCGCCACCTCGGCCCGTTCGCGCTGGACGGGCGCGGCCTGGAACAGCGCGGTCCACAGGTCGGCGATCAGGTCCTCGGCGTAGTCGGTCTCGGCTGTCAGGTCGTCGACGAGGTCGCCCACCTCCTCCAGGTTGGCGCGGATGTCGGCCCACTCCATCCGATCCCACACATCGGCCTCGACGGTGCGCAGCGCGCTCGCGCGGCGGCGCGTGCTCGTGCTCCAGCGGGCGGCCCGGGCCACCAGGTCAGCGAAGGAGAGCACGCCCAGGTCGTCAGGCGGCTCGTCCGCTCGGCCCGCGCGGTGCGTGAAGGCGTCGTCGGCGGGCGTCGTCACGGTGCGCCTGCGCCGGTGAGGGCCGCCAGCGCGGCAGGGACCGGCGCGCCGTGGCGCGACCGCGCGGTGTCGCCGGCCCAGCAGCGTGCCGTGGCAGACGGCCAGATCGCCGCTGCCGGGCATGCTCTGCTTCTGGCCATGCCTCCTCCTGACGGGGTCATTTGCCGGCGCGGGTCGGGGACGCCGCCGTCGCCGCTATACCCAGCACCTCGTCCAGGACGCGCTGGGTGACGGCGCTGTGGCTGCGCAGGACCCGCTCGACGGCGGCGGTAGAGCGGCCCGCACGGGAGGCCTCGGCCTGTATGTCGTTCAGCCGCCGCCCGGCCTTGTCGAGCTTGGTTCGGGCCTGCTTGGCCCACGTGGTCATCGCGGTGCGGGAGCGGCCGGCCTGGCCGGCGATCTCGGCCTCGATCGTCGCGATCTCCTCCTCCCATTCCAGCAGTTCGCCGGTGTCGGGGCTGGCCAGGTTCAGGACGCACTTGTCCACCAGGTCGCGCTGGTCGGGGCGATCCCACAGCACCGTGGTCAAGATCGGCAGATCTGCTTCGGTGACGGCTGGGCGCCCGGCCAGGTAGGCGGCCGCCTGCAGCAGCCGGGCCGAAGCCTTCCACCGTCGGTCGGAGGCGATCACACCCTCCTTGCTCAGCGTCGCCCGCAGCACGCACAGCGCCTCGACGATGTCGGCGCCCAGCTCCACGGCGGGCACATGCACGGCGATGGCCTCTTTCAGCCCGGACAGCGGGATCTTGGTGCGAGTCACGGGCGTGGCCGGCGGGCCAGCGGTGGCCGAACGCAGCAGGGCGGCGAAGTTGTCCTTCTCCACCAGGTAACCGACCTGCAGACGAACCAGCAGCCGGTCATACACCGCGGCGGTGTCCTCCTCACCGAGCTCGTTGCTGGCGGTGATCGCCGACAGCAGCGGACACGCGATCGGCGCGCCCCCGGCCTCCGGGTGGTAGACACGCTCGTTGAGAAAGGCGAGCAGCTCGTTCAAGGCGCCCGAGCCGCATTTGAAGATTTCGTCGATGAACGCGATGTCGCAGGTGGTGGCCCTGCCGTCGAACAGCTGCCGGTACTGCCCGCGGGTGAGCGCCCCGACATCGACCGGGCCGAACATGCGCTTGGGATCGGTGAAAGGGCTGAGCAGGATCTCCCAGAAGGCGGAGCCGGAGAACCGGCTGGTGAGCTCGCGCGCCAGCTCCGACTTCGCCGTGCCCGGCGGCCCGAGCAGCAGTGCGTGCTGGCTGGCCAGCACCGCCGACAGCAGCCCCCGCACCACCAAATCCCGCTCGAAGTACAGCTGCGACAGCTCCGCGGCGATCTTCCGCAGCCCCACGCCGATCGCCCGCGGCGCGATCCCGTCCTCGCGCCGTGCCATTCCCGCGTCCATGCTCATGGTGGTGTTTCCTCGCCGCTTCTGCCTGGTGTCGGTGTTGGGTGGGCTGGGGGTTCTCAGCCCACATCGCGCGGGTTCGTGCCGGTATCGTCTGCGGCTGATGCCGCTTGTCGCAGCTCCTCAAGCTCAGTTTGAAGGGCGACTAGGGCGTCGCGCTCCCGGTTCGCCTGCTGCTGCACCGTCGCCAGGTGGGCGCGCATGTCCTCCAACTGCCTGTCGTGGGTGGTGCGCGTCTGCTCGAGCTCCTCACGCAACTCCCGCACCAACTCGGCATGCGCGGCGCGGACAGTCTCAACCTCCTGCTCGGCGCGTTCCCGCAAAGCGGTCTGGGTGCTGATCTCCTGACGGGCCTGGACGAGATCGGTCGCGGACTGGATCGCCTGGCGCTCCTTGGCGGTCAGCGCTTCGTCACGCATCCGCTCCGCCGCTTCACGCAGTCCGATCTGCGCCGCGAGCGCCCGCTCGGCCTCGGCCAGCCGCTCGGCCAGGTCGGCGCTCACCGCCCGCTCCTGCTGCAGCTCGCCGTGCGCGGCCGCACACGCCTCCTGCTCCCGCTTCAACTCATGGCGAATCCGCGAGATCTCAGAGAGCGCCTGCTCAACTTCGGCCTGCGCCGACACCGCTGCCAGCAGGGCCGCTTCCTCCCGCTCGCGCGCGTCCGCGGCCTCCTTCCGGGCCTGCTCCATCCCCGCTGTGGCGAAGTCGGCGGCCTCGTCGGCGATGGCTAGCCTGTGTTCGGCCACGCGCCGGGCGTTCACGGCCTCAAGTGTGGCCATCTCCGCCGCCGCGACCTCATGGGCTGCCTTCGTCCGTACCATCGTGACCTCGGCCATCGCCTTAGCCGGGTCGCCGACGATCTCGATCACCTGAGCCAGACGGCCAGCCATCTGGTCCTGGTGCTCCTGGAGCTTTCTCGCATCCGCGATCAGCTGGGGTGCAAGCGCGAGCGCGGTAGTAACCGGCGGGCCGTCCGGGTTTTCCGCCTCAGCCTCACCCCTGGCCTGCCGCGCCAGCTCCAAGACCTTCTTGTGCCGAGTAGACGGATTGTGGTCCTCACGCTCGCAGTACTCGGGCGAGCGTCCCTTTGCCCCTGGCTGGCGAGGCTGACGTTTGGCCGAGCACCCCGGGAATTTGCACAGCTTCGGGGACGCGCCGCTCTCCACGATCTCGGTCACCGGCTCAGCCCGCTTTCGATCATGCTCTTGATTTCATTTCATTCTATTCCATGCTCGGGAGGGAATACAATGGAATGAAAGACCGGGTTGCCGTCCGAACTCAAGGGCCGTGACCAAGGTCCTGGAGCACATGCCGAGACGTCACGGCTCGGCGGCGAGGTCGAGGCCCTGCTGATGCAGACGCTGCTGCAGTTCGGTGAGGGCGTCGCTGGCCTGCTGCCGTTCGGTGGCCGCCTGGCTGACTTCGCTCAGGTGGGCCTCGGTGCGCTTGCGCGCTTCCTCGGCGCCCTCGGCCCCGCTGCTTGGCGAGGGCTGCGCTGCTCGGCCTCCTGCTGCTCCTGCTGGGCTGTCTCCGTCTGGTCGAGGGCACGCACGGCGGTCCGTTCCGCGGCTTCGCGGGCCCTCTCAGCCTCGTCAGCCCGCCGACGTGCCATTCCAGTTCAGGGTGACCGTGTATGACCTGTTCGCGCCTGATCGCGACGAGCGGGTACGCCGGGCTGCGGGTCTGCCGTTGCTGGAGTCGACCGTCGAATGACGCGATCTCCCTGGCTGAATGTCTTTGGATTACCACCGAGGGGGCCGCAGGCCCTGCTGTTCGCGCTCGGCCTTGGGTGGAGATGCGCATCGGCAGCCAGGTGCTTCACCTGCGCTGACGATTCGAAGGTCTGCGAATTGGCCAAGGGGAGGTAGACCGATTGCCACCGTCCTAGGGATACTGACCGGCTATGAACTCCCGCCAGCGCAAGCCGAACACCACATACTCGGCCCCCGTAGGGTCGATCGACCTTCCCGCGACGAAGGAGGACGGGACTCCGTACGCCATCTGGCCGTGCGAAGACTGTCTCCCCTGGCACGCCGAAGTGATCGTCGTTGACGAGGAACCTGTGGTCCGCGAGTGGCATGCCTTCGGCTGTTCCACCTACCAGCAACTTCTGGCGGGTTGAGGAGTCCCCTCCTCACCGCCCCCAGTCATAGCCGCGCCTTTGTCGGTGGCGGGGACAGGCGGTCGACGGCGGCGCGGCGTACGTCCTCGTTGCGGCGGTCGTAGCGGGCGGTGGTGACGGGGGAGGCGTGGCCGGCCAGGGCCTGGGCGGTGGCCAGGTCGACGCCGGCGTTGAGCAGTTCGCCGATGACCGTGCGGCGGAAGTCGTGCGCGGTCGGCCGGGCGGTCTTCGCCTGCGCGGCGCGTTCGGTGAGCATGTGGCTGATGGTCTGGCCGGTCAGGTGGTCGATGCGGCCACCGCGTCGGCGGATCTTCTGGGGCCGTGGCGTGAACGGGGGGAACAGGCCGCCGGGCTCGCGGCCGCGCTCGGCCAGCCAGTCCTCCAGGCGGGCGGCCGCGCTGTGGGTGAGGAAGACGCGCCGGTCCTTGTTGCCCTTGCCGCGTACGTGCAGCGAGCGCCGGGCGGGGTCGTAGTCGCGCAGGGCGAGGCGGGCCAGTTCGGCCCGGCGTACGCCAGTGGAGTACAGGACCTCGATCATGGCGGCGTCGCGCAGCGCGGCCTGGCGCAACTCGGTGCGGCGGGACTCGTCGGGCTCGGGCGCGTCGAGGTGGGCGTCGCAAGCGTCGAGCAGCGCGCCGACCCGTTCGGGCTCGATGTGCTCGCCGGCCGGTTCGCGTGAGCCCTTGTACGGCTGGACGTCGGCGGCGCGGGCGTGCTCCTCGGCAGTGCTCAGACCCAGCCGCCACGCCCACTTGATCACCTGGCGGAGCGCAGTCAGGTGCTTGTTGCGGTAGGTGTGCGACCACGGGCGTTCCTCGCCGGTCTGGGGGTCGTGGATGATCTGCTCGTCCAGGCGGGCCCGGATGAAGATGGTGTGCTCGGCGCGCAGCACGTGCCAGGGGAAGCCGAGCCCGGTCCGCGCGGCGGGGTCCTTCTCCCTCGTCTCCGGGTCGACGCCGTGGACGTCGTCACCGAGCAGGAGCCGGGCGATGCGGTCCAGGCAGCCCTTCATGGTCGCTTTGGACTCGGCGCTATCGAGAGAGTCGAGGTAGGCCAGGTACGGGTTCCCGTTCCCGGCGGCGGCCGCCGCGGCGGGCAGCGGGCCGCCCAGCGCGTCCGCCGGCAGTAGTTCGCCCGCCGAGCCCGCGCCGCCCGGCTCGCCACCGGGACCGGCGGCCGGAAGCGGATGATTCGGCGTATACACCGCGATGGGGGATATTTCGGGCACCGGGTCAGGGTGCTCATGTGCAACGCCCACCGCGCGATCGTATCGCCTATTGACGGGAACTGCACTTCCCGTTGATAGAGAAAATAAGCCATTCAAACGTGCGAAGCTAGCACGTTTGTTTTTAGCGTCATCTACGCACGTTTGCTGTACGGTCAGAGGTATGACCATGGGACCGGATGATCATGCGCCGAGCAGCACGGACGGGCCGGACGACCTCGACGAGGCAGTTGCGGAGCCCGGCGGCGACGGGCGGGCCATCAATGCTGAGCGCGAGCGGCCGGGCGAGTGCCCGTGCGGGAACAAGCTGCGGCCGCCCGCGCGCCGCGCGGACGGCTCCCGCCACGGCGGCCGCCGCAGCAAGTACTGCTCCGCGGCCTGCCGCAGCAGGTTCCGGACCAGCCGTCGCAAGGAGCAGCAGCAGGAAGCGGCCGAGGCCACCCGGCGCGCGCTCGCACTGGGCGAGCGGTATCTGCCGGCGCTGGAGCAGACGCAGGAGCTGGGCACCGAGCTGCGCGAGCTGCTGCACGCCATCACCGTCACCCAGGCGCAGATGCTCAAGGACGCCGAGGAGGACGCCGAGGAGGCGATCGCCGCCGCGGCGCAGCGGGAGACGATCGCGACGGCGGCCGAGACCGCCCGGGACCGCGCCCAGGAGCAGGCGGAGGAGGAGCGCCGCAGGCGCACCGCGGCGGTGCGCGCGCAGCACGAGGCCGAGGCCCGCGCCGCCGAGGCGAAGGAACACGCCGACCAGGCGGACGAACGCGCCCGCGAGGCCGCCGAGCGTGCCGACGCCGCGCTGGAGAAGGAGCGTGAGGCACGCAAAGAGGCGAAGGAGGAGGGGGAGGCCAGGGTCAAGGCCGATGCCGCAGCGGAGGCGGCCCGACGTGAACGCGACACCGCGGTGGAGGAACACCAGGCCGCCGTGCAGCGCGAGGCGGCCCTACGCACCCAGTTCGACACGCAGGCGGCGCAGCTCAGCACGCTCACCGAGCAACTGCGGACGGCCCGCGCCGAGGTCGCGGAGCTGAAGCGGCAGAAACAGACCGAAACCGAGCGCGCGGCGAGCGCGGAGCGCCGCGCCGAGCAAGCGCAGGCCGACACCCGGGAAGCCCGGCAGGAGACCAAGACCGTACGGGAGGAGCTCCGCGATGTACGTGCCGAGCTCAAGGACGTGCGCGGCACCCTGGCAACAGCCGAGCGGGACGCCGGCGAAGCAGCGACCGCCCTGGCCGTGGCCCAGACCAAACTGGCGGAAACCCAGGACAGGCAGCGCGACCTCGAGCGCCGCCTGGCTGCCGCAGAACGGAAGACACAGCCCGCACGTCCTACCGGCACAGAACCGCATGACCGGCAGTGAGCTGGCCTGCGCCCGCCGCCGACGCACCGCCTTGGGGGCGGGAGCTCGCGAGATTGCGAAACATTCGAGCACACCGTCCAACGTGCACACTGAAACATGTTGACCAGGGCGTCACTGCAATGTAGACGACCAGTCCCACGCGACACCGCCGGCGCTTGTGGATCATGTGCCGCCTCCCGCGCCCCGGGGGCCGGCGGCCTCAGGTACACGACCATCGCGTGCCGAGAGGGGCGCGTAAGTCTGTCCCCGAGGTTCGTCGGGATCGTCTTCCGGCGATCGCCCGTGCCGTGCTGGGATGATCGCATGAACCCTACCGACGCCGCCAACCGGCTGGCGGCCGCAGGAATGATCGTGTTGACGCTGGCGCTGGCCTGGACCAGCGTCGAGATTCAAGGCGTCGCCGCAGATGGGTCCGCCCCTTGGACGCGCGAGTGGGTAACCGGGTGGCTGATCGGACCGGCGGTGTCGCTGCTCGTGCTGGCTGTGTTCGGCGCCCGCGTCTACCTGATCACGCGCGGTCAGCCGATCCGCTCGCCGAAGCTGATACGGATCGAGCGGTTCTTCCTCGCGGCGATGCTCGTGCTGTGTGGCTGGCCCCACCTGCCCTGGGTCGACGACGCGTTCAGCCTCGGAGGGCTGGCGCTGCACGTCCTGGCGCCAGTCGTCGCGATCGCCGTCGTGGCGGGCCTGCCGGTGATCCTCACCAGGACGGATGACGGGCTCAACGAGCGCGGCGCTGCCTGAGTGCGATATCTCGGCGGCGTCCGCGGCGTCGGACGGCCGGCCAGCGTCACTCCGTACTCGCTGGAGGCGCTGTCGCCGTACTCGACCCAGCCCTTCGCGAACAGGTCTCCGTTGTACGCCTCGGCACCGACAGGATCCGGTGACCGGGGGCCGCCGACTGCGGGGCCGTTCCTCCCAAGCCGTGTCAGCCGATGAGGCTGGTGGCGCGGCGGAAGGCGGCGGCGGCAGCCTCCAGGCCCGCCAGGGCCTTGCGCCAGTCGACGGTCTCGTCCTCGTCCATGTCGACCCAGTTCTGTTCGCCGAACTCGCGGGCGAACTCGCCGACGTGCTCGGCGGTCTCGGCCAGCTTGTTCAGCACGGTCCCGACGCTCATCCCGCCGGTGGGGGTGGTGCGGAACCGGTAGAGCAGCAGCGGCAGGTCGGCGGCCGCGGTGGCCATGGCGGTGGCCTGCCGTTCGATCTCGCGGTTGATGTTGCCCAGGTCAGCGAGCAGGCCATGGTGGATCAGCTCCACGGCCGGGACAAGCCCGGCGTTGATCGCCGATTCCAGGTAGTTGCGGGCGGCGGGCAGGGAGTCCTCGCGTTCCTCGTCAGTCAGTTCCTCCCACGTCGGCAGAAACGTGCAGTCGTGGGCGAACTGCTGGCGGGCTCTGGCCAAGGCCAGGACGCGCGGGTCGTCGAGCGGGATCTGGGGCAGCGGCACAGCGCTCTCCTTCAGGTGGGGGGCGGGGCTGGTCAATTCATGCTTCGGCCTGCCCGTCACCCAGGCCCACGTGGAAGTTCGGCGCGATCCGCTTCATGGGCTTGCCCATCACCATGCTGACGATGTCGGCGTTGTCGCTGGACATCGCGGCCCGGATCGACATGCCGCCCAGGGAGTCGGCGACCCGCTCCAGGTCCTCGGCGGCGTACTCGTCGGTGCGCCAGCCCATCGCGCGCATGTGCTCGGCGAGCAGTCGCAGCTTGCCCGCCGTCTCGAAGGCGTGCTGAGCCAGCTCACCGTGAGCCTTCTTCTCGGCGGCCTCGCCGGGACCGGGTTCGGGGATCATCGCCTCTTGCTTTCTCGGTCGGCGGCATCACGTGGGGCGAGCTTCATGAACTGGACGTAGTGGCCCAGCCAGTCGGCGCCGCGACCGGTCAGCAGGTCGTGCTCCAACCTGGTTCCGACCAGCATGAACAGGGTGTGGGGCAGGGTCTTGAACAGGTAGGGCAGTTCCCCGCCGCGCAGGTTCTTGATGCCCTTGCCGTGCAGCGCGCCCTCCAGGTCGGCCAGCACCACCAGGCGCAGCCGCTGCTCGGCGATGACGTGCGTGGTCCAGGTGCAGGAGGCGGTGAGACAGCCTCTCCGGCGGCGAGGATGGGAAGCATTTCTTCGCCGGTGGAGACGTTCGGCCCGAT
>NZ_JBFANV010000156.1:0-13185 GCF_040674955.1 Nonomuraea sp. NPDC049695 | reverse complement strand
CGCCGACGCCTACGTAGCCCTGTCCAACGGCAGCGTCTTCACCGGCACCTCGATCAAGTGGAACGACCACTTCACCCTCCCCGGCGAATTCCCCTACACCGGCGACTACAACGGCGACGGCAAAGACGACGCCATCACCTTCACCCTCGGCAACACCAACGACGTCTACGTCGGCCTGTCCAACGGCTCCGCCTTCGCCACCGGCGCCAAATGGCACGACTTCTTCGGCCTCCCCGGCGAAACCACTCTCTAGGCGAGGCGACCTTGACCACACAACCACGCTACAGAGCGCTGGTGTTACTTTTGGGCACGCTCATGGCGCTGCTCATCGCGACACCAGGCCAAGCCGGATCAACAATCCGAGCCGCGGACAAGGGCCCGATCGGCTGGGACGTCTTCCGGAGGCTGGACCGGCTCCCGTACCTCAGCCCCGGCACGCAGACCCGCCAGTTCTCAAGCTTCGACCGAACCGGCGGCAACAACCAGGACGGCTTCGACGGCCAGTACTCCTGCCTGCGCACCACCTCCTCGGGATGTGTGCTGGCCGAGGACAGCGGTCCCGGTGAGGTGTCGTCGATCTGGTTCACCCGCGACAACGGCGACGTATCGGCGACCGGCACCATCACGATCGAGCTGGACGGTGCTGTCGTCGTCAACACCTCCCTGCAAGCCCTGGTCAACGGCCAGGCCGGCGGGCCGTTCCGGTATCCGCTGGTCGCCAACGCCGACCAGAGCTCGGGCGGCGTCTACATCAAGGTGCCGATGCCGTACCGGGAGTCCATGCGGATCACCACGCGCAACAACCCGCTCTTCTACCACGTCACCTACCGGCACTTCCCGGACGCCGAAGGCGTCAAGCGCTTCGACCCGAACGAGAACGTCACCGACGTCGTCGACCTGCTCAAGGCGTCCGGCACCAAGGACCCGAAGCCCGCGCAGCAGGGCGCGGCCACCACAAGCACGAAGGTCACGCTGACGGCGGGCCAGCAGCTGGAGCTGGCCCGGCTGGCCGGGCCGGGCAGCATCAGCGCGCTGCGCCTGCGCGTCCCCGACGCCCAAGCCAATGACGCCGCGCTCGCCGGCCTGCGGCTGCGCGTCGAGTTCGACGGGCGTACCACCGTGGACTCGCCGATCGGCGAGTTCTTCGGCGGCGGGCTCGGCGAGAGCTCGGTACGGTCGCTGCTGTTCGCGATGGACGCGGCGGCGGGCGGCTGGTACACGACCTGGTGGCCGATGCCGTACCGCAGCGAGGCGAAAGTAAGCCTGGCCAACACCACGGGCGTGACGCTGAGCAACGTCGAGGCGCAGGTCACCTCCGCCCCCGACCCGTCCTGGGCGGATGCGCTCGCACCGGGCGGAGAAGCTGGATATTTCAGCACCGAGTCGCGCCGCGGCGACACCGTGCCCAACGCCGACTGGCTCTTCGCCGACCGTACCGGGCGCGGCAAGTTCCTCGGTGTCTCGCACACCATGCAGAGCCGGCTCCCGAGCGGTTCCACGCGCGGCTACCTGGAAGGAGACGAACGCGTCCACGTCGACGGCACCCTGAGCCCGCGCCTCCACGGCACGGGCACCGAGGACTTCTACGAGTCCGGCTGGTACTTCAACCGGGGTACCTTCAGCAACCCGCTGACCGGCAATCCGGCGCACGAGAAGAACGGCGGCGGCTGCACCGGCGAATGCGATGCCGCCTACCGGCTGATGCTGTCCGACGCGGTCGAGTTCAACACCGCGATCAGATTCGGCATCGAGCACGGAATGATGAACGACGTCCCCGCGCTGTACGGCTCTACCGCGTTCCTGTACGCGCAGCCGTACTTCGGGACTCACCGCACCAGCGTCCTCGACCTGGGCGACGCCACGAGCAGGGCCAACCACGAGTACAAGGAGAACGGCGCGGCGACTCAGGCCACGCTTACCTCCGCGTACGAAGGGGACGAGGACGACCAGCTCGTACGGGATGCGACCCGCTCCACCGCGAGCACGCTGTCGTTTCTGCTGGCCGTCGACGCCGACAACAACGGCGTGCTCCTGCGCCGCACGTCCGACCAGGCGGGCGGCTACCAGGCGGCCCGGGTGCTGGTCGACGGCGTGGATGTCGGCCTGTGGCAGCAGCCCCTTGCGAACGACATGCATCGCTGGCTGAGCGACACGTTCGCACTGCCCGCGAGCGCGACCGTCGACAAGAGCACGATCCGGGTGGAACTACGCCCGGTGTCCGGTTCGCCGCCGTGGACGGCCGGCCGGTACACCGCCGACAGTCTGATCCCGGCCCAGCACGTCGACGCCCGGGCCCCGTCGTCGTCTACCGGCCCATCCCTGGTCGGCGGCACGGACCACGCCCTCCGCCTGACGTGGCGGGAGCCGGACGACGATCTCGGGATCCGCGACTACCGGGTGTACGGGTCCACGTCGCCGGGCGACCAGAACACGCTGCTCGGCACCACCCGCGGCCTCGGCTTCACTCTTCGTACGCTGCCCGCCGGCCAGGCCTGGTACTTCCGGGTCTCGGCCGTGGACCTGTCAGGGCGTACGGCGGACGTCGGCACGGTCTCCGGGCGCACCGGGCAGCCGACCCGTACGGACGTCGACAACGACGGCAAGGACGACGCCGTCACGTTCACCCGGGGCTCGGCCGCCGACGTGTACGTCTCGACGTCCGACGGCGCGAAGTTCCAGCAGAACGGGTGGAAGTGGAACGACTGGTTCGCCGCCAACGAGGAGATCCCACTGACCGGGGACTTCGACGGCGACGGCAAGGACGACATCGCCACCTTCACCCGGGGCTCGGCCGCCGACGTGTACGTGTCCCTGTCCACCGGCACCTCGTACGGCGCGGGCGTGAAGTGGCACGACTACTTCGCGGCCGGCACCGAGATCCCGGCCGTCGGCGACTTCGACGGCGACGGCAAGGATGACATCGCCACCTTCACCCGGGGCGACGCGGCGGACGTGTGGGTGGCGCTGTCCACGGGCTCCGGCTTCGCGGGCTCCCGCAAATGGCACGACCATTTCGCCGCCGGCACCGAGATCCCCGAGGTCGGGGACTTCGACGGCGACGGCCGCGACGACATCGTCACCTTCACGCGCGGCGCCCAGGCCGACGTGTTCGTGGCGCTGTCCAGCGGCAGCCTCTTCCGTGAGGACGGCTGGCTGTGGCACCAGAGCTTCGCCGTCGGGAACGAGACCCCCGCCGTGGGCGACTTCGACGGGGACGGGCGCGACGACATCGCCACGTTCACCGGTGGGAGCGCCGCCGACGTGTTCGTCTCGCTGTCCGATGGTGGGAGGTTCGTCCAGAACGCCTGGAAGTGGCATGACGGTGTCGCGGGCGGCGATCAGGTGCCGGGCGTGGGCGACTTCAACGGGGACGGCAAGGCGGACGTGGTGTCGTACACCAGGGGTGCCGCCGGTGACGTGTTCGTGACGACGTCCGACGGCGGCCGTTTCCTGCCGGCGGTGGCGAAATGGCATGACAACTTCGCCATTGGTACGGAGTGGCCCCGGCCCAGCCAGCTCATGAACTGACGATCCGGGCCCCTTGGATGGGCGGGTGATCTCGACGACTGCTCCAACCGGACAGATCACCCGTCCATCCGGCGCACGCCCCGGTTCGGCCTGGGCAGTTCCCCACCGCGCTGAGGCACCGCGGTCGATTTAAAATTTGTATAAGTATCGGGCAAATTGGATCCTCCTTTGTAGAGTCAACGCCGCGGTCAATAGCTCTCTCAGCTATCGAGTGGTTTCCCGCTCGTGGCGCTACGGCCCGGACGCGGGATGACGAAACCGGCCCGCCCCTGGGCGATCGCCAGGACGGGGGCAGAAGGAGGGGCGATGCGAGTCGAGTTCCGCCTGCTGGGCGAGGTATGCGCCCGGCTCGACGGCAGGCCGGTCGACGTCGGACCGGCACGGCAGCGCTACGTGCTGGCGGTGCTGCTCGCGGAGGCGAATCACCCGGTCTCCATGAGACAACTCGCCGAACGGGTCTGGGGTGACCCGCCACCCCAGGCCGCGGGTACGTTACGTAGTTACCTGTCGCGGTTGCGAGCCGCGGTCCCGGTGGCCGAGGAGTGGAACATCGGGCGCCGTTCCGGCGGCTATCTCCTCGAGATCGACGAGACGGCTGTGGATCTGCATCTGTTCCGCCGCCTGCTGGCGCAGGCGCGTGGCGGCCAGGACGGCGCGGAGCAAGTGGCGTTGTACGAACGGGCGCTGGCGTTGTGGCATGGTGAGGCGTTCGCCGATCTGGAGACCCCGTGGTTGACGGCACAGCGGCACACCCTTGAGGCCGAGCGCTTCGCCGCGCAGCTCGATTATCAGGACATCCGGCTGCGGCGCGGGGAGGACGCCACCTTGCTCGCGGACCTCACGGCGCTGGCGGCCGTACATCCGCTGGACGAGCGGCTGGCAGGCCAGCTCATGATCGCGCTGTACCGGAGTGGCCGCCAATCCGATGCTTTGGAGTGCTACGCGCAGATTCGGCACGGGTTGGTCGAGACGTTGGGTGCCGATCCCGGCATGGCCCTTCAGCGGCTCCATCAGCAGATCCTCGCCGCCGATCCCGCGCTCACCCCAGTGGCGGCAGACGCAGCGCGCGCATCGCTTGTGGCGGTCGATGCCGCTCTGGTGCCGCGGACATTGCCGGCGGCCCCGCCGTTCTTCGTGGGCCGTGCCCGGGAGCTGGCCGGGATCGACGACGCGCTGAACGTACAGCTGACCACCAGCACGGTGCGGATCGTCGCGATCGGCGGCTGCGGCGGCATCGGCAAGACCTGGCTTGCCCTGCACTGGGCGCACCGCAACCCGGACGCATTCCCGGACGGGCAGTTGTACGTGAACCTGCACGGCTTCGACCCCTCCGGCGAGCCGATGTCCCCGGCGGCGGCGGTACGAACCCTGCTGGCCGCCCTCGCCGTCGATCCGGCGACGATCCCTCCAACGCTGGACGCCCAGGTCGCGCTGTATCGCAGCCTGGTCTCCGGCAAGCGCATGCTGATTCTTCTGGACAACGCCCGCGACACCACGCAAGTGACGTCCTTGCTCCCCGGCAGCCCATCCTGCTTCGTCGTGGTGACCAGCCGGAACGAGTTGGCCGGCCTGATGACCGGCTACGGCGCCTGCCCGATCACGTTGCCCCCTCTCGACCAGGCCGAGGCGCGCCGGCTCTTCACCCATCACATGGGCAGCCGACGAGCGGCGGCCGAGCCCGCGGCGGTGGCCGATCTGCTGGAGCTGTGCGCGGGGCTGCCACTGGCACTGAGCATCATCGCCGCCCGCGCCATGGTCCGCCCCGACTTCCCGCTGCGGAGCCTGGCCGAGAACCTCGGCAGGGACTCCGTCCGGCTGGACGCCCTGAACGCGGGCGAACCGGCCGCAGACCTCAAAGCGGTCTTCTCCTGGTCCTACCGCACCCTGTCGGCGCCGGCGGCCCGGCTCTTTCGATTACTGGGCATTCACTCCGGTCCGGACGCCGACGAGGAAGCGGCGGCCAGCATGGCCGCCTTGGACCGCGCTCAGGCGCGACGGTTCCTGGCCGAACTGACGCGGGCGCACCTGCTCATCGAGCACCGCCCAGGCCGGTACACCTTCCATGACCTGCTGCGCGCCTACGCCGCAGAGCAGGCGCTCACGTACGATACGGAGGCCGACAGGCGTGCCGCGTCGCAGCGCGTACTGGATCACTACCTGCACACCGCGCACGCCGCCATGCTGCTGCTCTATCCGTTCCGCCACCCGATCACCCTGTCGGCGCCGTGTGCGGGCGTGCGGCCGGGGGTCCTGACGGACCCGCACCAGGCGATGGCCTGGTTCACCGCCGAGCACGCCGTGCTGATCGCGTCCGTACGCCAGGCCGCCGACCTGGGATTCGGCACCCTCACCTGGCAGCTGGCCTGGGCCTTGGTCACCTATTTCGACCACCAGGGACACTGGCAGGACCTCCTGGCCACCCAGCAGACCGCGCTGGCCGCCGCGCGGCGGCTCGGCGACCGGCTCGGCCAGGCCCACGCCCACGGCGGGCTCGTACGGGCCTACACCCGGCTCGGCCGCGAGGACGACGTCCGCTTCCACGTGGAGCAGACGCTCAAGCTTTTCACCATGCTCGGCGACCGGGCCGGCCTGGCCAACGCCCACCGCGCGGTCGCCTCGCTCCTGGAGAGCCACCACGCCTATCGAGAGGCGCTCGGCCACGCCGAACAGGCCCGCGACCTCTACCAGCAGGCCGACCACCGCGCCGGGCTCGCGCACGCGCTCAACGCGATCGGCTGGTACCACACCCTGCTCGGCGACCACGACCAGGCCCTGATCCACTGCGAGCAGGCCCTCGACCTGCACCGCGAACTCGGCCACCAGCATGGTCAGGCGACCACCTGGGACAGCCTCGGGCACGCGCACCTGCACCTCGGCCACCACGCCCAGGCCGCCGCCTGCTACGAACAGGCCCTGAACCTGTTCCGCGAGGTCGCCGACCGCTACAACGAGGCCGCCACCCTCGTCCGCCTCGGCGACGCCCACCACGCCGCCTCCCACGACCTACTGGCCGACCAGGCCTGGCGGCGCGCGCTGGAGATCTTCGAACAGCTGGGCCACGCCGACGCCGACCGGATCCGAGCCAAGATCCACGACCGTGCGGGGAGATAGCGCCTGCGAACCCGCAACGCCGCGCTCACTGAACGGATCGAGAGGATGCGGCCGGTATCAGAGCCGCCGCGACACGATGCCGAACACGCGATCGCAGGCGATGTAGCCCAACTGCCGGGAGTCGGTGGAGCTGGCCGCGTTGTCGCCCAGCACGACCATGTGCCCAGGTGGCACGTGTTCCTCGCGTACCTGTTCCAGGGCGGGTGCGCGATCCCGGGGCACCGGATCGCCCGCCACCGCGATGACTCGCTTGAGGATCCACCCTCCCGGGTGCCCGGGCGTCACGGGCTGGTCGGCGAACACCACGCACTGTCCGGCGCGTACCGGGGTGTGCCGGCGCAGCAACAGGCGTTCTCCATGGCGGTAGGTGGGCAGCATGCTCTCGCCGCGTACTGTGATCACCGCGTACCGTCGGCGCAACCAGAAGGCCCCGGCTGCGAGCAGCAGGCAGAGGAGCACGGCCAGGGCGACGGCGATCATGGCTGGCCCGTTGTGGTGTATCCGGCTTCAGGCGATGGCTCGGCTGCGCCGGCATAGCTGGCGGCTTGGAGGGTGAACAGGTGGGCGTAGGCGCCGTCGGCCGCGATGAGGTCGCTGTGAGTGCCCTGTTCGATGATGACCCCGTCGGCGAGTACGGCGATGTGGCCCGCGTCCCGGATGGTGCCGAGGCGGTGGGAGATCAGCAGGCTCGTGCGGCCCGCCCGCAGCTCCCGAAGCCGGGTGTGGATCTCATGCTCGGCCTCGGCGTCCAGGCCGGCACTCGGCTCGTCCAGGATCACCAGATCGCGATCCCTTCTCAGAAAGGCTCTGGCCAGTGCCACGCGCTGCCACTGTCCGCCGGAGAGCGCCACTCCGGCTTGCGGTTCGCCTGATTCGGCTTGACCGCGGAATGCTCTGGTCAGCAGAGTGTCGTAGCCGCGGGGCAGCGCGGCGAGGGTGTCGTGCACCCCCGCCTCCCGAGCGGCAAGCTCGATCCGATCGTGGTCGTCGAGCGCGGGCAGGTCGCCGACCGCGATGTTGTCGGCCGCGCTGAACTCGTAGGCCATGAAGTCCTGGAACACCGCCCCCAGCCGGGCGCGCAGTTGGTCGACCGGCACGTCGCGGATGTCCACGCCGTCCCACCGGATCTCGCCGCGGGTCGGGTCGTAGAAGCGGCACAGCAGCTTCACGATCGTGCTCTTGCCGCCGCCGTTGCGTCCCACCAGCGCGACCGTCACCCCGTGGGGCAAGAACAGGTTCACCCCGCGCAGGACCCACGGATGCTCGTCGGAGTAGCGGAACCACACGTCGCGCAGCTCGATCCCACGGCGCAGCGTCGGCAACTCGCGAGGGTGCGCCGGGATCCGCAGGTCAGGCTCGGCAGTCACCACCGCGTGGTAGTGCCGGAGCAGGAGCATCTGCTGACGCAGCTGAGCGATCGCACCGACCAGTCCGGCCGCTGCCGCCTGTACCCCGGCGGTGGCCGCGACGAACATCGAGACGTCACCGACGGACAGCGCGCCCCGCCCGGCGGACATGATCACCCAGACCAGGCCGCCGCCGGCGACGAGGCCGGCGAGCGCGATCAATCCACCTTGCCGCAGCAGTTCGCCGCGGTCCATCCGGCGGCGGACGGCATTGCCTCGCCGCACCTCGTCGAGCATCCGCTCGCGCAGAAAGGCGCCAAGTCCCAGCAGCCGGATCTCCTTGGCGGCCTGTACGGTGCCGAGCAGCCCCGCGTAGAACAGTTCACGGCGCTGCATCGGGCTGATGTCCCACATCATCGCGGTACGTTGCCGGACCAGCCGCAGCTCGACGATGAAGGCCGGCACGGTCGCGGCCAGCACCACCGCGGTGAACCACGGGCTGATGACGGCGAGCGAACCGAGGAAACCCAGCAGCGTCAACACGCTCCGGACGACGAGGAACGTCGCGTCGACCAACTGGCCCGAACTCGTCGCGCTCATGTCGGCCATCCGCAGCCGGTCCAGGAACGTCGGATCCTCGAACCGCCCGATGCCGCCGAACCGGCCGACGGCGGCATACAGCGTGTCCTTGGCGCGGAGCCCGACCCGGCGGTCGAGCTCCGCGTGCAGGTACTGGCCGAGCCGGGGGGTGAGCGCGCCGACCATCCCCCACACCGCGATGCCACTGGCCAGTCCGACGAGTACGCCGAGCGGACCGCGCGACACTAGTTGGTCCAGCGCCGACCTCGTCATCCAGGCCACGATGACGGAGGTGAGCCCGCTCGCCACGGTCACCGCCAGGTACGCGACGATGTGCAGCGGGGCCGACCGCCAGATCAGCGCGGCCATCCGGGACGCGGTGCTCACACCAGTGCCGGCAGGCGGGAGAAGTCCGGCGCCGCCGCGATCACCTGGCCGTCGGCGACCACGCAAGCCGCGGGGAACGCGCTCACCCCGAACGCTTTGCACACCGGTCCATCGGCCGGATCCCGTACCACCCTGGCCACGTTCGTCAACGACGCGACGAGATCGGCGCCATCGGAAGCGGCCGTGGCGATCACGACCAGCACCCGCTCCCGGTCGCGCTCGCCGGCCCACGCCGCCAGGCTCGGCAGCTGGGCGCGGCACGCCGTGCACTCCGAGGACAGGAACACCACCGCCGTGGTGCCGGTGAGCGAGTCGGCCGACACCGGGGCACCGTCCACGGTGGAGGCGGTGAACTCGCCGACCGCCGCGCCGACGACGGGAATGTCGGTCGCGACGCCGCTCTCGACGCTGTATCGCATGAGGTTGCTCAGGGTCTCGGTGTGGTCCCGCAACCGCCGGATCACCCCGAAAGTCAGCAGCAGGTCCAGCAGGCACAGCACGCCGATCAGGATTACCGCCGCGGTCAGTACAACCATCAGGTCCGCCTTGTCATGGAATGGGGAGCAAACAGGTCGATCACGTCGTCGAAACGGGTCACCAGCAGGGCGAGAACGCCGGCCGCCGCGCCCGCGACGGCCAGACCGACCGGGTCGGCTGGGCGGACGTCCCCGCTGACGAGCGCGAGCACCGCCACCGCCGCGAGCAGGCCGTTGCGGACCAGGTGCCGCTTGCCGAGCGGCACCCGCGAAGCCCCGAAGCAGCGGCACGCGGTGCGCTCACCACGGCGCAACGCGGCCGCGATGGCGGCGCCGAACGCGACCAGCAGGGTCATCGCCAGGCCGAGCCCGCCCGGGCGCAACCCCGGAACGGCGAGCAGCACCGGAACCGCCGCCTCCAGGACGACCACGATGGTGCTGACTGTCACGCTCGTCGTGCGCCACCGCGACGGGAGCAAGTCGCGCGTGCTCGCGGCGAACTCCGCGAACGCCGCCCGGCCGCGCAACTTGCTCACCGCGGAGATCGCGAAGACCACTCCGAGCAACCAGTGGCCGGCGAAGCTCAGATAGGTCACGGCGCAACTTCCGGCACCGCGACGGCGTCTAGCGAGAGCACCACGGCGTCATCAACATCTGGTGATGAAGTTCGAGGTGCACGCGGTGCACCCGGTGCCGTGCAGCGGGTCGACCTGCCGATTTCCGACCCAGGCCTTCCAGTCCGCTCCGATCACGCAGCAGACCTCGAACTGGCATTGGATCGCGTCGGCGGTCTTGTGCGGGACGATGCGCGCGAGCATTCGGTCGCTGAGGTGCCCGATCCCACTTTTGACTCTTGTCATCATTGTATTGCTGCCCTCTTTCTCGTCGATCACGGAATCGTTGTCGAGCTCTTCGGTGCAGACATTCGCACGGAGTTGTTGCGGGACTCATCCTTCCGGCCAGGTGCGAGTTGCCCGGCATTCGGCGGCCATGACATGGGGTGCGATGTCGATGTCTTGCTGCGCCCATAATCTCGCACACAGGCGTCGTGACCTCATTGTGAGTTCGTTGCGCCGCTGGTCAGGCTGCCACAACCCGGGTGACAACTGTAGATGATCACTGCGTATGAGTTATCTCGCAGAAAACTCGGACGTGCTCGATGGGGTGGAATACCAGGGGAAGCCGAAGCGATAATTGAACTGCGCCACGGAGTAAGGTTGCGTTCGAACGTGACCGTGTCAGTAGCTTCGATAAGCGTTGACGACTGTCTGCTCGACGGTGTTGCCCGCCGTGTCGGTCGCCGCGGCCCTTGGCGATACGGTGACCGGACGGGCCGGATGCCGGATCAGTACCGGTCGGCGGTTCACGGACAGTTGGTGCCACGTCGTCCGGCCGACAGCGATCTCCCTGAGCAGCCCGGCAAAGAGCCCGACCTCATCAGCGGTCACCCATGCCGGCGCTCGTGAGATCCAATACTCGGACGGTCCCAGAAGTCGCACTGGATGGCCGCCTGCAGGGCCTCAGCGATGTCTGGGCCATCAGGACCAAGCGCCTGCCCGGCAAGATCCGGAACATGCCCGGAATGATCAACGAAGCCGATCCTGCGGCCGGTTGCCCCGCCCGGGGACATATGAATCCACCGATCCTCTTCCTGACCCCGACCGAAGACGCGATCAGGAAGAGGTACCACGATGGGAGTTACATGACCGACGCTCTAGCCCCCTAGTGCAACTTTGACGGTCAGGGAGCCGGTCTTTTCGGACTGAGGGTTGAAGAGGATGGTGTAGGTGCCCGTGGTGGGCAGGGTCGTCGCGGAGATGGTGCAGTTGCGGCCACAGTAGGTGGGGGATACCAGCGCGGTGCCGTCGGGCTTCGTCACGGAGACCCGGGCATCGATGGAGCTGGCGAAACTGGCGTTGGTGAAGGCGAAGGTGACCTTCTGGTTGGCGGTGCCGTTGAAGGTCCAGGTTCCGTTCTGGCCTGGGGTCTTGGTGGTCAGGGTAGAGGTGGCGCCGCCTATGACGATGGAGGCCGGGGAGAGGTCGGTGACCGAGTAGGCCTGCAGGGTCAGCTTGCCGACCTGTTCCTCTCGCGGGTTGAACTCGACGGTGTAGGTGCCGGTGGCCGGGAGGGTTACCGGGTCCAGGAAGCAGTTGCGGCCGCAGTAGGTGCCGGCGATGAGGGTGGTGCCGTCGGGCTTCTTCACTGTTACCTGAGCACCGGTGGTGAGGGTGAAGTTGGCGTCGGTGAAGTTGAACGAGACGAACTGGCCCGCAGTCCCCGAGAACGACCAGGTGCCGTTCTGACCCGGCGTCGTCGTCGTGAGGCTGGAGGCAGCGCCTCCCACGGCGACACTGCCGGTCAGGTGAGCGACCGAGTAGAGGCGCGCGGTCAGCTTTCCGACATTCCCATCCTGCGGATCGAACTCCACCCTGTACGTACCCGACACCGGAAGAGCCACCGGCTCCAAGAAGCAGTTACGACCGCAATAAGTCGCCGCCACGAACACGGAGCCATCAGGCTTCTTCACCGACACCCGAGCACCAGTCGAACTGGCGAAATTCGCATCCGTGAAATTGAACGAGACCAGCTGGCCCGCAGTCCCCGAGAACGACCAGCTGCCGTTCTGACCCGGCGTCGTCGTCGTGAGGCTGGAAGCGGCGCCTCCCACGGCGACAGTGCCGGTCAGGTGAGCGACCGAGTAGAGCTGCAGAGTCAGCGAGCCCGTCTTGGCGTTCTGCGGGCTCAGCTCGACCGTGTAGGTGCCGTCCACCGGCAGCACGGTCGGCTCGAGCAGGCAGTTGGCACCGCAGCGGGTGTCGGCGACCAGGTCGGTGCCGTCCGGCTTCTTGACCTTGACCTTCACGTCCGAGCTTGAGGTGAACGTCGAACCGGTGAAGTTGAACGACACCTGCTGGCCGGCGGTCGCGGTGAACGTCCACACGCCGTGCTGTCCGGCGATCGTGGTCGTCAGCGTGGACGCCGCGCCCCCGATGGCGGCCTGCGCTGCCACGTCCTGCGCCACGATGTTCACCTGGGCCGATGCCGAGCCGGTGTAGATGCCGGCCGGGTCGGCCACCACCTGATAGGTGCCGTCCACCGGCAGCACGGTCGCGTCGAAGAAGCAGGAGGCGGAGCAGGACGTCTTCGGCAGGAGGACCGAGCCGTCCGGTCCGCGCACCGACGCGGACGCGCTGGTGAACGTCCCACCCGAGATCGTGACCGAGATCCGCTGCCCGGCCTTCCCGGGGAACGACCAGGTCGGGTTCTGCCCCGGCCCGGTGGTGGTCAGCTTCACCGCGGCGCCGCCCGGCGTGAGCGTCCCGGTGACGTCGCCCTCGGTGAGCTGGGCCGAGATCGAGCCCACGGCCGCCCCGTACGGGTCGGCGAGCACCGTGTACGTCCCGGTCACCGGCAACGTGACCGTGTCGAACGCGCACGACGGCTGGCAGTAGGCCGGCTTGAACAGGTCCGTTCCATCCGGGTTACGCACCGACGCCCGCGCGTACCCGCCGCTGCCGAACGACCCGTCCGTCAGGACGAACGCGATCCGCTGCCCCGCCGTCCCCGCGAACGACCAGGTGGCATTCTGCCCCGGCCCGGTCGTGGTCAGCTTCACCGGCGCCCCACCGACGCTCAGAGAACCGGTGACATCGCCCACGGTCACCCCCGCGGAGATCGAGCCCACGGCCGCCCCGTACGGGTCGGCGAGCACCGTGTACGTCCCGGTCACCGGCAACGTGACCCATGTCAACCAC
>NZ_JBFANV010000155.1:0-14737 GCF_040674955.1 Nonomuraea sp. NPDC049695 | reverse complement strand
GTCGCGCAGCAGGCTGACGGTTTCCGGCAGGTGGTGGCCAGCAATCTGCAGGGCCTCGACCCGGAGCTTGCGCAACGGCTTGACCAACGACTGGGCCATGAGGAAGGTGACGACGAGTACCGCGAGCAGGAGCAGGAGCATGAGGGCCGCGGCCAGCTGCGCCCGATGTCGGGCGTCCTCTTCCAGAGCGCGGCTCTGCACGATGATCGACTCCGTCATGCGTTTCTCGACCGTGCGCATGGCGTCGATGGTGTCGGTCATGGCCTCAAACCAGCGGCTGGCGTCATCGCTGCCGGGGGTGAGATCGAGCCTCGCGTTCTCATTCGCTTGGGCGAGCGCGCGCAGCCGGAAGAGCTCGGCGAGGTCGATATCGGGACCGGCGACGGTGTCGTCGTAGAACTGCTGCTGATCGAGGGTGGCCACCGACCGGAACACGGCGACTTCGCTGTCTTGCTGGGCGCGGGCGTCGGTGAGGGTGTTGAGTTCGCCGCCTTGGAACCGTCCTGCCGCAGCGACGCCGGCCAGGAGGCCGCGCTGTTGTGAAGCGGCGTCCTTGGCCTTGGTGAGGGCGGACAGGGCCCGGACGCTGTTGCTGAGCGGCTCGTCTTGGAGCCCCTGGTTGATTTGGACGTGAATGCGCAGGAAGAGGTCGCTGATCTGTGAGTACTTGGTCAGCGTCGGTAGCGCGGGCAGCTGCGAGGTGATGGCGGTGTCGCGGGTGGTGGCGATCTCGGGTAGGCGGGTGAGGATCTGCTGGGTCAGGGACCAGGCGCCGTCGCCGTGCTCGCGGGTGATGGCTCCGGCCTTGTCTCTGACCATGGCGATCGCCGCATCCACGGGTGCGAATTGCTCGCGCAGCGCTTTCTCGCGGGTTCTGCTCCGGCCGGTGGCGACAAAGTACACGGCGTGGTCTCGCTCTAGTGCCAGGTGGTGGGTCAGCGTGGTGATCGCGGCGCTGAGCTCGGCCTTTTCCCGAACACGCTGGTATTGGGCGGCGCTGCTGATGGAGGAGGCGATCTGCAGGGCACCGACCACGACACCCACCGTGGTGGGGATGACGATGAGGGCGATAAGGCGCCATCGCACCCGCAGGTCACGCAGCCGGAATCGGCCGCGGAGAGCTTTCGTTCTCCGCGGTGGCGCTTGTCCGGGGGGTGGCAGGTGCGGCCGCGGATCGCCCACGGTCGTCGATTGAGTCCTCACAGGGGTTCCACCTTCACGTGGTGATGCACCAGGGATGCGGGCCGCGCGCGGACATGCGCGGCACAGAGCGAGCACCCGGGTTCCGACAGTGCTGAAATGGGCCGTGAGACTGCGCTGGTGCGCAGCCTCACGGCCGCCGCCCCATCCAGGCCGGCTCGGGGCGGGAAGGCTGTGGGCCTCGCCGAAGGCGGCGGCTGGTAGGACCACAGCAAGGATGGCGTCAGCCCACATCGGACTGACCGCCGAGCACGTGAGTCATGCCCCCAATCCGGGCAGGCGCTGGAGTGCCCGTCCGCGCGAGTTCGCCAGCTGGCCGCGCAACCCATGCGCCGATGTCGTCGCCGGTCCTCGCCGTCGAAGGCAGGCGGATCGACGCTGCCTCGGCTTGCGGCGGCGCTATGCATGCGTCCTCCATGCGAGGTGGCGCCGTTCCAGGGCAACGAAGGCTGCGTTCAGCACGATGCCGAGCACGCCAAGCAGCGTGATCACCGACCACATGGCGGCGACGTCGATATTGCCTTCGGCCTCGCGCAACCGGTAGCCCATCCCATCGGTGCTGCCGGCCATCTCCGAAACCACCATCATGATCAGCGCAAGGGAGATGCTGAGCCGCAGCCCCGCCAAGATCTTCGGCAGCGCGGCGGGAAGCACGATGCGGAACAGCCGGTGGCCGAGCCCCAGCCGCAGAACGGCGGCAGTGTCGAGATAGCCCGGGTCGATCGAGCGCACGCCCTCCATCGTGTTGATCAGGATGGGCCAGATCACTCCGAACACGATCAGCGCTACCTGCAGGGGCGTGCCGATTCCGAACAAGAGCATGAACATCGGAAATAGCGCTGAGGGAGGCATGGATCGGGCGAAATGCAACGCCGGCTCCAGCAGCGCGGACACCACTCGCAGGCTGCCGATCACTACCCCGAGGGCTATCCCCGCCACGGCGGCCATACCCCACCCGGTCCCTAGCCGGGCCAAGCTGGGCAGCAGGTCACTGGCAGCCTCCGGGGTGAGAAACCCACGGGAGGGCGGACCGCTGAACCACATCTCGTACATGCGGGCGAGGATCACGCTCGGCGGCGGGAAGAAGAACATGCCGGCCGTGCGTGCCCCCACCTCCCAGCCCGCGGCAACGGCGGCAGGCAGCCCGAATCGGCGTATCGAGGCGATCACGATAGTTCCGTTCTTGCGCGGCGCCAAGGGAACAGGCGTCGCTCCGCCACGCCGCACAGCGCGTTGGCTGCCATGCCGAGCACGCCCGTCCATAGCGTGCCCGCCAGCATGCGTTCGACGTCGTTGGCGCTGCCCGCCTGTGCGAGGAAGGCACCGATGCCGTTCATACCTCCGGCGACGATCTCCACGCTGACCGCGACGATGAGCGTGATCGAGACCGCGATGCGCAGCCCGGTGGCGATGAAGGGTGCGGTGCTCGGCAGAGAGACGCGCAGCAGCACGGCCAGGGGGCCGAACCCGAAGCTGCGCAGAGTCTGCTTGGCCAGCGGGTCGACCTCCGCCAGGCCGTACATGGTGTTGATCAGCAGCGGCCACCAGCTGGCGTAGACGATCAGCGCGATCTTGGCATCCTGGTTTTCCGTCCACAGGAAGATCGCCAGAGGGGTCAACGCCAGGGCGGGAATGGGACGCAGGAACTCCAGAAGCGGCCGCACTGCCCGTTCCACCGCCGGCACAGATCCGAGGAGGAGCCCTGCAGGCACCGCCGTGAAGACGGCGATGAGCAGGCCGATGCCGCAGGCGGCCAGCGTGGCGCCGATGTGCGTCCAGAACTCCTGGTCCAGGGGCAGCGTGACTCCGGTTACGGTCACAGTGGACAAGCGCGGCAGCAGGCGGGGGTCGATCAGGCCACTCCAGCTGGCCAGCTCGGTCAAAGCGGCGCCGCCGACGATTCCGGCCGCGCCGAGCAGGATGCGTCTCCGCGGCGATAAGAAGGCTGGCGCCCTCATCGCGGACTCCTTGGACGGTGAAGCCGGCCGGAGGTCAGCTTCGGGCGGTGCCCACAGGACGTGGCCGTCCCGAACGCCCGGGACATTCGGGAGACGGCCAGGACGACGTTGGTCAAGATCGGCAGGGTCTTGACCAAGCAGCGGACCAATCCTGGGATGACCAGAGTTCGGCCGGTGAGCGTGTCCGCCCGAATCGGGGTCGGGCCGGAACCGATACGCATGGTGAACCACTTCCGGGCGGTATTGATAATGGCGCTGGCCCGCTGCGGAAGCCGAGCGAGCTGCCATGGCCAACGGGGGGAGCGCAGACGAGGTGGCAGAGTTAGCGGAGGCAGGCCGTGGGGTCTTCTGGCCTGCCGACCACCTTCCGAAGCTGCCGCTAGTTGCCTGCCTCCGCTGGAACGGCGATCAGCAGCGTCTGACCGTGGGCCAGCGACAAGGTCGTGCGGCACCGCAGCCCCGCCTGTTCCATCAACGCGAGCAGTTCCTCCAGGGTGCGTTCCTTGCCGCCGGGGAACATCGCCATCATCCGCAGCCCGAGATCGATGGTCGGGCTGTACTCCCCGGGCTGCGCCGGCTTGATGGCCTCGATGCACCACAGCTCCGCATCGGGGCCGCTGTCGCGCATGGCGGTGCCGATGAGCGCCAACAGCGTCACGCATTCCAGGTCGGACCAGTTGTGCAGAATCGACGACAGCAGGTAGCGCTGAGCGCCCGGGAAGACGACGGAGAAGATGTCGCTCACCACGACCTTGCTCCGTTCGGCCAGGCCCTGACCGGTCAGGTACGCGCTGGCTCGCGCGGCGACGTCCGCTCGCTCCACGAGCACCCCCCGTAGGGTGGGGTGGGCGTGCAAGATGGCGGCCAGCACGCCGCCCTGCCCGCCGCCGAGATCGGCCACGGTCTGCGCCCCGACGAAACCGTCCGCCAAACTGGCCAGCTCATGACCGACGGCGGCGCTGCGGGAGACCATGAACTGGTCGAACAGCGCGGCCAGGTCGGGCTCCTCGGCCAGGAGCTCGTACGGGTCGCGTGCACCGTCCAGCACTGCGGGATGACCGGTGCGCACCGTCTGGTCCAACGTGCCGGCCGCCTGCCACCACAGCGACGAGCCGGTGACCTTCACCGCCGCATACATCGAGTCGTCCGCATCCGGCCGCAGCGCCATCCCCGTCGGGGACAGCTGGTAGCGGCCACGATGGGCTACGACGATGCCGTAGCAGTGCAGAGCCGACAGCAGTTGCCCCATCATGGCGGGGTCGGCATCACAGCGTGCGGCCAGCTCCTCACCAGAAAGTTCCCCTGCGGCGGCCAGACGCTCCGGGCCGCCCACCGACACGAACGCGTGGAGTGCGGCGAACCGCAACGGGGCGTTGATCATGTCCTGGATGATGTCGCGCGGCGTCGTGTAAGCCGGCGTCACCGACGGCGGTCGCGGACTCTCCGGTGCGCGTTGGCGTAGTAAGGAGGGCGCGTCGTCGCCGTGTGGGTGGCGTGTCGTGAGCGGCTCGTCCTCGCCGGACATGGGCGGCGAGGTAGCCTGCGCTCCGCTGCTGCTGTGTTCGGAGGTCGTCACGGGGTCGCTCCTGTGGATGAAGAGACGCTGGGGGAAGAGGCGGCCAGGGGGCTGCGCCAGATCACGTTCTCGGCGTTGATCGGTTTGCCGCTGGTGAGGTAGCCGAACTGGAGCATGGCGTCTGCGACCCGCTGATAGCGGCGTCCCTCCAGCGTGGTCGGGAAGGAACCGAGCGCGATCACGGACGCCTTGGCGGGCTCGATGTGCGCGTAGGTGGGGAGGATCGCGGTGACCGCGCTGCGGTCGCTGGCCGCTATCTGCTGTCCGCGGTTGAGGGCCCGCTGAAAGCGGGCCACGACGTCCGCGCGCTGACGCACTTGTCCCGGGTCGGCGTTGACCCAGGTTGTCGACACCGCCCAGCCAGCGATCGGGAACTGGTCGGTTGGCCCCGACGCCGCATCGGCCAACTGCCGGGCGCTGTACTTCGTGGCGCTGTCGGTGATGTAGGGCTCGACCTCCCAACCCACGTCCACGCCGCCGTGCTCGCCGCCGCGCTCGACCGCCTGCGGCATGTCGGGCAACTTAATGAAGACGAACTCGATGTCGTCCTTGTTGAGGTCTTTCTCCGTCGCGAGCGTTATCTCAGTGGTGAGCGTCGCGACAGACTGGGGTGTCGCCACGCCGATACGTTTCTTGCGCCCGCTGCCGCTCCACTGCAAGTCCTTGAGACTCTTCAGGGGCGAGTCCTTCTTCACCATCAGGGAGAAGGTGTTCTTCTTGGCCGCGTAGGCGTCGGCCACCAGTCGAAGCTTGCCGGGCTGTTTTTCTTCAACCTGGAAGAATGTCACATAGTTGGCCAGCGAGAACTGCCAGGCCCCGCTGAGCAGCTTGGGGACCGCCTCGGCGAGACCTCTGATCTCCTTGGGCTCGATCTCCAGGCCCTCCTGGGCGAAGAAGCCGCGCTTCATGGCGATGAACAACGCGGCATTGTCAGGAATGGGCATGTAGGCAACGGTGATCTTCTCCAGCTTGTTCGGCTGCGGGGCTTCGGCGTTCGTGCAGCCGCCAAGCGCTAAAGAAAGCGATGCGAGTACTAAAAGCGTTCGTCTCAAGTACATCTCCAGAAAGGGAGGGGGTGGCATGGGACGTGGGCATCCCACGGTGGGGTTCGCGCCCACGGCGATGAGTAGTTCGTCGCGGGCTGAGGAGAGAAGCGCGGACGGCAGAGAGTGTTCCGGCCGCGTTGTTGTTCAGGGGGGCGCCGATGGCAGGCGTGGGGCGGTGATCCGTGCCCTTTCGCGGCTCAGGAGACGGACGGCGTTCGGCAGGACCTGTGTGGCACGCAGCTTCGCGGGCTCGTCCGGGCGAATGGGTGGGAGCCACGCGAAACGGGTGGAATCGGTCAGCGCGATCAAGTTGTGGCATATCCCGATGGCCGTCACCCAGCGATTGATCGGGATGGCGGTGGCGCTGTCGTCGAACGGGGAATTCAGGGCATCAGCCAGCGCCTCGCCGGCGGCCAGGGCCGGTGAGGCCCGTTCGGCGTCGGTGGCCATCTCGAGGGACAGCTCGTGGATTCGCAGAATGCCGCATCGCAGCGCCTCGCAGGCGTGCTCGAACTCGGCGCTCGCGTCATGAGCTGGTGAGGTGGGTCCGTCATCTGGTGCGGTGACGGCATCCCAGTCAGCAAGAGAGAACGCCCGGTCGTCCGGTGCGCCAGTGTCGAACTCTTCCCGCCTGGCCCGGGGCGTCAGGCTGCGGACGAGAGCTTCGTTGATGGCGGTGGACAGCGCGGCGGCCGCTGTGTCGACGTCGTTGGCCGCGTGCTGCCCGGCCCAGTCCGCTGGCGTAGACCGGCTGGCCGGCCGCCAGACGAAGTGGTTGCTGTCCAGCCGTACGAGCATCGATGCCTTGTCGATGAGCAAGTGGGGCTGGCCGTTGCGGAACACGATCGAGGCTTCCAGGTGGTGGTCGGCCAGAGCCGCTCGCAGGTCGTACAGGGCAGGCATGGGCGGTTCATGGCCCAGGCCGCGTGAGGCGATGTCTTCCATGGTGGCGCTCACACGGCTTCCCGCGGCTGGTATCGGCGTGGGGTGGCCACGCCGCCGAGGAAGTTGGCGGCCATTTCGGGCAGCAGCGCCTTGTCGTCCGGATCGAGCCGCCACTGATGGACCGGCACGAGGCCAGGTTCGCGCCACGTCCACTCGTCGCCGAACAGGCCGCGGATGCCGCCGCTCGAACGGGCCGTCATCGTCGCGGTCGCGCCGGAGTAGACCGCGGTCGCCTCCTTGACGGTTCTTTCTTCGAGGCCGTCGGTGCAGGCATGGCTGAAGATCAGCGCGCTTCCCGGCGGGAGCGCTGCCTGCAGCGTGTCCATTATGGCCGTCGGGTCGTCGGCGTCGGCAAGGAAGTGCAGCAAAGCGACCATGACGACCGCGATGGGCTGCTCGAAATCGATCCGCCTGCGAACATCGGGGTGGTCCAGGATGACGTCGATGTCGCGCACATCCGCTTGGACGACCTGGGTATGGGCGTTCTCGGCGAGGATCGCGCGGGCATGCACGAGCACCACCGGGTCGATGTCCACGTACACGACGGACGCGCCCGGCTGGATGCGCTGGGCGACCTCGTGCACGTTCTTCTGCGTGGGAAGGCCCGAGCCGATGTCAATGAACTGACGTACGCCGTCGGCGGCGACGGCCTCCACTGCGCGGCCGAGGAAGGCGCGGTTGGAGCGAGCGGCCTCGCGCACCCACGGCGCCACCTTGAGAAGCTGCTCGGCGGCCTCCCGGTCGGCGGGCCAGTGGTTCTTCCCGCCGAGGAGGTAGTCGTACATGCGGGCGACGTTGGGGACGGTCGGGTCCAGCGCCCGTTCCTCGTACGACAGCTGGCTGTCCAGCGAGGGCGTGTCCCACGCTGTGGAGCCCTGCTTCGCCGCGGTGGTTGCGGCCGGTGGCATGGTCATCGGCGCTCCCTGCGGGGGCCGATGTGGAAACAGCGGTGGGCGGCAGTGGCATCCGCGGCTACCGTATTCATTCAGATCGGACCTCCATCCGATCAAGGGCTCGCCACGCTCAACGCGACTATGGAGTGTGGCGAGCCCGTTCTCTTTTGTTAGGGGCAATATCCGCTGGCCCATCACAGCGCGGTGCATGGTGCTGGCGGAAGGAGACCGGGCAGGAGCAATGAGGAGTAATGAAGGGCAATTCCTCCTGCCAGACGGTGATGAAAGGCGTACATGCGGAATCTGCCGACATTTCACGCGCGGCCTCGACGGCGGCGCGGTCTTTGATGGACGGCAGTTCATGCCCTCTACCTAAGCTTGGCCGGCACCATCGCAACAGTGTTCAAAAGGGGTTCACTTTCCGGCGGGGGGTTCACAAGGGGTTCATTCCGCCACACCGGCCGAGGAGTGACCAAAGGCGCCTGAGCTGGATGGATAAGGGATTGGTGCGGCATGTCGCTGCGAGCGGTGGCGGCCGCCCGTATGCTCACGACGCCTGGCACGGCGGGAGGTGGCCGTCTCCATCGCGCGGCCGGCAGCGCGCGGGCAGGTGCAGGAGGAGACACTGGTGGGGGCGATCAGGAGGAGAATCCTCCTGTGGCAGTAAGGCGAGGTGACCGATGGATGAGACGCTCGCGTGGTGGCAGCGGCTGAGCGCGGCTCGAGCGGACAAGCAGCTGACGCAGGAACAGCTCGCCACCAGGCTTCACGCCCTGGCGGGGCATGCGACTCCGTTGCCGAAGCCTCCCGACCTGGCACGCATGATCCGCTACTGGGAGTCCGGACGGAACGTACCTCGTCCCATGTACCGTACGCTGCTCAGCGGTGCGCTGGACGTGTCAGTTGGCGCCCTGTTCGGCACGAATCCTCGTCGCAGGTCTCTGCAGGCCAGCCAGTCGGCCAGCGCGCCGCGCCTGCCCGCCGAGGAACACCTGGGTGACGTCTTGGACCACCTGACCAGCCAGTGGCATCTGCTGGTGCAGCGCGACAACCTGCTCGGCCCCCGCCACACCATCCCGGGCGTACGAGAGCAGCTTGGCTTGGTGACCGAGTTGCTGGCGCCCGCGCGTGGCGAAGATCGGCTGAAGGTGTTACAGCTGGCCGCCCGCTACGCCGAGTCCGCCGCCTGGCTGCATGAGGATGCTGGCCAGCCGGTTGAGGCCCTGCGCTGGACCGACCAGGCCGCCTCGTTCGCCTATGAGGCTGACGATGAGCTCATGCTCGCCTGGACCATGTTCCGCCGCAGCCAGCAGGCCATGACCGACGCGCGGGCAGGCGAAGTGATCGGCCTGACCGAGGCGGCCCTGCGCCGGATCGAGCGGCCGCCGACGGCGATGCGGGCCGCCCTGCTTCAGCAGCAGGCTCAAGGCCATGCGTTGGACGGGCAGGAGATGCTGTGCCTGAACCTGCTGGATGAGGCACAGCGGCTGGCGGACAGGGTGAGCGATGACGGCGACGCCCGGGCCGGGCACGGCTCCTTCTGCACGCCGGCGTACGTGGATGTGGTACGTGCGAGCTGCTGGACCCACCTGGGCAAGCACGCCCGCGCAGTGGCCGCGTACGAGGAGGCGCTGCCGAAGCTGCCGCCCGTCTACCGGCGCGACCGCGGCATGGCGCTCGCCGGACTGGCCGCGGCCCACGCCGGCGGCGGCCAGCCCGAACAGGCCGCCAAGCGGGCGCTGCAGGCGTTGGAGATCGCCACGGCGGCGGGATCGGCACGTATCGTGCGCGTGGTGGCCGGCGTCAATTCCGCGCTTGTCCCCCATCGCAAGAAGCCTGCGGTCGCGGCCCTGCGCGTCGCCCTCGCCAACGCCTCGGGTTTGTGATGGCGTCCCCCATCGAGCTGGCCGCGATGCGGCGGGCGATCGTGCTGTCGGCGTTCGGGCTGGGCGCCACCAGCCCCAATCCGCCCGTTGGCTGCGTCATCCTGGACGCGGGCGGACGCGTGGCCGGTGAGGGCTACCACGAGCGCAAAGGGAGCGCCCACGCCGAAGGCAACGCGCTCGCGGCCGCCGGGGCCGCGGCGCGCGGGGGCACCGCGATCGTGACCTTGGAGCCGTGCAACCACGCCGGCCATACCCCGGCGTGCCGGGCGCTGCTGCTGGACGCCCAGGTGGCCCGTGTCGTCGTCGCCATCACAGACCCCACGTCCCGGGGTCGCGGCGGGATCGCCGAGCTGAGGGCCGCCGGGGTCCCCGTGGAAACCGGAGTTCTGGCGGAGGAGGCGCTGAAGGTCCTGGGGGTGTGGCGGCGTTCCCTGCTGAGGAGCAGGCCGACGCTCACGTGGGCGTATGAGGTGGCGGGCGGGAGGGTGCGCGGCGCCGTCGGCTCGGTCGCGGCCGCCGGCGAGCTGCTGTGGGAGGTGGATGCGGTTGCCGAAGCCGGCGGCCGGCTATGGGAGGCGGTGCCGGACCGGCACGGTCGCGGCATGATGAGCGTGGCGCCGCTGTGGGACGGCGGCGACGTGGCGGCGCTGCTGGCGGCGCTGGCGGCGGGTGGAGTGCGGCATCTGCTCGTGAGCGGCGGCGCCGACGTGGCGGAGCCGTTCCTGCTGGAGGGGCTCATCGACGAGGTGGTCGTCTTCGTGGCCGACACCGGCAGGCCAGCTGATCGGCCTGTATCAGAGCTGGGGTTGCCTGCGGGTTTCCGCATCGAGCAGGTCGGCCGGTCGGCCGATCATGTGCGTGTGCTCGCGCGCCGCGACGATCTGCGCGACGACGTCGTTCAGCTGGCGTGATGGCGCCTGACCCGCCGCCAGTTCACCGACGCGGGATTGTCCCCGCCGGAACCGTTCGCCGGGGCTGGCGGGGCACCCTCGCGGCATGTTGAGGCCGGGGGCTGCGCTCAGCATCGCAGCCCCCGGCCGCCGCCCCTCGGCTGGACCCGATCCTCAGGGGCGGGGAAGCTGCAGCACCCTTGACCTCTCCCATGACCAGGGCGCCGCAGCGACGATCACGTCATCGGCTGGCGTGCACGGGCGCTCCCGCGGCACACGGACAGCCTTCCGGAGTCAGTAGGCGGGCAGCGTCGCGTTCTCGGCGAGGCCGACGAGCGCGCGCTGCTCGGGAATCGTCGGGGGCTGGTCGCGCGCTGTGTGCGCCGCGATGATCGTGTGCTGGCCTGCGGCAATCTCGCCGGAGACGCGCAGCCCGGCCTTGCGTAGCAGCGTCGCGTACTCTGCCCTCGTCCGTGCCCGGCCGCCGCGGGTGCGCGTCATCTGCAGAAGATCGAGCGCGATACTCGGGTGTGGGTCAACGTCGTCCGGCATGACGGTCTCGACCAGCCAGAGGATGCTGCCGGGGCCCGAGGCGTCCATCGCTGCGGCAACACGAGCGAGCAGGTCGCGGGCATCACGATCGTCAGCGTTGTGGATCAGGCAGGGCATCACGTACAGCGGGCGGAAGCCGATGGGGATCTTGACGCGCTGGGCGTGGCCGCGGGTCACGCCCCAGCGGCCAGGGTCGGCTCTGCGGGCGAGCTCGTCGGCTGCGGCGTCAGCGTCGCGGCCTCGTCCGACGTGCACGCCTGTGGTGTGTGGGTGGCGGTGGAGAATCTCGGCCAGCAGGATGTGGCTACCGCCGATGGTGATCACCGTGCGGATGGTGTCGGCGTGGGCGGCGATCGCATCAGCGACGGACGGCGCCATGGCGGCGCTCTGCCAGGCGTGGAAAGCGGCGATGACGCGGGCGGCGCTCGCTGGCTGGCCGGCCATGAGGTCATCCAGGGTGCGGTGGCCGTTCAGCGCGGCAGGGGTGCCGGTGCGTACGGTTTCCTGCATGGTGGCCAGCGGCTGCCGCCACGGAGGCAGCGCATACGTCATCACTGCAGGCCACATGGACGGTCCGCCGGAGGCCGCGGACTGGGTGAGCATGTGCCCGGCGTCGGTCTGCCGGTAGGTGCCGCTGGGCGTTCGGTAGATCCACTGCTGGGCGTCCGCGATCTGTAGCAGCCTCACCAGGTCCTCGAGGGTTGGGCTGGGACCGCTGCCCTCGTCGGCGCCCGCCCGCTGGCACCAGGCATGCACGTCGTCGAGGGCTGCGGGCGCGTGGTCCAGGCGGTCGGGGATGCGTAACGCGCAGAACAGGTGAAGCGCCTGGTACAGGTCGAGCCTGTGAAGAATCATGTCGATCGGGTTGTTGAGGTCGCGGCTGGGCAACGGGCGGACGGCGGCCGCGTCGTGAACAGTCCACGCTCGCAGTGCCGCTCGCATCAGCGCGGTTCGGGCAGTGTCGGGGATGCCGCTTCGGAGCGTGAGGCCGAAGTCGGTCACCTGGTAGGCGCCGTCGAGATTGCGGCGCAGGAACCCGCAGGCGTGGGCGGCGCGCAGCACCCGCTGCAGGTAGTCGCGGCCGAGGTTGGGCGCGCACATGGTCGAGGCCACCCATTCCGCAAGATCGTCAACGGTGGCGGCCGAGCGTGCGAGCCGATCGGGGATGCGCAGGTCACACAGGGTGTACAGGGCGGCGTAAAGGGGCAGATTGTCGAGAATCACCTGCAGGGCATGGCGGTGCCTGTTGAGGGGAACGGGCTCGGCGATGTCGGCGGACTGAGGCGCAGCGGTCATGAACGTGCCCTTACGACGGCGGGACTGGGTGGCGATGACGAGCTGGCAACCTGGCGTGCGGCACGCCAGGGTCACGTTCCGTCCCCTGGTCGGGGAACGGAGGGGCATCGACGGTGAAGGGGATGAGGCCTCCTCCTCTTGCCAGCGGCGTTGTCTCTAGCGAGAGGAGGCGGGTGGTCGGCTCAGGTGAAGGGCGGTGCAGGCCAGGGTGCGGTGGGGTTAACCTGGCCTGCACCGCAGGTGGCCCTGGACGGGGTAACACGGGCCACCAGGAGGGCGTGGCGCGGCCGTTGCCAGCGTGCCGCGTAGTCCACACCTGAAGTTGCGCGGGCGTTGCGGGGCCAAGCTGCGGGTTCCCGCGCGGAGCGGGCGAGAACGGCGTCGGATCAAGGGGCGCAGCCCGGCTAGCGAGAGGACGTGTGCCGTCCGCGCCCCAAGGCAGGCCGCGCGCCCCATGGCACGGTGCCTGCCTTGGGGCGCGGCCGGCGGCCGGGACAGGAGCCGATGTGCACCCGGCGCGTACGCCGGCGGGGGCGTCGCGCGGTGCCGCTGCACGCTAGACACGGTCAGAGCGCGATGCTTCGTCGCGTTCATGGAGAAGCCTTCGCGACGTGCCGCGGGCCGGCAGGGTGGAGGTCGGCGACCGCGCCCAGGATGCTTGCTATGCCCTCCGGCTTGGGGGCGCGGTCCAGCAGCGGCCGCCACGCCGACACTTCGACGAGTTCACCGACCTCGGCGCGTGCATGGTGGGGGTGCAGGGCGAGTCCGCTCAGCAGAGCGGCGATCTGTTCGCGGCTGCGCAAGACAAGAGGGGTGCGCGAGTTCGCGAACGTCGCCGTCAGGGCTTCGGCGGCGGCAGCGTTCAGAGCGTCTGAGCAGGCGTGCGACGTGATGAGCATGCTGCCGGGCGCCAGGTGCCGTTGAAGGCCGGCGATGATGCTGGCCGGGTCGTCCTCGTCGGCGACCCAGTGCAAGATCCCGACGAGGCTCACGACAACGGGCCTTCTGAAGTCGAGCCATTGGGCCGCGTCCGCGAGGACGGGTTGAAGATCTCTCACATCGCCCTGGACGACGCCGACATTGGCCTGGACGCGGGCGAGCAGGGCGCGCGCGTGAGCGACGACCACGTCATCGTGATCGACGTACACCACCCGTGCGCCGGAATGTACTGCTTGAACGACTTGGTGCACGTTCGTCTGGGCGGGGATGCCGGTTCCGAGTTCGAGGAACTGGGTGTGGCCGCGTTCGGCTGCCCACGTGAGTGCTCGCAGGAGGAACTGCCGGTTGGCGATGGCGGCCGCGCGCGTCCCGGGGGCTGCCTTTTCCATCACCGCCGCGGCTTCGGCGTCGACGACGAAGTGATCTTTTCCGCCGAGGAGGCAGTCGTAGACGCGGGCGGAGTTCGGCCTGGTGGGATCCACGTCTGGGAGAGCGGGCGGGCTGGCCCGCAGGGTGCTCGCCGTCATCAGGACCCCAACGTCGTGGGTGATACGCGGCCGGAGTCGTCGCCGGTGAAGCCGCGGGCGGATGGCCGGGCGGGCGCGACGAGGCGAGGCGGCGGTGCGCTCAGGAGCGTGACGGTGAACTGAAGGAGGCGAACGGCCCACATCATCCGAGGCAGCGACCGACACACGATCGGCGGAGGCGATCGGAAGAGTGCCCCTTCGCAGCTCGCGAATGCGAAGCCGCCGTAGCCGGCGGGTGCGATCACCGTCGTCCCGGCCATGCGATGGCTGGCGCCGCCGCACACCGCCAGGTCGGCCGCGGAGCCGTGCGAGAAGAGGAAGCCGTTGACGGCAGGCCCTGCGGCACCGGCCGCACTGGCTGCCGGGTCACCGTTCAGCCTGGCGTGCGCCCGTTGGACGTGCGGAGGACCGTGCAGGGCACGGCGTGCGTGGCTCAGCAGGCGGGCCACGGTGCGAAGTGTGCGGTCGTTCATCGAATGTCCCGATTCGATCCAGGCGTGCCTAAGCCGCTTCCTGCGGCGTGGCATGCTGTCGGACGTGTGCGGAGGGGCGGCCGTACGGGCGCAAGCCGGCCCTGCTGTTCCCCGGGGGACGGCATGCTGCCGGCGAGGAGGCGGCGCACCTCCTGCACCGAGGGCAGGGTTGCCACGTTGACCGGGGTGGCGGGCACGACCCAGCTGGCGTTCGAGGGCCCCGAGGATGGGATGGAGGGTGTCGGCAGCGGGAGCCATGTGTCGGCCTGGCTGTCCGGCTGCTCCGGTCGTGTAAGGACGAGCAGGTCGTTGCCGACAAGCAGCATCGGCGCTCCGGGGGGCAACTCTGCCTGATCCCACGCGCGCAGGAGGCGCCGGCCGTCGGACTCGGACAGGGGCATCGTGTCGAAGGCGACGCCGATCTGCGCGAGCACACTGGCGTGAGGCTGAAGGACCCATCTGGTGCGCAGCACCACTGGGTCGGTGCTGGGCCTGTTCAGGCGGGACGCGGTGAGGCTGGTCCGTACGACGGGCCGTACCTGCGCTGATGTGGTGC
>NZ_JBFANV010000154.1:0-14808 GCF_040674955.1 Nonomuraea sp. NPDC049695 | reverse complement strand
GGCCCGCCCAGCCCCACCCTCACCGAGATGGCCCGCAAGATCACCGCAGCCCTCGACGCCGCCTGATGCCTGCCACGGGGTCCTGCCCGGACCCCCCAAGCTGATGAGAAGATCGGGGGTGCTCCGAATAGCAAACGCAGTACTCGCGAAACTGCCTGAACCGCTGCACGCACTTGTGCTGAAGCACCGTGAACTGCTGAAGTTCGCGGTGGTGGGTGGAACAACGTTCTTAGTGGACAACGCGGTGTTCTACGGGCTGAAGCTCACCATTTTGGAACCGAAGCCGGTGACCGCGAAGGTCATCGCGGTGCTCGTGGCGACGATCGTGTCCTACGTGTTGAATCGCGAATGGTCGTTCCGGACCAGGGGCGGCCGCGAGCGCCGCCACGAGGCGGCGCTGTTCTTCCTGGTCAGTGGCGTCGGCCTGGTGCTCAGCTCCGCACCGCTATGGATCTCCCGGTACGTGTTCCGCCTGGAGACCCCGGACGTGAGCCTGGCCACCCAGGAGATCGCCGACTTCATGAGCGCCCAGATCATCGGCACGCTGATCGCCATGGTCTTCCGCTTCTGGGCGCTCCGGAAGTGGGTCTTCCCCGACGAGAAGGCCCACTCCAGCCGCCTGCGGCTGGCTCCCGCTCTCGATCCCACGGACAAGGCGGCTTGACGGCAGCGAATTCGGAAGCCGTTCCGGCGAACCGCTGTAGGATCTCACGGCTCGCGACATGTTGATCTTCTGTGGCCTGCGGTTTGCCGAGCTGTCTCACCTGCGTGACGGGACTGTTGTCTCACGATCATGGCGGTTTCCTAGCCATTGCGGGCTGACTAAATGGCCTGATGCTCGGGCCGGCGTCACTCGGGGCAAGGCAGAAGGTCGCCATGGGTGTGACCGCCCTCCACGCGGGCCCCGGCCAGGCGGGGGCACTGACCGGGTTGAGCACCGCCGTCTTCCTCGTCGTCGACCTGCCGGCGGGGGCGTGGACCGGATGCGCCACCGCCCGCGCTGATCCTGCCCGACCTGGCCCGGGCCGGGCCGCTCGTCTCCATCCCCCTCGCCTGGTGGCTGGACGACGTCACGTTCGAGCAGTTGTACGCCGTCGTCCTGTTGACCGGCTGTGCCACAGTCTTCTTCGACGTCGGCTCCCAGAGCGTGCTGCCGCAGCTGGTCGGCTTCCCCGGTCGCCTTCGACTGCATCGCATCTTGACGCCCGGCACGCTGCTCGCCTGGCACCGTAGGCTGGTCAAGAAGATGTGGGCCTACCCCGCCAGGCAGGGCCGGCCCCCGTTTCCGAACAGATCGGGCAACATCATCTCGCGATCGCGGGGTCGACCAGGCCTACCACCCAGTCGGCCGGGTAGAGCGCGGTCTGCGACAGAGCCTCCTGAGCCGTCTCCGGCTCCATCCGGCCCGCGGCCAGAGAGGAAGCGGGCACCAGGACGGCGACGACCTTGTTGGCTCCGTCTCCCGGCTGGATCACCGGCGACTCTCCGACCCAGCCCGGAGGCTTCCTGAGGCCGGCCCCGCAGGACTCGCTGACCACGAGCTTGTCGTTGAGCCAGATGAACACGTGGTTGCCGGCCGAGCAGTCCACCGCGAAAGCCACCGACTTGATGGGAGACTCGAACGTGAAACTCACCGCCTCGCCCCCCTGCCTGAAGTGGTTGTAGGAGAACATCTGAGGATACTTTCGGGTCGAAGTCGAGCTGGTGCCGTCCTTGCTCGGCGTGGGCGGGACCTGCGCCGACGGGCGACCGGTCGGCGGCGGGACGGTAGGCTCGGCCAAGGTGCCGGTCCAGACGTCGCCCGGTGCCGGAGCCGCCGTAATGCGCGGCAAGCCGACCACCGCCACTACGGCGATTGCCAACGCGGCGAGCGAGCCCGCCACCCGGCTGCGCCGCCTGCGGATGCCCCGGGCCCTGGTCTCTATGTCTTCGATCGTCACGCCCATGAAGGGGCCGTCGGCACTGTCGTGTTCGAGCAGCTCGCGCAGTTCCTGGTCGTTCATGGTCAGCTCCCGGTCTCTGTGGCGGCGACCCTGGTCGTGGGGTCGAGGCGTAGCTTGGCCAGCGCGCGGCTGGCCTGGCTACGTACGGTGGACACCGAGCAGCCGACGATCGCGGCGATCTCCTCGTCGGTCAGGTCCTCGAAGTACCGCAGCACGATCACCGTCCGCTGTTTGGCGGGCAGCGTGGCCAGCGCGACTCTGAGCGCGTCCCGGGTGCCGATCTTCGCTGACGCATCCGGCGTATGGGCAGTGTCCGGCAGGTCACCCGTGGCGACCTCACCCCGCCAGCGCCGCCGCCACCAGGAGGCGTGGGTGTTGGCCAGGATGCGGTAGACGTACGGGTCGGGGGCGTTGCCCACCCGACGCCATGCCAGCCAGGCCTTGGCCAGCGCCGTCTGTAGCAGATCCTCTGCGGTGGCCCAGTCGCGGCACAGCAGGTACGCCGTCCTGAGCAGCCGAGCCGAGCGCTGCTCGACGTAACGCTCGAAGTCGGCTCGATCCCGCATCGAAGGTCCTCACTGTCCGGTGATGGTCACCGATGATTACGTCCTGGACCCAGTGAGATGTTGCATCGACGCCTGAAATGTTTGCCGACACCCTGTGGGGCGCCGACCCTATATGTATGGCCTGAGGCGGGGACTCTTCGCTGGTGGGTGAGTGTCCCCGTCAAGGGTGCGCCGTCCAGATCAGCACAGCGTAGCTCTTCCAAGATCCCCGATGAGAACAGCCACCCACGGCGAAAACCCGCCAGAAAACTGTCATCGGGGAAGGCGTCGGAAGTGGCGTGACGTAGATCGGTGTCACATCGGGTTCGTCTGGTGTGGTGGAGAGCGGGATAAGCGCATAGGGCCGGGTGCAGGATTCGCGAGCTGCGGAAGCGGTAGATCCGTTGCATCCGGACGCAACGCGGGCAGGTGTCGGCGAGAAGACAGAGGTGGAGAGGGCAGAAGAAGGACCAGCCGAGCCGCCAGGATAACCTCCAGCGTCCCTCGGTCTCGGTCAGACAGTGCGGGCAGTAACGCGACCCGGCGTTGCGGCCCCAGAGGCGCTTACGGTTGACCTGGTGAGTACACGGGTCGACGAAGAGAGCTGTTCCGTCATATTCGGCGAGCGTCATGCGCTGGATCCGCATGGGGTCGACTCCGGTGGCCGCAGCGATTGACTGAACCTCGTGTGGCCGGAGCAACACCATCCAGTTCGTCTGGGGATCAAGGTCGTCGGCGCGATGTGCAAAGCGTGTCGAGGCCAAGATCGCTGAGATTATGCCAAGCTTCTTGAGACCCTACAACCGCGGGTTCAGTGCTGAGCCATGTCCACGAAGCGGCTGTAGTGGCCCTGGAACGCCACCGTGACCGTCGCCGTGGGACCGTTTCGGTGCTTGGCCACGATCAGGTCCGCCTCCCCCGCCCGCGGCGACTCGCGCTCGTACGCGTCCTCTCGATGCAGCAGGATGACCATGTCGGCGTCCTGCTCAATAGATCCTGATTCGCGCAGATCGCTAACTTGAGGGCGTTTGTCCGTTCGCTGCTCGGGGCCACGGTTGAGCTGGGAGATCGCGATGACCGGGACCTCGAGCTCCTTGGCCAGCAGCTTGATCGCACGGGAGATCTCCGAGACCTCGTTCTGCCGGCTCTCGGTCTTCTTCGGCGAGCTCATCAGCTGGAGGTAGTCGATGACCACGAACCTCAGGTCGTTGCGCTGCTTGAGCCGCCGGCACTTGGCCCGGATCTCCATCATCGACATGTTGGGCGAGTCGTCGATGAACAGCGGCGCCTCCGCCACCTCGCTCATCCGCCGGGCCAGGCGCGTCCAGTCGTCGTCGCCCATCATGCCCGAGCGCATGGCGTGGAGGGCCACCCGGGCCTCGGCGGACAGCAGACGCATGGTGATCTCGTTGCGCGACATCTCCAGCGAGAAGATGACCGTGGTCATCCCATTCTTGATGGCCGCAGAACGGGCGAAATCCAGACCTAGCGTGCTTTTTCCGATGGCGGGGCGGGCGGCCACGACGATCATCTGGCCTGGGTGGAGGCCGTTGGTGAGCTGGTCGAGGTCCTGGAAGCCGGTCGGCACGCCGACCATCTGGCCGCCGCGGCTGCCGATGGCCTCGAGCTCGTCGAGGGCGCCGGGCATGATGTCGGCCAGTGGCGCGTAGTCCTCCGAGGTGCGGCGCTCGGTGACCTTGTAGATCTCCGCCTGGGCGCGGTCCACGAGGTCGTCGACCTCTTCGTTCTGGCCGCCGTAGCCGTAGGAGACGATGCGGGTGCCGGCCTCGATGAGGCGGCGGAGGATGGCCTGCTCTCTGACGATCTTGGCGTAGTAGCCCGCGTTGGCCGCCGTGGGGACGACGGCGGTGAGGGTGTGGAGGTAGGCGGCGCCGCCCACCCTGGCCATCTCGCCGCGTTTCTGCAGCTCGTCGAAGACGGTGACCGCGTCGGCGGGCTCGCCCCGGCCGTAGAGGTCGGTGATGACGTCGTAGACCATCTGGTGGGCGGGGCGGTAGAAGTCGTCGGAGCGCAGGATCTCGACGACGTCGGCGATGGCGTCCTTCGACAGCAGCATGCCGCCGAGCACCGACTGCTCCGCATCGATGTTGTGCGGCGGGGTGCGCTCGAAACCTGGGCCGGCGCCCGTCTCCTCGTCAATGCTCACCGCGCCCCCTCGAACACCTTGCAGGCGGTCGCACCACCCCCACTTGTAGCCGACCAGTCTGACAGTTTCCCGGAGTTGTGCGCCGACTGGCAACGCGGCCTGTGGACAACCCTGTGGTCAAGCTGTGGACTACTGCGCTCAAGATGTGAAAGGCCTGTGGACACAGGCTGTGGATAACTCTGCAGATCATCCACCAAACGGTCTCTGACCTGCGAGAACGATATCCACTGGCTGTGGAGGAAAGAAAGTTTCCCCAACAAGCCACGTAATGGCCATAATGGACAAATGCTCATTACCCCCAGGGATCGGGAGATACTCCGGCTGGCCGTGCCGGCGCTCGGCGCGCTGGTGGCCGAGCCGCTCTTCCTTCTCGCGGACTACGCCATCGTGGGGCATGGGCTGGGCACCACGGCGGTGGGCGCGCTGGGCGTGGCAGGCACCGTTCTGTCCACAATGGTGAACCTCTGCGTCTTCCTCGCGTACGGCACCACGGCCTCGGTGGCGCGCCAGACGGGCGCGGGGAACCACACGCGGGCCATGCGCAGCGGTGTGGACGGGATCTGGCTGGCCCTGGCCATCGGCGTCGTCCTCATCGCGGTGTGCTGGCCGTCGGCCCCGATGATCGTGGAGCTGTTCGGAGCGGGCGGGGACCAGACGGCGCAGGCCGTGACGTACCTGCGGATCAGCCTGCTCGGCGCGCCCGGCATGCTGGTCGTGCTGGCCGGTACAGGGGTGCTGCGCGGGCTGCAGGACACGGTCACGCCGCTGGTGGTGGCCATCGGCTCGTTCGTGCTGAACGCCGTGCTGAACGCCTGGTTCGTGCTGGGCTTGCAGTGGGGCATCGCCGGGTCGGCCTGGGGGACGGTGCTGGCCCAGACGTTGGGCGCGGCCGTCTACCTGGCGGTGGTGGCCAGGGGCGCGATCAAGCTGGGCACCCCGCTCACGCCGGGTCTCGAAGGGGTCAAGCAGGCGGGCACGGCCGGGTTCGCGCTGCTCGTGCGTACCCTCTGCCTGCGGGTGGTGCTGCTCGTGGCCACCGTGATCGCCGCCAGGATGGGCCAGGCCGAGCTGGCCGCGTACGCCATCGCCACCCAGGTGTGGACGCTGCTCGCCTTCGCGCTGGACGCCATCGCCATCGCGGGGCAGGCCATCACAGGACGCTCGCTCGGCGCCGGGGATGTCGCGGCCACCAGGGCCGCCACCAGGAGAATGGTGCAGTGGGGCATCTGGTCGGGTGCGGTGCTCGGCGTGCTGGTCGTCGCCGCCAGGCCGGTGCTGCCCGGGCTGTTCGACGCGGATCCGCAGGTCACCGAGCTGCTGCTGGCCGTGCTGTGGCCGGTGGCGGCGTTCCAGCCGGTGTGCGGGGTCGTGTTCGTGCTCGACGGCGTGCTGATCGGCGCGGGCGACCAGCGTTACCTGGCGTGGGCGGGGGTGTGGACGACGCTGGCGTACCTGCCCGCCGCGTTCCTCGCCTCCGGTTTCGGGGTCGTTGCTCTTTGGTGCGCGCTCGGGGTGTGGATGGTCGCACGTCTGATCACTCTCGTACGCCGGGCCGCGGGCACCGAGTGGCTGGTGACGGGGGCCTGACCGCACCATCCCCCTCAAACGCGGCCCCGCGACCCGGTCGAGCCGGCACGCGGGCGCCACCGGCGCTAGAGCCGCCTCGTCTCCAGCACGCTCCGCAGGAACTCCCTGGTCCTGGCGTTCTCCGGATCAGTGAAGATCTTCTCGGCGGGCCCCTTCTCGAGCAGCACGCCGCCGTCGAGAAAGCAGACCGTGTCCGAGATCTCCCGGCAGAATCCCATCTCGTGGGTCGTGAGGATCATCGTCATGCCGGACTCCTTGAGCTCCCTGATGATCCCCAGCACCTCCGTGACCAGCTGGGGGTCGAGGGCCGAGGTGACCTCGTCCAGCAGCATCAGCCTGGGCTGGGTGGCCAGCGCCCTGATGATGGCCACCCGCTGCTGCTGCCCGCCCGAGAGCTGATCGGGGTACGCCCTGGCCTTGTCGGCCAGCCCGAACCTGGCCAGCAGGTCATGCGCCTGCTCCTCGGCCTCCGTCCTGGCCACCTTGTGCACCTGGCGCGGCGCGAGCGTGATGTTGTCGAGCACGGTCATGTGCGGGAACAGGTTGAACGACTGGAACACGATGCCCAGCCGCTTGCGCACATCGTCCACGTTCACGCGTGGGTCGGTGATCTCCTCCCCGTCGAGGAAGATCGCGCCGTCGTCCACGGTCTCCAGCAGGTTGACGCAGCGCAGGAGCGTGGACTTGCCCGAGCCGGAGGCACCGATCAGGCTCACCACCTCGTGGGGATGCACCTCCAGGTCGATGCCGCGCAGCACGCTGTGGCCGTGGAAGTTCTTCCACACCTCTTCGATGCTCAGCAGGCTCATGCGCCACGCCTCCTGCGCGTACGGGCCGCCAGGTGGTCGGTGAACCTGGCCATGGGGATGGTGAGCAGGATGAACAGCAGCGCCGCCGCCAGGTAGGGCGTGTAGTTGAACGTGCTTGCCACGTGGATCTGCGCCTGCCTGAGCGCGTCGAGAGGCCCGATGGTGGCCACGAGCGCGGTGTCCTTCTGCAGCGAGACGAAGTCGTTCAGCAACGGTGGCACGACCCTGCGGGTGGCCTGCGGCAGCACCACGAACCGCATGGTCTTGCCGTGGCTCAGCCCCAGCGAGCGGGCCGCCGCGAACTGGCTCGGGTGGATGGACTCGATGCCCGAGCGGAACACCTCGGCCACGTAACCGCCGTACGAGAGTGTCAGCGCGATGATGCCCAGCGTGGCCAGGTCGGACGGGATCCCCTGCAGCTCCAGCGCGGGCAGCCCGAACCCGATCAGGTAGATCACCAGGATCGTCGGCACGCCGCGGAAGATGTCGGTGTAGACCGTGGCCAGCGCCCGGATCGGGAAGAACGCGGGCGTCCTGATCCCCCTCGCCAACGCGACCAGCAGCCCCAAGATCAGGATCAGCGGCTCGGCGATCAGGAAGATCTTGATGTTGAGCAGGAAGCCGCTCAGCACGTCCGGCAGCGCCGCGGCGAACTGCCCGGGATCGAAGAACTTCTCCCGCACGCGGGGCCAGCCGGGCGAGTTGGTGACGACCCAGACGACCAACACGATGAAGACGATCGTCGAACCCGTCGCGATCGAGGCGGAGCGGCGGGCGCGCGACCTGCGCACCCGCTCCCGCTGGAGCTGCCGCTCCGACTTAACCCATTCGCCCGATGTAGCCTGGGCGCTCTCGTTCAACGCGGCCCGCTCACTTCAGCTCTGGCGCGCCGGCGGCGGAGCCGAGCCACTGCTGCTCGATCTTGGCCAGCTCGCCCTTCGACTCCAGCGCGTCCACGGCCTTGTCGACGCACGGCTTGAGCGCGCTGCCCTTCTGCATGACCAGCCCGAACTCCTCGGGCGTGCCACCCGTCGAGCTGAACTGCCCCACGATCTTGGACTTCTCGACCTGTGCGGCCGTCACGTAGAACGCCGTCGGCAGGTCCACGACCAGCGCGTCCACCTGCTTGTTCTTCAGCCCGTTCACGGCGTCGATCTGCTCGTTGTAGACGTTGGGGTCGGCGGCGGGCTGGATGACCTTCTTGACCGCGTCGAACGAGGTCGTGCCCACCTGTACGCCGATCTTCGCGTCCTTGAGCTCGGCCAGGCTCTTCGCACCCGCGTACTTGCTCCCGTCAATGGCGACGATGGCCTGCTTGACGGTGTAGTAGCCCTTGCTGAAGTCCACGGCCTTGGCCCGATCGGGCGTGATGGACACCTGGTTGACGTCGAAGTCGAACTGCTTCTCCCCCGGCGCGAACGCCGAGTCGAACTTCACCGTGCTCCACTGCACCTCGCTGCGGTCGAAGCCCAGCTCGCCCGCCACGGCGAAGGCCACCGCGCTCTCGAACCCCTGCCCGTTGCTGGGGTCATCGTCCTTGAACCAGGGCTCATAAGCGGGTTTGTCGGTCCCGATGGTCAGCTTGCCAGAGGTGACGAGCTTGAGCTGATCCTTGGTGCACGCAGTGGACGGGGCCGGGCCGGCCGTCGCGGCCGTGTTGTCGGCGGGCGCACAACCGACGAGCGCCACGGCCAGCGCGAGCAGCATGAGGGGACGGGCCATGGCCAGAGCCTCCAGGGGGAAAGCGCGAAAGAACGAAGGCATTCTACGCTGACCGAATAGGAAAATTGCCCCCGAGGGGCACCGCTGACCACGGCAATCGTCCCCTATGCGGCCCGCGTGACGGCGGGCCGGTCACCTGGGGCGGGCAATGCGAAAGCCCCCTCCGAAACGGAGAGGGCTTTCACGGATCGCGGTCGTCAGCCGGCCACAACCTCGATGTCCACAGGAGCGGACACCTCGGGGTGGAGCTTGACGGTGATGCGGTGGGAGCCGGTGCTCTTGATCGGGTTGACGATCTCGATGCGACGGCGGTCGAGGATCGGGCCACCGGCGGCCTTGACGGCGTCGGCGATGTCGCCCGTGGTGATCGAGCCGAACAGGCGACCGGACTCGCCGGCGCGCGTGGTCAGGCGGACGCGCAGCGCGCCGAGCTGACCGGCGACCTCCTTGGCGGTGCCGAGGTCGCGGATCTCGCGGGCGTCGCGAGCCTTCCTGATGGTCTCAATCTGCTTCTCGGCGCCGCGCGTCCAGCGCATGGCGTAGCCGCGCGGGATGAGGTAGTTACGGCCGTAGCCGTCCTTGACCTCGACGACGTCGCCAGGGGCGCCGAGGCCGGAGACCTCGTTGGTGAGGATGAGCTTCATATCGACAGGCCTCCTTAGCGCGCGGTGCTCGTGTAAGGCAGCAGGGCCACCTCACGCGCGTTCTTGATCGCGGTCGCCACGTCGCGCTGGTGCTGGGTGCAGTTGCCCGTCACCCGGCGCGCACGGATCTTGCCGCGGTCGGAGATGAACTTCCGCAGCAGCGCCGTGTCCTTGTAGTCGACGTAGGAGATCTTGTCGTGGCAGAACAGGCAAACCTTCTTCTTCGGCTTGCGCAGTGCCGGCTTAGCCATCGTGGTGCTCCTTTCAGAGCCCCGCCTTCCGGGCGGGAATGGACTCGGGCTTGTGGACAGGATTTAGAAAGGCGGTTCGTCGCTGAAGTCGCCTCCGCCGCCGCCGCCGAAGCCGCCGCCGCTCTGCTGGCCGCCGCCTCCGCCGAAGCCGCCACCGCCGCCGTAACCGCCGCCGCCCTGGGGCGGGGCGGGCGACGCGGACGCCCACGGGTCGTCGGCCGGACCGCCGCCGAAGCCGCCGCCACCCCCACCACCCTGGCGGGAGGTGCGGTTGACCTTGGCGGTGGCGTTACGCAGAGACGGGCCGACCTCGTCGACCTCGACCTCGTAAACGGTGCGCTTCTCGCCTTCCTTGGTCTCGTAAGACCGCTGCTTGAGCCGCCCCTGCACGATGACCCGCATGCCGCGCTGCAGGCTCTCGGCGGCGTTCTCCGCCGCCTGCCGCCACACGTTGCAGGTCAGGAAGAGGCTTTCGCCATCCTTCCACTCGTTGGTCTGGCGATCCATGAACCGCGGAGTGGACGCGATGCGGAATCGAGCCACGGCTTGACCCGTCGGGGTGAAGCGCAGCTCCGGGTCGTCGACGAGATTGCCGACGATGGTGATTACGGTGTCGCCTGCTGCCATGGCTAGCGCTCGCCTTCCTGCACGCCTTCGCTTGGGTTACGGCTCAATGTACGGGGCTGCCCCGACAAAAGCCGGGGTTAATGCACGTCCGGACGCAGAACCTTGGTGCGCAGGATGCCCTCGTTGAGGTTCATCTGCCGGTCGAGCTCCTTGACCGTCGCGGGCTCCGCGGACAGGTCGATGACGGCGTAGATGCCTTCCGACTTCTTGTCGATGTCGTAGGCGAGACGGCGACGGCCCCAGACGTCGACCTTCTCCACGGTGCCGCCGTCGTTGCGGACCACGGAGAGGAACTGGTCGAGGGACGGCGCGACAGTGCGCTCATCGAGCGAAGGGTCCAGAATGACCATTACTTCGTAACGACGCATGCGGGACTCCAACCTCCTCTGGACTCTTGCGGTCACGACACTCTGCCGTGACAGGAGGACGCTGACGCTTGTGCCCGGGCGCCCCTTTCGGCAGCCGGGGTGATGGATCACCCATCACAACGCAGCGTGCCCCAGGTTACCAGTCGCGAGTACGTGGGAAGGCCTTTAGGAAACCTAGGGGGTGGTGACAGTGCCACACGTGCTTCAACCCTCCGAAAGGGAGCGGTTCAGGCTCACGCTCAACACCGACGGACATTCTCACCCTGCGGAAAACGCCTTGGCCGTGGCCGCGCTGGCGTGCGGCGTGGTGGCGTTCATCTCGACGTTCTGGATATCGGCGCACGTGATCTCGTCGTGGTTCGGCACGCTCGGCTTCGGCGTCGGCCTCTATTCCCAGTACGTGTCGGTGACCACGCCGCAGCGCTCGCTCAACATCATCGGCCTCGTGGGGTCGTTCGTCGGGGCCGCGCTCGGCATCGCCCACGGCGGTTTCCTTCCCCATCCATGAGCGACGGCCCCGGCGCACGTACTCCGGGGCCGTTCGATATGTGGCTCACCTGCCGATGTGCAGGTTTATGCCGAGCAGGACCAGGAACCAGAGGAATATCGCCAGCAACGCCTCCGCGACGTCCCTGAGCAGTCCGGGGGTGATGTAGTCGTACACCCAGGCCACGTAGATCCCGATCACCACGTAGATCAATAAGATCAGGCCACGCCAGCGCCATCGTGCCATGTCGCTTCTCCTCGCGTAGGGGGCGTCAGCCGACTTCCCGAACAGCCCCGCACCAAACCGCGTTTGATGGTCGCGCTCGCACGGGGCTACGTTGGTCACGCAAGCTGCCGCCCTCCGCCCCAGGCTCGCCGCTTCGGCGTAGGCTCGGTGACATGCTGCGCATCGGAGCCCACGTCGATCAGGATGATCCCGCCGCCCACGCCGCGGAGGTGGGGGCCGAGGTGGTGCAGTTCTTCCTCGGGGATCCCCAGGGGTACGACAAACCGGTGCTGCCCGCCAAGCCGGTCGAGGGCGTCGACATCTACATCCACGCCCCCTATCTGATCAACGTGGCCACCACGAACAACCGCATCAGGATCCCCAGCCGCAAGCTGCTCGAGCAGCACCTCAAGGCGGCCGCAGGCCTCGGCGCGAAGGGCCTGATCGTGCACGGCGGCCACGTCAACAAGAACGACGACCCGCAGACGGGGTTCGACAACTGGCGCAAGGTGTTCGAGCGCATGGAGTGCCCGATCCCCGTGCTGATCGAGAACACCGCGGGCGGCGGCAACGCGATGGCGCGCAAGCTGGAGCGCATCGCCCGCTTGTGGGACGCGCTCGACGGGTTCGACGTGGGCTTCTGCCTCGACACCTGCCACGCGCACGCGGGCGGCGAGGAGCTGGTCGACCTGGTCGAGCGGGTCAAGGCGATCACCGGCCGGATCGACCTGATCCACTGCAACGACTCGCGCGACGACTTCGACTCCGGCGCCGACCGCCACGCCAACCTGGGCAAGGGAAAGATCGATCCCGACCTCATCCTGGCGGTCTGCCGGGCGGCCGGGGCGCCGATCGTGGTGGAGACGCCCGCCGAGGGCCAGGCCGACGACATCGCGTTCCTGAGGAAGAACCTCTAGGAAATACACACAGCCTGTGGATAACTTTCCTGGATTACTTAGACGAAGAAGCGGGTATAGAAATCAGCCTGCCCACGCGCCGCTCAGGAACCGGCTCGTGTTGAGCAGCATGAGCGGCCCGAAGATCAGCGCGTACACGACCAGCACCCACGGCTTCCTGGTCGCGACCTTCGCCACCAACACCCACAGCGGAAACCACAGCAGCAGCGAGCGCGGGATCGACAGGTAGTACGCCGACGTCATGAGCGCCGCCGCCTGCAACCCCGTGTAGACGAGCTCGCTCCACCTGCGCAGCAGGAGCAGCCAGATGAGCACCGCGAACGCCACCACGGCACCGGCGATCTCCATCCGGAAGGCCACGGCGAAGTCGTCGGAGCCCATGGCCGAGCGCCAGGTCGTCTTCCACGCCTGCCATGGCCATACGAAGTCGCGCCCCCACCCGGCCTCCTGCGCGTGCTTCCAGGCCAGCCAGTCACCCGAGCGGCTGTAGTGGTAGTACGAGTACGCCACGAGCGGCACGAAGGGCACGGCCAGCCACCCGGCCCGCCGTACGGGCTCCTTGTGCGTGAAGAACTCCACGACGAGCGCGACCGCGAGGAACAGCCCCGTGATCCGCACGCACGACGCCCCCGCCGCGAGCAGCGCGGCGGCGGACCAGAGCCCCCGCCGGGCGGCCAGCCACGCCGGGATGGCGAAGGCCAGGAAGAGCGACTCGCTGTAGCCCGCCGCCAGGAACACCGCCATCGGGAAGAGCAGCAGCGCCAGCACCGCCATCCAGCCGGACGCGCCTTCCATCTCGGCCAGCCGGGCCAGTGCCACCATGGCCACCGCCCCGGCGACCAGCGAGATCAGCAGCCCGGCCGCCGCCCAGTCCGGCACGAGGACGTGCACGGCCCGCAGCACCACAGGAAACCCCGGGAAGAACGCGGGCAGCCCCTCGTCCACCGGTTTGCCGGGCTCGCCGTCGTAGCCGTACTGGGCGATCGTGATGAACAGCCCGGCGTCCCACTGGCGCCACTTGCCGGCGTACGCGGTGAGCGCCGTCCCGAGCAGCGTCGCCACCAGCAGCCCGGCCCGCGAGCCGAGCCAGAGCAGCAGCGCGTCCCGGCCGGCCGAGCGGGTGATCATCGGGCGAAGGAGGTCAGCGTGAACCGGTCGGGCGCGTCGTCGAAGACGCCGCCTCCCTGATCGTCGATGTCCGCCTGGCGCACCACGTCCTTGTGGGGACGGAGGATGTCCCGCACCACGAACGCCATCATGATCCCGATCGTGATGACCCGCCCCCATACGGCGGTGAAGTACGTGTCGTCACCGATGCCCAGGTCGTTCCGGCTGAGCGGCGGCTGGGAGAGCAGGTAGAGCCAGATGGCGGCGAAGTACCAGACCTCGGCGAGCTGCCACAGCACGAGCGGCTTCCAGTTGGGCCTGGCCAGCACGGCGAACGGCACCAGCCAGAGCACGAACTGCGGCGACCACACCTTGTTCGTCATCATGAACGCGGCCAGCGCCAGGAAGCAGATCTGCGCCAGCCTGGGCCGGCGCGGCGCGGCCAGCGTGAGCACGGCGATGCCCAGGCACATGATGGCCAGGGCCGCCATGCCGAGCTTGCTCACGTCGCCCTCGCCGAGGACGGCCCAGCCCTTGCTCTGGAAGAACAGCCACGGCGAGCCCCAGTCGACCCCGCGTTCCTGGGAGAAGACGTAGAACCTGCGCCAGCCGTCCCACGCCAGCACCATGAAGGGCACGTTGACCACGAGCCACGTGCCGACGGTCGAGGCCAGCGTGACCAGGAACGGTCGCCATCGCCCGGTGCGCCACGTGAGCAGGAACAGCGCTCCCACGAACATCAGGGGATAGAACTTGGTCGCGATGGCCAGCCCCAGCAGCACCCCGGCCAGCGCCTGCCGGCGCCGTGCCCAGGCCAGCAGCATGCCCATCGACAGCGCGCCCGCGACCAGGTCCCAGTTGATGTAGGCGGCCAGCACCACGGCGGGCGAGACAGCGTACCAGAGCGCGTCCCACCGCCGCGCCGGCCCGGCCACCGCGGCCATCAGCAGGACGCCGGCGACCAGGGAGACGCCGAGGAGGATGACCGTCAGGTCGTAGAACCTGACCGCCTGCGCGACCTTGTCAGGCGAGAGCGCCCTGGCGATCCAGCTGATCACCTGCATGACCTCGCCCAGCACGACCGGGTACTCGACCTGCTTGTCGAACGGCACGTGGGCGAAGTAGGGGTTCTGGGTCGCCAGCTCCCTGTCGAAGTACAGGGGATAGATGTCGGTGTAGCAGAAGTTCGTGTACGTCGAGACCTGGTCGTTCCAGCCGCCGGTGCGGCACGGCAGCCGCACCACGTACGCGAGGGTCGCCCCCAGGGCCGCGATCATGCCCAGGGGGAGGTACGGCACGGCGCGCGCCACAAAAGCCGCAGGGACAGGTGCCCGTCACGGACGCCCTCAACGTCCGTGGATACGACCACGTCTATGCCATCGGCGACATCACCGACGTCGCCGAGACCA
>NZ_JBFANV010000153.1:0-15865 GCF_040674955.1 Nonomuraea sp. NPDC049695 | reverse complement strand
CGGCACCGTCAGCAGGTAGCCGTGCAGGAATAAGCCTGCTTGCGCACCGCGGATGCCCTGACGGCCAAGCAGCGCGGTGAGCTCGCCATGCTGGGCATGCAGATCAACGACGGCCCGAGCGCGTGGGAGCGCTACTACGCCGCCGCAGCGGCCTTCCACCACGAGCACGGCCACCTCAAGGTCCCCGTCGCCTACGTCACCCCCAACGGCATCCGGCTGGGCACGTGGATCAGGTTCATGCGGGCCACCCGAGACAGCCTCCCCGAGCGGAAGCGGCAGCGCCTGGACGCGCTGAACATGATCTGGAAACCGCGCCAGGAGGCCGCCAAAGCGCGCCAGGCCGACTGGGAAGCAGCCGTGGCCGCCGCCACCGCGTACGTCCAGGATCACGGTCATCTCCGCCCGCTGACCCGCTACGTCACCAGCGACGGCTACCCGCTCGGCAGGCGGCTCAGCCGTTGGCGTTCGTCGCCCCTGTCCCATCCCCTCACGGCTGCGCAGCGTGCCGTGCTCGATGCGCTGGACCCCGACTGGGCCCAGCCATCCCAGTCCTCTCCCTTGACCCGCCCAGTGCCAGAAATGGCCCACCACCCAAGGAGGTCATCATGACCGCACGGAAGACAACGCCGAACGTCCGGACATCCGCCCCGACCAGCGCTCCCGACGGGGAGGCGACCGAGACCAGCCAATCGATCCAGCGGATGCGCAGCGCCTTCGCCGACCAGCTCTGCCAGCACGGAATCGTCCGCACCCCCGCAGTGGAGGGCGCGCTACGCACCGTCCCCCGCCACCTGTTCGTGCCCGGCGCGCCGCTGGAGCAGGCCTACGCGACCACGCCCGCGCACGCTGCATCCGGCTCCGCCGCAACCAGCTTCATCACGGCTGAACCAGCCCTCACCGCGCTCCTGCTCGAACAGGCGCAGGTACAGCCCGGCATGCGGGTGCTGAACATCGGCGCCACCACCGGCTACCCCGCTGCCCTGCTCGCCCACCTGGTCGGCGAGCACGGCCACGTGACGACCGTGAACACCGACGCCGACCTCGTCCGCACCGCCATCGCCAGCCTGGCCGAGACCGGCTTCAGCACCATCCGCGTCGTCAGCAGCCAGGCGGCCGTCGGCTACCCCGACGGCGCCCCGTACGACCGGCTGATCACCTCCGACGCCACCTGGGACGTGCCATCGGCCTGGCTGCCGCAGATCGCGCCAAACGGCCGCCTGGTCGTACCGCTGCGCCTGCGCGGCAGCATGTACCGCGTCATCGCCTTCGAGCGCACCAACGACCACTGGACCGCGCAATACTCCGACACGGCCCCGTTCATCCCGCCGCAGGACCGGATCACCGACGACCCCCTCCGCCTGACAGCGCTGAACGCGACCTGCACGGTCGCCCTCGACCTCCACCAAGACCAGAAGGTCGACGAGGCCGACCTCCACGGTGTCCTGGATCGCAAGCGCAGCGAAGTGTGGACGGGCGTGCGCATCCCCAGGGACGCCAAAAGCATCGAACTCCTCCACCTGTACCTCGCGTGCGCCATGGAGACGAGCCTGTCACGCATGACGGCCACCACGGACGCGATCACCACCGCGACGATCACCCCACCGTTCGAGTGGGGCGCCATGGCCGTCCCCAGCGCCAGCGACCTCGCCTACATCACCCTGCGACCCACCGACACCACCACCGCTGCCAGCGAAGTGATGTACGACATCGGCGTCATCGGGCACGGCCAGGGCGGCTTCAGCCTGGCCGGCTGCGTAGCCGATGCAATCTGCCTGTGGGCGCGGGAGTACCGCGAGAGGCCCGTGCGGATCGATCTGCAACGCTCCGACGCCTGTCAGCAGGTCGAGGGCCAGTTCGTCTTCGACCGGCCGAACAGCCGACTGGTGATCGACTGGGAGTGATCCCGCGCGTCCGGCAAGAAGCAGCCGAGGAGACGGCACAGGCGAAGCATCACGCGCAGAGCAAAGCTCGTGCTCCGCTGGCCAGCCGCCAGCGGAGCACGAGCCCGCCCAGAGTCGGCAAGACGATCGGCCGCACCACGAAACCTCCAAGATCCCGCACCTAAGGAGCACGAATGGACCTCATCTGGCTCGTCACACTCGATCAAAACTCCCCGTGGTGGCCCAACATCGAGCCGGATCCTCGGCATCGGCCCAGGTCAGAGCAATCGACCTCGACGACGCTCCGCCGCCCTCTGGTCCGCATCACGAACGCGGTCACGGCGCTCCTGGCCCGGCGTTCCAGCCGGGGCGAGTCCACCGCCAGCCAGGCGCGCTTACAGAGCCGCTCCGCCAGCCGTCCTGAACGTCTCACGCCCAGTCTGCGCGCGTTAGGCGGCTTGTTCCAGCAGATCATGACGCGGCCAGGGCCGCCCGGAACTCGCGCACCTTCTGCTGGTCCGGCCAGCGCCGATGCAGCAGATCAGCCAGCGGCTTCAACTCCAGAACGACGTGCTTAGAGCCCGATCGGTGCGCCTCGGTGAGGCCGGCCAGACCGGCGAGCGCTGCGGCATCAGGTGCTTGACCGGCGGCGTGTGCGACGCCGAGGCGGGCCAGATGAACGGCACGGTCGCGGTAGTTGGTGGTGGGCAATCCGGTGAGCTGGGCCTGCAAGATAGTGACCGCTCGCTCGTGCTCACCCGCCGACAGGTAGCAGGTGGCGCGCTGGAGATCCCCGAAACCGGGACCGTAGAAGCGCAGGTAAGGCGGATCGTCGGCGCTGCGTGGGATGGCCAGAAACTCATCGGCAGCATCCAGCGCCGCGGCATCGATCGTGCCGGCAGCGGCTTGGGCGCGTGCCTCGTAAAGCCGGGCGACAGCCTGCAAAGCAGGAGGGACGGTCCACTCGCTATGCCGCACGGTCTGGACGATGTCGAGAACGCGAGAGAAGTCGCGATGATCAAGCGCAAGGGAAGCCGTACGCAGCATCATGTACGTGGCCATGCTGGTGTCTCCGGCCTCCATCGCCCACGCGCTGGCCTTGCCGGCCCAGTGGCGGCAGGCATCGGTGTCGGCGATCTCACGATGCAGCCACGACAAATGCTCAGCGATCTCGGCCTGAACCGTGCGCAGGTCACGGCGGTCCTGGCCGCCGACGGCGTCGCGGCGATCGGCGATGTCGCGCAAGGTCTCCACGAGCGAGGCGATGTGAGCGCCGGGCGTGAGCAGGTGGTGGCCGGCCTGATGGCCGGCCAGGGTCCGCCGGAAGAACGCCGCGGTGCCCGGCTCGGCGGATGCTGGGGAGGAAACGGCGCCCGGCAGCAGCGCCGCCAACCCGCCCCCTGCGAGCAGCGAGCTGAACGCACGGCGGGACATGGTCACGGTGATGGTCCCTTCGCCAAGGATGGAACGCACGGCGACAGGCTCGCTGCCGTCGTCACTTTCAGGGTAGTCCGGCTGCCCATCCCGTTGAAGGGCGGACACGATGTGGCCGATCACGTCGTGAGAGACGATCAGCGCAGGCGGGCCCGAGGCGTCACGCGGCCCATACAGCAGGTCATCGACGCGGCACCCGAACAGGATCGCCAGGCGGCCCAGGTCCTGCAAGGACGGCGGCCGCGCGGAACCGGACGCCGGCGCTCCCGGGCCGCGCCACCTCTCCCAGTAGGAGACCTGCTTGAATGTCTTCGGTGTCTCTTCCGGCCAGCGCTCGTTGTAACGGTCGGCGATCTGCGTCTGGCTGAGCGCGAACGCGTGCCGGTAGGCCACCAGAGGTGGCGTCCCCCAGCGATCCATGATCGTGCGGACGATGGTGGGCGTGGTCGAGCCGGTACGGCGCATCGTCGTGACCAGCTCCCTGATCATCTTACGCGCCTCAGCGCCCATCTGCGGCACCTCCCGGATCGCGGGCGAGGCTCGTTCCTCACAGTAGTCCGCCCCGCCGGGCGCGGTCCTCCCCTCGTAGCGGGGAGTGGCGAAACTCGGGGCTCTCCCCGCGAGCCGGGGTCGACCCGCCAATACCCACCATGTTCAGTGAAGACCAGAGCACCGACAGCCATTGACTTAGGTGCGAGCAGCCGAGAGGTGGTGGTCATGCGCCTGTCCTCACCCGGCGGCGCCTCGTGCGCCGTCAGCGGCTTACATGCGATACGCCGCCGGCCCGCACTGCCAGGGAAGCCCTTGAGTGCCGAACAGGGCGTCCAACGCTGCGGCCTGGTCCTCGGGAAGAAGGCACCTGCCCCGTTCGGCTCTGCCCAGCCAGGCCCGATCGTAACGGACGAGCTCCGCGAGCTGACGCTGCGTCAGGCAGGCGCACCCGGGCGAGCCCGCTATCCGACGGACCTTACGAAGCATGTAGCACGTACTTCATTCTTCCGAATGCGTATTCGATCACCCAGGTGTAGCCCGACGACTGGAGAACGCATGTCCAACCCGGCTGCCGTTGCCCCGAGCGAAGACACCTTGATCGTCGCTGAAGTCTTCGGCCCGACCTTTCAAGGCGAAGGACCAAGCCTCGGTACCCGGGCGGCCTTCTTGCGCCTATCTCGCTGTAACCTCACCTGTAGCGACCGGATGCCCTGCGACACCCCCTACACCTGGGACAGCAGCCGGTACGACCTGCGCAGGGAGTCGTCCCGCCGCACCGTCACCGAAGTGGGTGAGGAGTTGCTGCGCCTGGACACCGAGTTGGTGGTCGTCACCGGGGGAGAGCCGCTGATCCAGCAGAGGCAGCTTGTCCCGCTGGTGCACCACCTGATCGACGCCGGTCGCCGGGTGGAGTTCGAGACCAACGGCACCTTCGCGCCGCTGCCGGAGCTGCTCCTCGACGGTGTCCGCTTCAACGTCTCTCCGAAGCTGTCCAACGCCGGTATGCCCGAGAGCATGCGCATCGTCCCCCACGCGCTGACGGTGTTGGCGGAAAGCGGCCAGGCCGCCTTCAAATTCGTCGCGGTCGAGAAACCGGACCTGGACGAGATCGGCAATCTCGTCCACGTCTATGGGCTGGCCCCGGTGTACGTGATGCCGGAGGGCACCACACCCGAGGCCGTGATCTCCCGGGCCCGCGCGCTTGCCGACGACGTCCTGGCCCGCGGCTGGTCCATGACGACCCGTCTCCACATCCTGCTGTGGGGCGACGAACGAAACCGCTGACCGCGCATCGCCTTCTTCCCGTCCCCCGCATGTGGCCCGGCCCGGTCTTCTCCACCCGCAGCCCGCGCCAATCCACAGCCCCAGGTCACCCGCACAGGGAGAGCTCATGGACTTCAGCTCGGTACCGCTCCCGACCGGCACGCACACCATCGGCAAGACCTTCACCTTCGAGGCCGGACACCGGCTCCCCAGCCTCCCTGCCGAGCACCAGTGCTCCCGGCAGCACGGGCACAGCTACGAGGTCGAAGTCATCCTCACCGCACAAACTCTCTCAGGTCCCGGCTTCGTCACCGACTTCGGCGACCTCGCACCGTTCAAGACGTTCCTGGACGCCGAGTTCGACCACCGCAACCTGCACGAGATCATGCCGTCCGAGGCGACCTCGGAGCACCTGGCACAGTTCCTGGCCGGCTGGTTCATCGAAAACGTCCAGCCTGGCATCCCGGGCCGGCTCCTCGCTGTCCGGGTTCGGGAGACCCGGCGCAGCTGGGCGCGCTTCGACGTGGATCCGCGATGACCGCCAGCACCCCCTTTCCCCCAAGAGGCAAGGAGCAGATTGTGACCGCTGCCAGCCCCGGCGCGCCTGTGCGCCAGCGCATCTTCGACCATGAACGCATCTGGCGCCTGGACGCCGAGACTTTCGCCGCCGGAGCCCACCTGCTCGCCGATCACGAGCGGCCGCATCAACCCGACGCGGTCGTGGCCATCGCCCGCGGCGGTATCCCCCTCGGCCGGGCCCTGGCCCGTTCACTGAACGTCCCTCTCGCCACGATCACGCTTCGGCACAACCACGACGACGCTCCGCTCGTCCAGGCGACCGGCCACGTCGATGTGGTCGATGCCGCCGCCCTGGCCGACATCGGGCCCGGACGCCGCATCCTGGTCGCCGATGACATCTGCGGCACGGGCGCCACGTTCGTCACCGTCGCCGCCCTGCTGCGCACCAGACTCGCACCGATGTCCGTGCGGACCGTGGTGCTGTGCCGCAACGCCGCCAGCCTCGACAGCGACGATGCCCCCGACAGCGGCGGCTACCTGTGGGACACCCGCGACTGGGTGATCTTCCCGTGGAACGAGCCGCCCGACCAGCCCACCACTCCTCTTACCCTGCCCGACCACGTCCGGGCATGGAGGTGACGAGCGCCATGCTCCAGCCCGCTCCTGCCACCGTGGCCTTCTGCCTGCTCAGCTACCGCCCCGACCACCCCTCCGGGATCGAACGAAGCATCGCCGCGCTCATCGAAGGTCTTCGCCAGCTCGGCCACACGCCGCTCATCCTGGCCGCCGGCCCCGCCCAGGACGGCGACGACGCCGAACCCGGCCTGATCCGGCTGGAGTCCGTGCGCCTGCCGCGCCCGGCCATCAACAAGGACGTGCTCGACGCCCTCGCCAACCCGGCCGCCGTACGCGCCGAGGTGCAGGAGGTGCTGCAGCGCCACCACGTCGACGCCGCATGCTGGGGCGACACCCTGTGGGGGCTCGGCTACCTCGGCGCCGCCCCGCCCGGAACGCGCACCGCGCTGATGGTGCACAAGATCCGTCCGGCCGGCGAGGAACGCTGGCTGCAGGCGCTCAAGGCCGCCGACGTCGTCTGCCCGGCCAGCGACTACCTGCTCGAGGAAGCCATCGCGGCCGGCAGAGACACCAGCAACTGGCACGTCGTGCTCAACGCCCTGCTGATGCCGCCCGCGCCGCCTCCCATCGGCGAACGCCAGCGCCTGCGCAGCCAGGGCCCCATTCGCATCGTCTCCCGGGCCGAACCCGAAAAGGGCCTGCCTCAGCTGCTCGAGGCCATGCCCGCCACGTGGTCCCGGCCGGTGGAGCTCGTCCTGGCCGAGGCCGACTTCGAGTTCTGGCCCGGCATGCAGACCGAGGTGATGGACGCCTGCCGCCAGGCCGCCGCACGCCGGCCGGACGTGATCACGCTGCTGCCCGCTCTGGGCTGGCGGCAGGTTCCCGCCTTCCTCGGGCAAGCAGCCGCCACGATCATCTCCAGCATCGAACCGGAGACGTTCTGCTTCACCGCCGCCGAAGCACTGTCGGCCGGCACTCCGGTGATCACCCACGACATCGGCAACGTGCCCCTGCTGGCCGGTCCCGCCGGCCGGTGCGTCCCGCTGGAGCAGGGAGCGGCCGCCCTGTGGGAGGCAACGGCGAACCTGCTCGACGACGACGACGCCTACCTCCAGGCCAGCCAAGCCGCCTGCGACCGCATCACCCGCTACACGGCCAAGGCCTCCGCCCGCGCGCTGCTGGACGCCGTCCTGCCCGATCTTCACCGACGCTGACACCACGGCGGCACCCGCCCTGTTCCCGCCGTACTCCTCCAGCACCCTCGCCCCGTCGTGCGGGCACCGCGCACGGCCCCGTCGCCCTTCCACGGACAAGAGGAGGTATTGATGATCGGACTCTCCGCCGGAGACCGCGTCCTGGTCGTGGCCGCCCACCCCGACGACGAAAGCGTCGGCCTGGGCGGCACCATCGCCACCTGGACCGGCAGCGGCATCACCGTGGACGTTCTGGCCATCGCCTGCGTCACCATGCCCATGTACGGGGGCGTCTCCGACGCCGCCCTGCGCAGCAGCGAGTTCGAGGCCGCCTGCGACGCCCTCGGTGTCGCCCGCCGGCACATCGCCTGGACCGACACCGATCAGGCCCGCCACCCTGGCGCCTTCCTGCCCGATCTGATCACCGTCATCGAATCCGGGCCCGGCCCTTCCCTGCACAACTCCCAACCGGACGTGCTGGTGCTGCCAGCTGACGGCGCCCACCATCAAGACCACCAGGCCGTGCACCGGGCCGCGATGGCCGCCGCCCGGCCAGGAGACCGCGCTCACCGCGCGATCCCCCGAGCGGTTCTCGGCTATGACGGCCCTGAGGACCGCGCCTGGCAGGCGTCCGGCCCCCGGCCGCTGCTGGTCAATACCAGCGCGGCCTGGCCGCGCAAGGAGAAGGCCCTGCTGAGTCACGCCAGCCAGCTTCGCGAGGCCCCGCACCCGCGCAGCATCGCCAAGATCCGCGCGCTGGACGAGGCATGCGGCGCCGGATGCGGCACCGCCACCGCCGAGCGGCTGGCCATCTACCGGATCGAGGCATGATGCCCCATCCCACCCCCGTGCCGGCTGCACCCCGTGGCCTGGGCATGGCCGCGCTCCGCACCGACGTCCTGATCGCCCACCAGCCCGCCTACCTGCCCTGGCCCGGCTACCTGGCCAGGCTCCTCGACGTCGACCAGCTCGTGCTTCTCGACGACGTGCAATTCACCAAAGGCGGCTGGCAGAACCGCAACTACGTACGCGGCCCCCACGGCGGCGCGCAGCTGCTGACCGTCCCGGTCCAGCACCGCTTCGGCCAGATGATCAACGTGGTGGCGATCGCCGACCAGCGATGGCGAGCCCGGCACTGGCGCGCGCTGACGCAAAGCTACGGCCACGCCCCGCACTGGCCCGAGTGGCAGCCCCGCCTGCAGGCCATCTACCAGCGAGCATGGCACCGGCTCGCCGACCTGAACGAGGCGCTGCTGCAGCTGCTGCTCGACGGCTTCGACATCCCGGTCACGCTCGTGCGATCCAGCAGCCTGCCGCACACCGGAAGCCGCACCGCCCGCCTCATCAGCCTGTGCCGGCTGACCGGCCGAACCACTCTGAGGATCGGAACCGGCGCCCTGAGCTACCTCGACGCCGCGGCGCTGAAAACCGCCGGCATCGCCGTCGAGGTGGCCACCTACCACCTCGACGACGACGGCAACGCTGGCGCATCGCCTCGGCAGGGCATCGACGCACGCACCGGCGAACCGGTACCCCTTTCGGCACTGGACCTGCTGCTCCACCACGGCCCCCAGGCGCGCCACCTCCTGGCCGCCGCAGCACACCTTGACCGCTGGACCACGAGCGGAACGATCTCATGACCTCCAACGGCCACAAGCCCTCCACCAGCCTCCTGCCGCCTACCCTCCCGGCGCGCCCACCCCTGGACACGGCGGCCATCGAGGCCCACACCCGCCAGCTGCTCATCCTCCTGGGCGAGGACCCCGACCGGGACGGCCTGCGCGACACCCCGCGCCGCGTCGCCGCCTGGTGGCACGAGTTCCTCAACTACGACGCCGGCCGCACCGACAGCCTGTTCGACCACCAGTCGCACGGCGAGGAATACGTCATCGTCCGCGGCCTGACCACCTGGTCCCTGTGCGAGCACCACCTTCTGCCGTTCCGCATCACCGCGGCCATCGCCGTCATCCCCGACGGCCACATCCTGGGCCTGTCGAAATACGGCCGGATCGTGCATCAGCACGCCCACCGGCTCCAGCTCCAAGAGCAGCTCACCGCCCAGGTCGCCCACGCCGTCGCCGAGGCCTGCCACACCGGCGACGTCGGCGTCTGGATGACCGGCGAACACCTGTGCATGAGCATGCGCGGCGTACGGGCCGACGGCGCCCGCACCGACACCGAGTGCCTGCTGGGCCGCCTGCGCACCGACCCAGCCCTCGCCGACCGCGTAACGGCCGCCGTCCACCGAGGGAGCACCGCATGAGCGCCGCCGCCCTCCCGTGGGCCAGCCTCGAAGGCATCAACGGCATCGGGAAGACCCACCTGGCCCGCCAAGTCGCCGCCCGGATCGGACCCGCCTGCCACAGCCTGGTCGAGCTTCCCGACACCCCGCAGGCGAGCCTGCCCGGGCGCGTCATCGCCGCGCTGCGCGCCGACGGCGACCTGTTCCTGCGCACCGGCGCCCCTCGCACCGAAACGCTGCTGCTGGCCGCCCTGCACGTCCACCGGTACGAGCACCTGGTCGCCGCGCCCGGTGCGCAGCTGATCCTGGAAGACCGCGGCCCGCTCACCGTCGCCCTGTACCAGGCAGCAATCCTCCTCCCCGGCGGCGACGACGACCACGTCCTGGATCTGGCCAACGACATCTTGGCCACCATCGCGGCCTGGCGGCCGCCGCCCACCCTGACCGTGCTCCTGCGCGATGACCCCGCCCGCTGCCTGCATCGCTTCGAGCAACGCCTCGGCCGACCGGCACACCCCAGCGAGAAGACGCTGATGAGCCACGTCAACCGGCTCTACGACCACTACGCCAGCCGCCACCCCGAGCGGCTGACGCTGATCGACCGCCGCCACGGCGGCGAACACGCCGTCATCGAGGCGATCACCGCTGCCTGCCGCAACCTCATCGCCTCCCACGAGATGAGACCCTCATGACACTACTTCCGCCTGCCACGCCCCTTCTTCCCCTGAACCACAGGGAGATCACTCTGCTGTGGGCGCTGCGCAGCCGCTGCGATCTGGGATGCCGGTACTGCTATTTCGGCACCATCGAAGCCGACCGGCTCCTGCCGGTCACCGAAATCGGCAAACTCTCCCACCTGTCCCGCAACGACCTGCCGACCGACCAGATCCTCGCCTTCGCCTCCACCCTGCGCGGCACGGCGGTGCGCCGCGTGTTCCTCGCCGGCGGCGAACCGCTGAACTGGCGGCCCATCACCGACCTCATCGCCGTCTTGAAGGACGCTGGCCTCGAGGTGGTGGTGTGCACCAACGGCATCCCGCTCAACCGGCCCACCATCCGTCAGGCGCTGATCGACCTGCGCGTCGACGCCGTGTCGGTGTCGCTCGATTCTGCCGACCCCGTCTACAACGACACCTGGCGGCCCGCTCTCAACCGCCGCGACGGCTGGCACAGCGTCGTCGACGGCGTCCGCGCCCTGCTGACCGCCCGGAGCGATCCGGCGCTGCCGCGCGTCGGCCTGTACAGCGTCATCACCCGCCTCAATCTCCCCGACATCACCGCGGTGCCCGCACTGGCCGCCGAACTCGGCTGCGACTACGCCGTCCCGCAACCCATCTCCCTGGCATCCGACCACACCCTGCACGACGAACTGGCCCTCACCCCCGGCCACGCCGCCGAACTCGCCGAGCGGTTCGCCGCCCTCTACGCGGCGGACCTGCCGCTGCAGCTGCCCGAGCGTTCCTACCCGGACCAGGTAGGCGCCGCGGTCCGCGCGCCCACCAGCGTCGTCCGCGGCTGCTTCGGCGGACGCACCCTGTTCTTCATCGAACCGGACGGCACCTTGTGGGACTGCCCCTCCTCGCTCAAGATCGCCGCCACCCCCGCCGCCCGTCGGCGCAGCATCGCCAGCGCCGACGGCGCCGCCCTGTTCGCGCCCCCGACCGGCTGTGCGTCCGACTGCGCCCTGTTCTCCGCCGACTGCGTCAACATGTGGCCGCTGATGAACTTCACCCACGACACCCCCACCCCGGCAGTCGTTCCCGCGCCGGCGGCCCTGCCATGATCCCCCCGCCGCCTCCGCCCCCGGCCGCCCACATCTTCCAGCCCGTCCTGGACCGCATGCCCGCCCCCGCTCACGCCCCCGAAGCGGTCGCCCTGGAGAGCGCCCTGGCGGCTGCGCACGACGTCGGCCACGCCATCGCCGTCTCCTCCGGCACCGCCGCTCTGCACACCGCGCTCGTCGCCTGCGGCGTCACCGCGGGCGATGAGGTGCTGCTGCCGGCCGCCACGGTGATGATGGTCGTCGCGGCCGTCCAAGCCGCCCATGCCCGGCCGGTGTTCGTCGAGAGCGGAGCCCTCGGCAGCATGGACGTGACCGACCTGTCCGCCAAGATCGGACCTCGCACGGCGGCGATCATCGCCGTGCACCTGGCCGGCCACTGCACCGGCCTGAGCGACGTGTCCGATGTCGCCGCCCGGCACCGGATCCCGCTCATCGAGGACGCCTGCCAGGCGCAAGGCAGCCGCCACCGCGGCCGCCTGGCGGGCACGTTCGGCGACGTCGGCTGCTTCAGCCTCAAGGACGGCAAGATCGTGGCCGCCGGCGAGGGCGGCTACCTGCTCACCGATAGCGCCCCCATCGCCGAACGCGCCGCCGCCTACCGTACGCACTGGGCGCTGCCCGCCGCCGGCATACCGGCGTTCACCCGCCTGGGCCGCAATTACCGGCTTCCGGAGCTGTCGGCCGTCCTGGCCCGCCACAACCTGGCCGGACTGGAGGCGGCGCTCGCCCGCCGCCGCGCCCAAGCCGCGCTGCTGGCCGACCTGGTCGGCGACGTGCCCGGCCTGTGCCGGATCGTCCCGGCCGACGGCGACGAACCCAACGGCTACAGCGCCGTCTGGGAGATCACGTTGCCCGAACCCCGGGCATTCGCCGCTCGCCTGCACCAAGCTGGGGTGCCGAACAGCGTCGGCACCTTCGGGCTACGCGCCGCCTCAGCTCACCCGGCCTGCCAGGAGATGAACCCGGCCGCGTGTCCCGCCGCGGAGCATGCCGTCGACCGCCTGCTGGCCGTGCTGCTGCTGTCGGTTGACACCGAACAGGACCTGCGCGAACGCGCCGAGATCATCCAGCGAGAGGCGACCACATGGAATCCACTGGGCGGCCATCCAGCGCGTCCTCACCCGACGGCCAGCTCCTTTTCGACCCCGACGTCGTCCGGCACACCTTCGTCGTGATCGACTTCGAGGCTCTGACCCCGGCCGGGCGGCCCGCCGTCCCGGTGGAGGTGGCCGCGCTCGCGCTCACCGTCAAGAACGGCGATCTGGCGGAGCTGTGGCGCTTCGAGGCGCTGATGGCGCCGCCGCCCGGCGTGCCCGTCACCGCCTTCGACACCCGCCAGACCGGGCTCACCCGCGACCGGCTGGCCGCCGCCGATCAGCCGGAGGAGGTGATGGCCCGGCTGGATGCGCACCTGGACACGCCGCCGTACCGGCTCGTCGCTCAGCACGCGCCCACCGAAGCCGGGCTGATCGCCCACCTGCGGCCCCATTGCCCCGTGCTGGCCGCGACCTCTCTGCTGGACACCGTACGGCTGGCGCGCGCCCTCTACCCGGAGCTGTCCTCGCACAACCTCGACACGCTGCTGCGTTTTGTGAACATCCCGCGGCCGATCGACCGGCATCGCGCCATGCCCGACGTGGAAGCGACCGCGCGCCTGTTTCGCCGTCTGCTGGCCGACGGTCAGCAGGCCGGGTGGCGCACGCTGCACCATCTGGAGGCCATTGCCGGGCTCGCGCCCAAGAAGCTGCCCGCACCGGCAGGAGACCAGGAGGAGCTGTTTTGACCTCCCCAGCTCACCGCCCGCGCGCCGGCCCCGCCCGGCACCGCCGCACTCACGCCGGCAGCGATACCTGCCCGGCGTCGATCAGCTCCATCAGCTGCTTGGCCTGCAGGCGGGAGTCGTCGGCAATGCCGGGCTCCTCGGCGAGCTCCGCCGCGGTGAACCACCGCACCTGGTGGTCCGGCTGCCGCACCGCATCGCCGACGGCCCACGCGAAGAACACGTGGTCGACGTGCACATGCTTGTCCGGCGTGTGGTTGTCCGCACCGGCCCGCATCTCGATGATCCACCACGGCGCCGCAACGGCCTCATGCGGGAACCCGGCAGGTAGGTCCAGCGCTGGCCCCGGCAGCAGCCGCGCGATGTACCCGGTCTCCTCCAGGACTTCCCGCACGCCCGCCTCGGCCGGATGCTCGTTGGCCTCCACGTGCCCGCCCGGCGGCAGCCACTCCTCCCAGCGCGGATGGAAGACCAGCGCCACCTGTACCGCCTGGTCAGCCGCCCGGCGCAGCAGAAACACTGAAGCCGTCGACTCCTTGATCATCGCGTCTCCTCCTTCGCGCGGCACACCACCCCCCGAACGTGGGCGCGCACGCTCGCCGCCGAAACCAGCAGCTTGGCACAGCCGTCACTTCCTCCGCTGAGCAACCCTGAAACCCGCGCGCCACACCTCTGCACGCCCTAGCGGCCATCCGGCGGCACAACCTCCTCGCGTCGGACCGGAGCCACACGCGAAAGGAACCCCTGGACCGTGGACGAAGTCTGGAATGGCATTCGAACGCTCGACTACGAGCACACTCGCCCCACCGCCACACCCCTGGAATGGGAGCTGTACACCACGTCGGTGATCTCCTGGCCGCTCGTCCTAATGGACGAATCCACCCCGTACGGCACGCTGCGCCGTCCCGGCATCGTCGATGTCCCCGACGTCCTCCATCGGCGGCTCGTCGCCGCCTGGCACGCCCGCCTGACTGAGACCCGCTACGTCGGCCGGCTCATCACCTCCACCGCGGACGCCCGCGCCCGCACCGGCGACGCCCTCACCGGCCTCGAATGTGCGCTGCGGCACGGCGACCAGGCCGCCGCCGGGGCCGCCATCGCGGCCGCCACCCGCGGCCTGCTCACCGTCATGTCCACGCACATCGTGAACTGGCTGCTGCCCGAGACCGCCTGGCAGGCCACCCTCACCGGGCTGCTCGGCAATCACGCCGAAGCGGCGGCGTGCCTGTCCGCTCTGATGACGCCGTCCGCGCCCGGCCGCCTCCTGCGAGCGCACCTCACCACCGCAACCACGGCCGACACCAGCAGTGGCGCCGCCCAGGCCAGCGATCACGCTCTGTGCCTCGCCGACGCCTGGACCATGGCGCTCCAGCTCGCCGCCGCAGGCGACGACGACGCCACGGACCGCGTCCGTACCCTGACCGCGCTCACGCGCTGGGCGGCCGACAGCGAGGAACGCCGCGCCGAACTGCGCGACCGCTACCTGGCCGCCATCCCACGCTGGCGCCTGCTGACTGGCACGCTCATCGATGACGCGCAGCTCACGACCGCCCACCTGATGGAAGAGACCGGAGCCTGCCTGTGAACGCCACACCCGCGCTCATCGCGTTGCCCGACGCCACCGACACCGCCGCCTGCGGCGCCAAGGCCGCCACGCTGGCGCGGCTGACCCGCGCAGGCCTGCCCGTCCCTGACGGCATCGTCGTACCCGCCGGCTGGCCCACCGACCGGCTCGCCGCGCTCATCCCCGACCTTCTCCAGTGGGCCGAAACCCGCGGCGCCCCCGCCCTGATCGCCCGCTCCTCCACGCCGGCCGAAGACGGCACCAGCGCCTCCTTCGCCGGCATGTACGCCTCCGCGTTCACCCCCGCCACCCCCGACCTGCTTCTCGCCGCGTTGCAGCAGGTCCGCTCCTCCGTGTACGCGCCCGACATCCCCGCCTATGCCCGGCGGGCAGGCGTCGGGGCCTCCACGACAATCGCCATCCTCATCCAGCCCGCACTACGCCCCCACGCCGCCGGCGTGGCCGCCCTTGAAGGTCTTCCCGCCCAGCCTGCCGGTCGCGTCGAAGCGGTCTGGGGGCTGGCCGAGCCGCTGGCCAGCGGCCGCCGCACCGGTGAAATCCACGTCCTGAGCGGCGGCGGCAGCACCCTCGTCATCCCCGGCGATCAACCAGAGATCATGCTTCCCTGCACTGCGGCCGACCTGGTCCTGCCGCCGGGGGAGTGGACCACCATCGACCCGCCCGACGCGGCGCCTACCCCCGCCAAGATCCACCTGTCGGAACGCAACCTGCTGCGCCTCTACACGCCCGCCAACTGGTCGGCCCCCATCCTGGCAGCCGACCACATCCAGCGCGTGACGGCCTTGGCCATCGCCGCAGCAGGACACCTTCACCTCGACCGCATCGACATCGAGTGGGCGCTCCTGCCCGACGGGCAGCTCCACCTTCTGCAGGCACGGCCGCTCACCGCGCCCCTGCCCCCCACTCCCCAGGCTTTGACACAAGCCCGCTCCGGAATCCGGCAAGGCATCCCGGCCGTGGCCGGCACAGGCACCGGCCCGGCCGTCCACCTGGCCGGCTCCGCTTTGCCGCACCTGTCCAGCGACGACATCCGCGCCAGCGTCATCATCTGTGACACGCTCGGCCCCGAAGCAGTCCACGTCCTGTGCCATCGGCCAGCGGCTCTCATCGCCGCCCAC
>NZ_JBFANV010000152.1:0-16241 GCF_040674955.1 Nonomuraea sp. NPDC049695 | reverse complement strand
GGTGTCGGCCATCCAGGTGAGCCCGGTGTGGCGAAGATCGTGGCGGCGGAGATGTTCGTAGCCGAGCTTCGCCACGACCTCGTCCCAGTGCGTCGCATCCCGTAGGACCGCCGTGGTGATGCGGCCGCCCCTGGGCCCCGTGAAAAGCCGGGCGGCAGGGTCATCACCGGCGGCGCCGAGACGGCACAGGACCAACTCACGAACCTCGACAATGATCGGGACCTTCCTGGCCCGCTTGCCCTTCGCCCCTTTGCCTGCGAGACCGCCAGAACTCGGTGTCGTCTGCCTGCGTACCGTCCACGTCCACGTCCACGTGTCGGTGTCGATGTCCCCGCGGCGTGACGACGGTCGACCGCTACGCGATCGTGCTCTGGGACAGCGAGGTCGGCCGCATCGGCCAGGTCTACGCCCAGGCGGGCTGCCGGGCTTCGACCCGGAACGAGTCCTGCAGCAACTGCTGGCCCGGGTCAACGCCGACACACTCGTCGGCCAAGACGCCGGCCACTTCGACCCGTGGGGGCCCGACCTGCTCACCGTCGACGCCTTCGCCTCCGACCGCAGCTACGAACCCCGCCGGGAGGACCTCGCTCGCGTGCTGGGCACCCCCGCCCCGTACTGGCCCACCGGCCTCATCCAGCCGGAGGAGATGGACCGATGGCGTCCCGGCACGCCACCCCCTGCGGTACCCCCGCGCCACCCCGCCCTGGACACGGCGCCGCTAGACCGGCTGCACCGCGATCAGCCCGGCACCCCCGCCGACCGCGCCGTCTTGCGCCTGGCGGGCGAGATCGACGCCCAGGCCGTGGAAAGCGCGCAGATCCACATCGAGATGCTGGAGAAGTGTTTCGACCGACAGTCCATCGCGCTGGCCGCCACGGTGCTGGAGCCCGCTCCCGCCAACGAGCCGGTCGAGGCCACGCTGCGGGCCGGCTGGGCGGAGATCCTCCACCGCACTGACGCCCTGGCCCGCGACTGCGTCGCACTGGCCACCGACTGGGACGGCGGCCGCTACTTCTCCTTCTCAACCACCACGCTGCGAACCGGGCCTGCCTCATCCACCTGCTCCTCGACGACATCGCGGACGGGCCGGCAGCAAACACCACCTGATCACCGACGACCACCGCAGTGTTATCGCTACCACGCTCTCGGTCAAGCCTGGCGCGACATGCCCCATGCGTTTCATGAACTTTTCCGCGCATCGAGAGGCTCAGATTCGTCCACTCACAGGGCCCAGGTTAGGCCTATGAACAGCCGGTACGTTGCCCTGGCGCGATGGTCGACCGCCATGTCCGGCGCATGGCGGCTCCGTGATGTGGCGGCCAGCTCTTGACATGGTTCGGCGGACACTCTAAACCGTGGTGTTACCGATAACGCACTCTTCATGCCGCTGAAACATCCAAGAGCCAACACTCCTCGCGTGCCACCGCACAGCGAGGCCTCCTTGCGGCCTGCCAGCCCTGACCAGGCGACCGCATCACCCCGGATCCGCCAAGCTCGCACACCTCCACGGCGTAGCCTCTCGCCGCCGCGTCCGCGCCTCTCGAGGAGCAGAACCATGCATCTACCCGTCCGGTTATCCACCCACGCGACTGGCCGCCGCCGGCGCTCGCCCGCCGTCGTCGCCACGTGCGTGCTCGCGGCGATCGCCACCGCCCTTTCCTGGGGCGCGGCGGTGCCGGCCTCGGCGGCCCCCGCGCCGCTGGTCAGCGTTTCCGCCCAGCGATGCCTTGACGTGAAGGGCAACGTCGACACGCTCGGCACGGCGCTCGACATCTGGGATTGCAACGGCCAGGCCAACCAGGGATTCGAGTTCACCTCGGCCGGCGAGCTGCGTACCCTGAACGGCACGCGTTGCGTCGATGCGGACAGGAGCCAGACCACGCCGGGAACCGCCGTGCTCATCTGGACCTGTAACGGGCAGGCGAACCAGAAGTGGCGCCAGAACTCCGACGGCTCCATCACCGGCACCCAGTCGGGGCTGTGTCTCGACGTCAACATGGCGGGCACCGCCAACGGCACCGCGGTCGTCCTGTGGACCTGCAACGGCCAGAGCAACCAGAAGTGGAACAGCACGACCGGCGGCGGCAGCACGCTCGTGGTGGACGCGGCCACCGCCGTACGCCCGGTCACGCGCGTCGGCTCGGGCACCCTCTACGGGCTGGCCGACGCCAACACCCCGCCGGTGTCGATCATGCAGCCCCTGAAGCTGCACCAGCTCCGGCAGCCGCCCCCGTTGCACCAGCACCGCCCCAACGGCTCGCCCGTCCCGATCGGCGACACGCTGGACATCGCGGCCAACGCCAAGGCCATCGGCGCCGTGATCACCGTCGACATGGCCGACAGCTTCGACGGATTCCCCTACAACTGGACGAACTGGGACGACTGGTATAGCCGTATCGACAAGATGATCGCGGCGGTCAAGGCGCGCCCGGACATCACCAACATCGACGCCTGGGAGCCGTGGAACGAACCCGACTGGACCTGGCCTTCCTCGGCGGGGACCTTCAACGACGGGTGGGTCCGCACCTACCGGCGCATTCGCCAGAGCGAGCCCAACACGGCGATCATGGGCCCGAGCGAGTCGCACTGGGACGTCAACCGGATGCGGTCCTTCCTGACCAACGCCAAGGCGACCAACACCCTGCCGCAGATCGTGTCGTGGCACGAGCTGAGCGGATGGCAGCAGGTCACCGCCAATGTCCGGGCCTACCGGGCGCTGGAGCGCGAGCTGGGCATCTCCGCCCGGCCGATCTCCATCAACGAGTACGCCACCACGGGCGAGATCGATGTGCCGAGCAGCGTGAACCACTACATCGCCCAATTCGAGCGCGAGGGCGTGCGCGACGCCGAGCGGGCGTTCTGGTTCGAAGCCGGCACGCTCAACGGCCTGCTGCACAACGGCCAGCCGACCGCGTCGTACTGGATGTACAAGTGGTACGCCGACCAGAGCGGCAACGTCGTCAAGGTCACCCCGACCACCTACAACGACGGAGTGGCCGCCTACAACGCCGGTGCGCGCACCTTCAGCCTCGTCTTCGGCGGTCAGGCCGGGGACAACACGATCCGGGTGGACGGAATCGGCGGGCTGGGTTCCTCCGTCACGGCCACGCTGGAGTACGTGTCCGGCACGGGACGTACGACGAACGTCTCCGGCGCGACCCGGCTCTGGTCGACCGCCTACACCGTCACCAACGGCAGCGTCACGATCCCGATCGCCGGCGAGGACCCCTACGGCGCCTACCGGCTCACGCTGGCCCCCCGATAGGGCGCGCAGGCCGTCGGCGTCCCAGGCGCCGGCGGCCTGACGTCTCGTCAGCCCTTTTCGCGGATCAGGTGGATCAGGGCGCTGGCGTAGTCGCCGGGAGCCAGGTCCGCGAACAGGCCGTGGGTGAGCAGGACCGCGCCGTGGTGGATCTGACCGGTCGTCTGGTCGCGGTAGCGGGCCTGGGCGTCCAGACCGCGCAGCCGGATGCCAGGGTCGGCGTGGCCGAACCGGCGGGCGCGACGGAAGGCGAGGACCGCGAGCTGCCCGCCGTCGGGGGCGAGGTACTCCACGGCCGACAGCTCGCCGTCCGGCGGCAGCAGGCGGTACTGCCGGCCGTGCTGGACCAGGTGGCGGATCCGCTTGTAGGCGGCGACCAGTTCGGCGGCCCGGTCCAGGTCGGCCTGGCTCCACTCGGTCAGGGCACCGCCGATGGCCAGTGCTCCTGCCATGGCCACGTGGAAGCGGAAGTCGAACGGGACCTGGCGCCGGGTGTAGGGGTTGGGGCTGTCGGTGACCCAGGCGCCCATCACCCGGGCCGGGTAGAGCTGGGAGAAGCCGTGCTGGATCTCCAGCCGGTCGAGGGCGTCGGTGTTGTCGGAGGTCCACACCTGGTCGGTACGCCGCAGGATGCCGAGGTCCACCCGGCCGCCGCCGCTGCTGCACGACTCGATGCGTACGTGGGGGTGGGCGGCGCGCAGCCGGTCGAGCACGTCGTAGAGGGTGCGGACGTGGTCGAGCCACAGCCGCTCGTCCGGACCCGCCTCGGTGAAGGGGCGGTTCATGTCCCACTTCAGGAAGTCGATGTCGTTCTTGGCGAGCAACTCATCCAGGGTGCGGTGGAGCCAGTCGGCGACTTGCGGCCTGCTCAGATCGAGCACGAGCTGGTTGCGGTGCTCGGTGCGGGCGCGGTGGGGCCGGTGGATCACCCAGTCGGGGTGGGCGCGGTACAGGTCGCTGTCGGGGTTGACCATCTCCGGCTCCACCCACAGGCCGAACCGCATGCCCAGCTCGTGCACCCGATTGATCAGAGGGCCGAGCCCGTGCGGGAACCGGTGCGGGTTGGGGTGCCAGTCGCCGAGCCCTGCGGCGTCATGGGTGCGGGCGCCGAACCAGCCGTCGTCCATCACGAACAGCTCGACGCCCATCTGGGCGGCCTTCTCGGCGAGCTTGACCTGGCTCTCCAGGGAGACGTCAAAGCCCGTGGCCTCCCAGGAGTTGTAGAGCACGGGCCGTGTCTCGCCTGCGTGCGGCAGGACGTGCCGCAGCTGGTGGTCGTGCCAGGCGCGGCTGGCGGAGCCGAAGCCGCCCTCGGTGTACAGGCCCGCGCACGCCGGGGTGACCAGTTCCTCGCCGGCTCCCAGCTCCCAGGTCACCGGGTCGTGCCCCGCGCCGGCCGACAGCGTCACCCGCTCGGTCGGCAGCCGCTGCGCGGTGAGCCGCCAGCTCCCGCTCCAGGCCAGCGCGCACGAGTAGACCGCGCCGTGCTCCTCGCTCGCCGTGCCGTCGTCGACCATCGCCCAGGGATTGGCCTGGTGACTGGTCACCCCCCGTCGGCTGGTCAGCGTGGTCTCGCCGTACGGGAGCTCGCCGCGGTGCAGGCGGGTCTCGGCCATCCACTGGCCCCGCACGCAGCTGAGCCGGTAGCCGCTCAGACGAGGCAGGACCCAGGTGGCGGAGTCGGCCCGCGCCACCGTGAGGGGCTCGCCCGCGTTGCGCAGGACCAGGTGGCGTTCGACCACATCGCTGTCGCCGTAGATCCGGTAGTGGCACTCGGCGGTCAGCGGGTAGTGACGGTCGGCGAATTCCAGTACCAGCTCCCGATCGGTACGGCGTTCGCCGGAGTAGCCCAGGTCCAGATCGCGGGTGCCGTCGGCGAAGCGCACCTGCAGTCCCGCCTGCCCGTATCGCAGTCCGCCGGCTGAGGCCAGGTCCAGCACGCCGTCGGCCGGGTCCTCCATCGACCGGTGCTCCGGCTGCGGTAGCCGGAGCAGGGACAGGGCCTGCTCGTGGGAGAGCCGCGGCCCCCAGTGCAGGGTACGGAGCCGGTCGGCCTCGTCCAGATGGAGAACATAGCAGGAGGACGGCCCGGACAAGATCCACAGACGGCGGTCCGGATCGTGGACGATCATGGCTTCCTTTCGTGGCCGCGGTCATGAAGGACCGCGGCCTCGACGTCGTTGAAGGGCACGTAGACGAACTCGTCGTGGTGGGGATCGGCCTCCATCGCCACGACCATTGTGTCGATCTTGGCCAGGATTGCCTGAAGGCGGGGCACACCACTTCTGCCCCTCCCGGATCAGGCATGGGACAGGCGGGGAAAGGGGCTTTAGCTGATGTCACTCATCCGGTGGAGCGCGGCGCGGGGCCGCTGCTCTCCCGGACGATGAGTTCGGGCTCGCTCCAGGCAGTGACGGCCGGAGCGGTGTGTGGGTCCAGCCTGCGGTGCAGCACGCTGAAGCAGGCCCGGCCGAGGCCTTCGAAGTCCAGCCGGACTGTGGTGAGTGAGGGGTTGAGGTAGGCCGCGGGGGGTGAATCGTCGAACCCGACCACGCTGAGGTCGCCGGGGATGTGCCGGCCGGCTTCGCGGGCGGCCCGCATCACACCCAGCGCGAGGTCGTCGTTGCCGCACAGGATCGCGGTGACCGAGGGGTCGGCCACCAGGTCGCGGACGGCCAGGTAGCCCGAGCGTGGACTCCAGCCGCCCTGCAGCGGCTCAGGCACCCGCCGTCCCGCGGCCCGCAGCGCGTCCATCCAGCCTTGGGTACGCTGGGACAATTCGCTGGTGGAGGAGGGGATGGCCAGGTAGCGCACGGTCGAGTGCCCCATGCCCAGCAGGTAGCGGGTGGCATGCGCGGCGGCCGCCCGGTCGTCCAGCCAGACCTGCCAGGGGTTCTCGGTCTCGATGTCGGGGCGGCGTTCCACGGCCGCTGCCACCGGGACGTCCGCCGGCAGCGCCCCGAGCGCCCGCACCCCGGCCTCGTCGAAGGCGATCACCATGACCGCCTCCCCCGGCCGGTTGAGCCGTTCGACCACGTCCCGCTGGCCGGAGCCCGGTTCCAGCACGCTGATCCCGACCGAGAAGCCCGCCGTCCTGGCCGCCTCCTCCATCCCGCGCAGCGTGGCGGCCGCGCCGTACAAGGAGGTGTCGGAGGTGAGCACGGTGACCGAGCGCACCGGCCCTCCAGCCAGCACCCGGGCCAGCTTGTTGGGCCGGTAGCCCAGTTCCTCGATGACCTGCAGGACCTTGGCCCGGGTCTCGGCGCTGACCCGGTCCTTGCCGTTGATCACGCGGGAGACCGTCTGCTGGGAGACACCGGCCACCCGGGCGACGTCCCAGATGCTCGCGGACCGGCGGGGGACGTCCTCGCCGGAGATGTGACCGGTAACTTCCACAGGAGAGACCTTACTTGATGGCGGCATTGGCCTCAGTGTTGATCTTACTCGCGGCGTCCTGCGGCGACATCTGCCCCAGCCAGACCTGGTTGAAGATGTCGAGCGCCTTGACGTTGTAGGTGTCGGCCGCCACGGTCAAGGGGTAGCCCATGGTCGTGCCTTCGGCTGCCTTCTTGAATCCGGTGACGTCCACCCCCTTGGCCTTCCACGACTCGGCGAAGGTGTCATTGAGCGCGGGGATGCCGGGCCAGACGGCCCCCGCCTGCGCCACGGCCTTCTGGTGCTGCTCCGAGGTCAGCCACTTGACCAGTTCCCACGCCTCCTTCGGGTGCTTGGTACCGGCGTAGATCGCCTCGGTCAGGCCGTTGTAGACGCTGCCCTTGCCGACGGGGCCCGCGGGGAGGTCGGCCACGCCGAATCCGCCGTTCGGCAGCGCCGTGTCGAAGGCGCGCAGCATCCAGCTCCCGTCCATCGCGGTTGCCGCCTCACCGCGGCCGACCACCTGGTCGAGGGAGGGGCCGTTGGGCGGGTTGGTGACCGTGGCCGGCACCGCGACGTGGTACTTCAGCCGCAGGTCCTGGACGAACTGGATGGCCTGGACACAAGCAGGCTGGTCGATCGTCCACTTGCCCCACGGCTGATCCTGGAGCTTGCAGCCGTTCTGCAGAGCGAAGTTCCACCAGTCCTGCTGGCCGGTCGGCGCCTGCATCGTCAGGCCGTACTGCTTGATCTTCTTGGGGTCGAAGCCGGGCTCGTCGGCGCGCTTGCCGTTCTCGTCGACGGTCAGCTTCCGCAGGACCCTGACGAACGTGCCGCCGTCCGTGGGATTCCAGGTGAGGCCGTCGAGGTCGGCGGGCGTGAGAGCGGCGTCCTTGAGCGCCTTCGTGCTGTAGAACAGGCCGATCGTGTCCCAGTCCTTGGGCAGGCCGTACACCTTCCCGTCCACCTTCCAGCCCGCGGCGAGCTTGGGGTCGTAGACGGAGGTGTCCACCTTGTCCTGCGCGATGAGCGGCGCCAGGTCGGTGAGCACGCCCTCCTTGCTGAACTTGGGGAAGTAGGAGACATGGTCCCAGAACACGTCAGGGGCCGAACGCCCGGCAAGCTGGGTCTGCAGCTTGCTCCAGTAGTCGTTCCAGTTGTTCAGCTCGATCTGCACCTTGATGTTCGGGTGCGCCTTCATGAACTCGCCCAGCGACTTCTCGATCGGCGGCTTCTGCACCTCGTCCCACATCGCATAGCGCAGCGTGACAGTGCCACCGGTGGAGGGGCCGGCATCGCCGCTCCCTCCACCGCACGCGGCCAGGGCCAGGACTGCCGCCGCCGCGACGGCGGCCGTGGTGAACTTCGTGGACATAGGGTCATGCCCTTCTCTCTTCGGGGGGTGGCTACTTCAGCCCGGTCAGGGCGATTGAGCGGACGATGTGCCGCTGGAACGCCAGGAAGATCACGATGAGTGGCAGCAGCGCCATCGCGGCCGCCGCCAGAATGAGGTGGTACTGGGAGGAGTACTGGCCCTTCAGCGCCGAGATGCCCAGCGTCACCACGCGGGTGGCGTCACTGTTGGTGATGATCAGCGGCCAGAGCAGCGTGTTCCAGGTGGTGATGAACGTGATCGTGGCCAGCGTGGCCAGGATCGGGCGGCTCAGCGGCAGCATGATGCGGACCAGCACGGTCCAGGTCCCCGCGCCGTCGATGTGCGCGGCCGCCTCCAGGTCTCGCGGGATGGTGCGGAAGTACTGCCGGACCAGGAAGATCCCGTACGGCGTGCCGAACGCCGTGGGCAGAATCAGCCCAAGATAGGTGTCGATCAGGCCCATCTCCCGCATGATCAGGAAGAGCGGGACCAGCGTGACGATCTGCGGCACCATCATCGTCGCCAGATAGCCCCAGAAGAGCGCGTCCCTGCCCGGAAACGACATCCTGCCGAAGGCGTAGGCGGCCATCGTGCTGAAGACGACCTGGCCCACCGTCACGGCGCCCGCGTAGATCAGCGAGTTCAGCAGGAAGTGGGCCATGTCGTACTCCGCCCACACCTGGGCGAAGTTCTCGAAGGTCACCGGCGACGCGGGCGACCATGCGCGGGTGGTGAGCACCTGCGCGGGCTCCTTCAACGCCGAGTTCAGCGTCATCAGGTACGGCGCGACCGAGACCACGGCGCCCGCGAACAGCGCGAGATAGAGTGCGATCCGCTTCATCGGGTCCTCAGGAGAAGTCGTAGACGGTGCGCTTGCGGAAATAGAGGAACTGCGCCCCAGTGATCAGCAGGATCAGCGCGAACAGCACCATCGCCAAAGCGGAGGCGTAGCCGGATCGGAAGAGCTGGAAACCCTGCTGGTAGATGTGGAAGTTCAGCACGTCGGTCGCACCGCCGGGGCCGCCCTGCGTCATCACGAAGACCGTGTCGAAGATCTGGAACGACCCGATCGTGTTCGTGACCAGCACGAAGAACAGGGACGGCCGCAGCAGCGGCAGAGTGATCGTGAAGAACCGCTGGACCGGCGTCGTGCCGTCGATCGCCGCCGCCTCGTACAGCGGGTGCGGAATCGCCTGCAGCCCGGCCAGCAGGATCAGCATGGTGTAGCCCGTGTACTGCCAGATGTTCACCGAAGCGATCACCGGCATCGCCCAGGCCGGGTCCGTCAACCAGTTCGGGCCGTCGATCCCGACCAGACCCAGCAGTTGGTTGACCACGCCGTACCTCGGGTCGAACACCCAGGACCAGATGACGCCCAAGGCCACGGGCATGGCCATCCACGGCAGCACGAAGATCACCCGTAGCGCCTTGCCGCCGCGCATCCGCCGGTTCAGCGCCAGAGCCAGCAGCAGAGCCAGCACGGTCTGCGCCGGGATGTTGAGCAGCACGTAGTAGACCGTGTTGAGCACCGCCCGCCAGACCTCTGGGTCGGCGGTCAGCTCGCGGTAGTTGGCCAGGCCGACGAACGAGGGCGCCCCCATCAGATTCCAGTCGAACAGGCTCAGCGCCGCCACCCCGAAGATGGGTGCCACCAGGAACAGCAGGAAACCGATCAGGCTCGGCGCGAGCAGAACGTAGGCCTCGACCACGGCGCGTATCCGAGGTGCGAGCGGGCGTACCGAACGCCGCTGCCCTCGCACGGGGCCACCGTGAAGAGAGATGTTATCGATCACATTCATACTCCGTACACTGCCATCGCTGAGACAGAGGGAAAGCTCTGGTGTGGAACAGAAGGGTGACTAGTCAGCCCGAAAGTGATGAAGAAGAGAGTTACCGATAACATCCCCGACGTCAAGAGCTTGGAGCCAAGGGAAGGAGCATGGGCGGGTCGAGGCGGTGGCCGCGTCCGATGCTTTGGATCTCTTGGCGTCTGGCACCGGTGCGTTCGCGGGCGTCGGGTCCGGCGATGCCGAGAGTGATCCGGTGGCCGGTGGCCTCGTAGTGGGTTCGGTGGTCTTCTCCGGCGGCAAGACGGGCCACGCGGCGGCGTGCTCGGCGAGCAGCTGCTCGTAGCCGGCGGGCAGCGGGTGGGACGGGCGTCGTGCCGCTTGGGCTGAGCGCCGTCCGCCTGTTCCGTGTTCTCGGAAGGTGTCTCGGGGGGTCGTTACCCGGGCGGGACCGGATTCTCCGAAGTCGCGTCCGGAGTCTTCTTCCGAAAAGTCGTCGTTCCCAGAAGTTGTGCCGAGCCGATGGCGGCTACTCGCCATGCGGAGTGCGTCTGCGGGGGTTCCTGGTAGTTCCAGGGGTGGCCGGTTTCCCGGTACTCGGTCACCCGGATGGACGTAATGCCCCCTTCCGGAACGGAGCACCACCCGCATGACCAGCACTTCCCGTATCGCGATCGTCGGCGCCGGCCCGGCAGGCTCGTCTGCGCCCGCATCCTGCAGAACCACGGCATCGGCGTCACCGTCCTGGAGCGCGAGGCCGACCTCACCGCCCGCTCCCAGGGCGGCACCCTCGACATCCAGGCCCCCACCGGCCAGGTCGCCCTGCGCTCCGCCGGGCTGTTCGACCAGTTCCTCGCCCTGTCCCGTCCCGAAGGCCAGGAAGTGCGCAGGATGGACCGCAACGCCGCCATGGTGCGGCACTCCATCCCCGACGCCGAAGACACCGCCGCCCCCGAGATCGACCGCGGACAGCCGCACGCCCTGCTGATGGACTCCCTCCTCCCCGGCCCCCTCGACTGGAACGCCGGCCTCGACCCCGACGACACCGACGCCCTCCGTGCCCGCCTCCTGGAGATGTACCAGGGCTGGGACGAGAGCCTGCTCGCCATGCTGCGCCTCAACGAGGGCCCGTTCGTCAACCGGCCGATCTTCGTGCTGCCCGTCCCGCACATCTGGGAGCGCGTGCCCGGCATCACCCTGCTCGGCGACGCCGCGCACCTGATGCCGCCGGCCGGCGTCGGCGCCAACCTCGCCATGCTCGACGGCGCCGAACTCGCCCAGGCCATCATCGGCCGCCCCACCATCAAAGACGCCCTGGCCGCCTACGAGGCGGTGATGCTGCCCCGCTCGGTAAGCGAAGCGGAGCGGACCGGGGAACTGCTCGCCGTCCTCATGCCCGACACCGAGCCACTCTTGCCCAGCATCCGCAGCAACGACTGACCCGCCTTCACCGCGTCCCGGCGCCGCCACTCCGCTTCGGGGGGCGCCGAGGCAGCGCACCTCCCCGTCCGCGGACTCACCTCCGCAACTCGCCACGGTCGGCATTTCGAGCGCAATCGAGAGTCTCACCGAACGGGGGCAACGTGGTCGTGGACGCTACGCCGGGCCTGCGTGAGCCAGCTCAGGGACCCCTTCGGCGATCCACCGCCTGGGCAGCATGCGAAACCCGATCTGACCGGCTGTGCGAGGCTCTCTCAAGCGAGATCAGTCTCGACCGCCGCCCCAACGCGCCGCTGACACCCACGTACCACCCGGCCGCTCGCGACCGGGTTCGCTGGCTGCTGGCCGGCGAACAGCGAGACTCTTCATGCCCTTCCCTGCGCGCTCAGGCTGGCGGGCCTGCGTCACGCACCACCCGTCGGGCCCTCACTACGTTCCGACCGTGCCAGGCGAGCACGTAGCAGGCAAGTATGAATGCGGCCCCGTCGGCGCCTCCCAGGATCACGCTCCGAACCAGGTCGTAGCCGCTCACCGCGGCGCGGTCGCCGCCCCGGCGGCGGCACCGACGATCGCAGCCATCCCGACCATGACCAGCACCGCGCCACGCACCCGGCCCGCCACTCCCGGCAGCCGTCCCGGCCGGACAGGGGCTTGCCGGTACCAGAGCGCGAACCATCCGGCCGAATTTCCGGGCCGACGCCCAGCCCGCCGGCCTCCAGCCGTTTCACAGCTGCGTCGATGTACAGCGAATTCCACCAGATGATGGCATTGATCCCCAGGCCGAGAGCGCTCACCTGGTCCTCCATGCCTCGTTCATAGCCGCGTACTAGCCGGCCGAGGTTGCCGAAGAACACCCGGCGGGCCAGGGTGTGGCGGGACTCGCCGACGTTGAGCTGGGCTCCGATCATCCTGCGGTGGTCCTCCACGTGCAGGACCTGCAGCAGATGCAGGGCCTTAAAAACGCGGCCGTAGTGGGCGAAGGCGTTGCCGAGCCCGGTCAGGCGGCCGTCGGCGGTCATCATCTTGATCAGGTCGTAGGCGCGGACCTGGTTGGTCGACAGCGATCCGGCCACCGGGGCCATGTCGTCCCAGTGGCCGACGATGGCGGGGAGGGAGACGCGGCGCAGGCCCAGGCTGTTGAAGGCGCCCCAGCCGTTGGTGGTGCGCGTCCCGGTGGTCAGGCCGCCCTCGAGCATCTCGGTGTCGATCCACCACAGTTGGGTGTCGGAGATGTCGGCGTGCCGGGCGCGAACTGGTAGCCGCACATGGCGAACATGCCATACACCAGGTCGGAGTAGCTGCCCTGGTCAGTGACGACTACCTCGGGCTGCTCGGTGGCGTCCAGGCGGTGGATGGCGTCCAGGATATACAGCGAGTCGCGTAGCGTTCCGGGCACCACCAGGCCGCCCAGGCCCATCACCTTGTCGGAGACGACGTTCAACCAGGTGGCACCCCTTGGCCTTTTTCCGACACCAAATAAAGAGGTACGGACGGGCCTATAAGGAACGTACCGGGATGACGAAGCGCATCCCGTCCACCGGCGCCACCAGGCCGCCGCCCCAGTCGGCGGTGATGTCGATCTCGGCCTGTTTGCCCACCAACCGAGCCGAGGCTGCGACGATGCCCTCGCCGTGGAAGTAGCCCCTCTCCACGCCGATCAGCCGGGCCGCGGTCAGCGCCGGCGTCCCGGCCTTGATGACCGGGATCAGGCCGACGTTGCACGAGCGGGCCACCGTCTGCGCGGCCAGGCTGATGTCGAGGTCGGCGCGGCGCACGTGCGGGCCGGTGATGTGGGTGAAGCAATCGAACATGCCGGTGCGGGCGTGCACCTCGAGCAGCAGGCGCGGAGATCGTCTGAAACTTCGCTGCCAGAGACCCGACCGTCTCTTGCGTCATGCCCATACCACGGCAACGAGTGAGAAATCCGGAAGCTTCGGCTTATTCAGCGGCAAGCCCTATCCGTCCGGCAAGGCCGTCAAGGCCGTGACCGGCAAGGTCAGATCCATGTGTCGGGAAATGGACACGAGCCAGCCGCTTGATTAATCCGGCGAAGGTGGCCACCACGCGCTACCGCTACCGGAGGACCGTCATCCCAACTCCCTGGCCAAGCCTGGAACGAGGAACCACACGCAGACCTGAACCGGACTTGTGGAGCGCCCGGTGCTCGGAAACGGGCACGCCGGATGCGGAAGCGGTCCGGAGAAACGGATCGGTCGACAAGACGGGAACCGCGCTCCAGATCGACTTCACTGTGCACCTGACCGGCCAGTTGGCCAACTTCGCCGCCGACAACACCGACTGGCTGCGCATCGTCCGATTATCCACGCACGCGCCCGAGTTGAACCCGGCGGAGGGCGTATGGTCCCTGCTTCGGCGCGCCCTGGCCAACTTCGCCGTCACCGACCTGCCCGGACTCGTCCGGATCGTTCTGTTACGGCGCTTGCCGGTGCGACCTCGTAGACTCGCTGCCACGTTGTCGAAGGGATTGCCGTGGAAGACCCGACGGGTATCGCAGCGCTGACCAAGATCCTGCCTTCAGATCTCGGTGCAGACGAGGAAATCGATTGGTCGGCAGCAGAGGTGCGATGGGGCACACGGTTCCCACGTGACTACATGTCCTTTATGTCCATCTATGGCGCCGGCTCGTTCGACGCCGCCGACGGGCGCGGCGGGGGCGTCATCCTCATGCCGTTGCCCAAGGAGAGCATCTACCTGGACGATGAGACCTTCGAAGCGGAGACGCAGAACGCCCGTGACGCCTGGGAGATGCTGGGGGGCCAGGAAGGCCTCGACATCAACCCGGACCACATCCTCGCGTGGGGCTTGACCTCAGGCCCCGACATCCTGTGCTGGCTGACCACTGACCCCGACCCTGACCAGTGGCCGGTCCTGGTCTGGGGCCGACACACTGACGAGGACTTCACACTCTTCCCCTGCGGCATGGTCGAATTCCTCCGCAGGCTGCTCCTGGACAAGCACGACCCTTACCCGCTCAGCATCGACCTGCGAGAGGTTCCGCTGCGCTATGTGCACAGGCTTGAAGGACAAAAGCGTTAAGCCGCGTGGTGAGCGTATTGCCACAGGTTGAATTCCTAGGATCGGTCATGTTTTTGCCGGGGTTGAAGTTCCCCCCGAGGAGAGGACATCCCTGACAATGGATCTTGTTCCATAGAGGGGAGCCTTCGGTGGCGCGACCGTCGAAGTTCGGCGATGAGTTCAGGCGGGACGCGGTGAGGCTGGTCCGTACGACGGGCCGTACCTGCGCTGATGTGGTGCGGGAGCTCGAAATGAACCGCGAGACCCTGCGCACCTGGGTGCGTGAGGCCGAGAGCGATGACGGCAAGTCGGGCGTGGCCGAGGCCGAGCGCGTGCTCCCACGCCTGCGGCTCGCCGACCTGCTTGACGCTCACGTCCAGCGAGATCTTCCGGCGCCCGTCGAGCCACACCTTGCCCGTGCCGCCACGCTAGGGGATCCCCGTTCACCTGCGGGCTCCTTCAGATGAATGCCTCACAACCACAGCCAGTAGGCCGGCGGCGGAGCCCGATGCCAGTGAACAGGTCGCCCAGGTCCATGAGGTCAGTCCGTAACGCTCGTTCATGCCGGTCTGCGGCGCGGTTTGGCGGTGCCGCAGCTCGGCGGTTCTTTCGGAGCAGGCGGCGTGGCGAGAGTCTTCCGTCAGCGCGTTGGCCGAGGCGTCCTGCAGATGCTCGCCTGGGGACCTGAGCTTCTCCGCCTGAGGCGCATGTCATCAAGCGGAGGCGACGGCGGTCCATGCGACCGTCGCCTCGACCGCACGTCGTCGGTATCGCTGGCTGGCGGGGTCGTCGAGATGGGGACCGTCGCCTGAGGTGAAGTGGTGGCTCGTTCCTTCAGCTTGAGGCCGGTCGCGTTCGTCCAGGTTTGGGCGGTGGGGAAGCTGTGCTGCAGGCCGATCCAGCCGTTGGTGCCGAGGGTGTAGCCGATCTGAAGGCTTTTGCCGGACTCGGCGGCGCTGCCGGTGCCGAGCGAGGCGGTGACGGCGTCGCCGCCGGTGTGGCGGATGTAGGCGGCGCTCAGGGCGGCGTCCGAGGCGTAGCCGTCGAAGTCCTCGACGGTGACGCCGGGGAACTGGCTGGCGGTGGTGAACGAGGTGGGGGCGGCGGCGAAGTCGGGAGGTGTGAGTTGGCGCTGGGAGTCGTACGGCATCTACGCGAGCACCGCACCCCAACCAGCGTGGAAGAGCTGGGCCTCGAGGCCGAGTCCACTGCCACGGCTGACCGCCGCAGCTGACGCTGCGGCGGTTGCAGCCAGGAGTGTGCGGCCCAAGACGCCAACGTTCCGCCGATCAGTCGGGCTGTGCCCGTGATCGTCAGGCGTGCTTAACGCCGCCCCTCCTGTACAGCGAGCTTCTGCCTGAGCTTCCTCGTGGCTGAGTTGGCGTTCGGTCGACGCAACGCCACTTCAGCGTTCAGCGGGATGGAAGTCGTAGGGCTGGGAGTCGTACACGTAGTAGACGCAGTCGGCGCCCGGAGCACACTTGCCCCAGTGCACCGCCTTCGATGGGTAATACAGGTAGTCGCCTGCGCCGACCCGATAGGTCTTGCGTCCCTCCACGTGCCACAGCATGACCCCCGAAACCCCGACGACGCGCTCTGGGCTGGTGTGCCAGTGCGGGGAGAAGGGAGTGCCGGCCTTGAGAGTGAACATCGCCTCCGAAGGGCCGGTCTTCGGGTCGCCCTTCAACTGGACGAATGTGCATCCCTTCAGTCCTTCGCAGGGCGATCCCTCCTCCTTGTGAGAGTGGTAGATGACTTGGTCTGCGGCCCGTGCGGGGCGCGACTCGGCGAGCGAACTAGCCGTTCCGCTCGCCACAATGGCCAGTGAACTGGCCATTGTGGCCAGAATCAGTTTCTTGAGCATGACTTATCTTGTTCTTTAAGGTCCGAGATCGCGTTTGGTGGTCAGGGACGTGGGCCGCTTGTTGACTTTCCCCAGGTTGTAGCGGGGAGCGCGGCTTCGGTT
>NZ_JBFANV010000151.1:0-16425 GCF_040674955.1 Nonomuraea sp. NPDC049695 | reverse complement strand
CGTTCGGCGACCTCATGGTCCACGGCGACCTGCCGCGTCGCGCGCCCGGCACGCCGCGACCCGACGGGTGGCGAAGCCGAACACATAGTTCGCCACGATGCCGATGACGATCAGACACGCGCACCACGCGGCCACCCTCGCCAAGGTCGCAGGCACTAACCGCAACAGGCGCTCCTGAGGTGAATCCATGCAGGGGAAACTTCCCCACCCGGTGGGGATAGGCGCGCTTTCAGGCTTCAAATCAGGGAAATGTTTGGAGAAATAGAATGTGCGTCACGGGTAGGGTCATTCCGCCCTACCAACTTTCTCACGAAGGCACGGTGAGCCATCTTCTGTGAAACGACACCGAGCTCGCGGCGGGGATCGGCGGTCTGGGCGTCATGCAGACGGCCGATCTCGCCGACGATGGTGTTGTTCGAACGTGGCGACAGGCGGCCGTCGGGCCGGCGGGCGGCGATGGAGGCGGCCGACAGGAGCAGCGCGGCCGCCTCGGTACCGGCGGCGGCCAGGTGGTCGCGCCAGGCGGTGACTTCGCGCGAGGTGACGGCCGAGAGCCGGTCGTGACCGAGTCCGCTCGTCGTCCACGCAACGAATCGCTCGAGGTGGCGGGTGATCTTGCCGGTGACCTCCGACGATCGGGCCCCGCGCACCGCCAGGTCGAGGTAGCGCTCGCTCCAGGCGGTGAGGCTGTCGTCGGCCGAATCGAGGCGCTCGGAGAGGCTGACCACCTTTCGTGAAGTGATTTCGGCGCGCTCCAGCCCGGGAGACGGGTCGGACGACCTGGGCGACTGGTGAGGCTTGTCGCCAGATAACTTCACGGAAGGGCCATTTCCTGAAAAGATCTCGGATGGACAGACACGTGTGTTCTTCCGAACAGGGGCGTGCGCCGATGGATCCGCTGCAGCCGGGTGACCCGCGCCAGGTTGGGCCGTACCGGCTGACCGGGCGGCTGGGGGCGGGCGGGATGGGCCAGGTGTTCTTGGGGTTTTCCCCCGGCGGCCGGAAGGTCGCGGTGAAGGTGATCCGGGCCGAGCACGCTTCCAGTCCGCAGTTTCGGGCGCGGTTCGCCCGGGAGGTGCAGGCCGCGCAGCGGGTGGGTGGGTTTCATACCGCGCCAGTGGTCGATGCCGACCCCAATGCCGAATCGCCGTGGCTGGTGACCGCGTTCATCCCCGGCCCATCCCTGCACCAGGTCGTCAGCGAGCAGGGCCCACTGGAACCAGGAGCGGTGCGCGGGCTGGGAGCAGGGCTGGCCGAGGGACTGGCCGCGATCCACGCCTGCGGGGTGGTGCACCGGGATCTGAAACCAGGCAATGTGATCATGGCCGAGGACGGGCCGCGGATCATCGACTTCGGCATCGCCCGCCCGGCCGACGCCAACTCCCTGACCTCGACCGGCGTGGTCATCGGCACGTTCGCCTACATGTCCCCCGAACAAGTGCGCGGCGAGCGGGCCGAGCCCGCCAGCGACGTCTTCTCACTGGCGTGCCTGCTGATCTTCGCCGCCACCGGGCAGGGCCCGTTCGACGCCCCGACCATCCCCGCGATCGTGCACCGCATCATCAACGAGGAACCCCGCCTGGACGGCATCACCGACGACCTCCGCGACCTGGCCGGCGCATGCCTGGCCAAAACCCCTGCCTACCGCCCCGGAGTTGAGGAAATCCTCACCCGGCTCGCCACCCGAGCCATCCCCACCGCGCCAGCGACGAAGATGCAGACGACGCCACCGGCCGGTCGGCCCGTCACCGCAGATAGGCCGACCACAACCCAGCCAGCCCAGCCGCCGCATCATCAGCCGCGGTCGCCGGCACTGACAGCCACCCCCACCCGGCCGCTCGCCGATGATGGTGGCACCGGGCCGAACGACCCGACGCCACCGTCATCGGCCACGCCCACCCGCCGATGGACTAAAAGCAGGGGTGCTCAGCTTCTCGCGGCCCTGTCGATGACTCTTGTGCTGGCGGCCGCCGTCGCCTACTTCTCCGCCGACCGCAACCGGAACATCGCCAGCCCGCAGTCGAGCGTCAGCGTCACTCCGGCCGCCCGGTACCTGCGGATGCCGGACTTCTGCGGATACGTGCAGAACAACGAGATGCGGGGCCGCGACGAACTGCAGCCCGGGCGCGATGAACCAGGGCTGGACGGCACCAACGACAGCAGGAACGCGAACTGCGGGTGGGGCAGCGCCGACAGCGTGAGGTGGAACAAGTTCCGGGTGATCATCAGCGCGCAGCTGTACGGGAACGTGGCAGCCGCAAAAGACGCCATGGCCGCCATCAAACCCGGCCGCACTACCATCGACGTCACAATTACGACGAGCAAGGCGGACGACGTCGGGGAAGAAGCGATGAAGTCGGTCGCAAACGAGTCACTCGACAAGACGCACAGATACAACGACTCCTGGGTCCACTTCCGGCGGAACAATGTAGTCGTCACCGTGTGGTACTCGGAGTCCAAGGTTCAGTTGAATGACACGCACAACAAGGACATGGTCACCGAACGCGCGCTGGGTTGGGGCAGATCCCTGGACGGCTTCCTCAGGGACGAACCGGAGAACCACGAAAAGCCCATCTGGGGCTGAACCGCCTCCGCTAGGAGTTGTCCAGGGCGGATCGTGTTTCATGGGTTGTTGCATACAGCTGGAGCTGTGAAACGCCCACTTGAAACGATCTCGGGGTGAGCGACGACGACTTCCTGCGCGTGGAAGCCAGCGACTGCCCCCGATGTCGAGTTGCGCCGCGCCCGCCGGGTCGCTGTGCCGGACCGGCAAGGGCAAGGTGGCCGTCCAGTACCACACCGTCCGATTCCGGCTCGTCCCTTCCCCCGCCAGGCCCTGCACGTCCCCACCCGCCGCCAAAGACCACGACTGGGGCAGCCGTCGTCTCTTCTCCGTACGGCTCCGACTCCAGGACATCAGTCCGGGTGCTCCCCGTGAGCCCTGTAGTGGCAGGTGACGCCTCGGAAGGTAGATCCGGAAGGTCAGCCGTGCGGGCGCGTTCGGCCGCCGTCGAATCCAACCCGCCGAATCAGCCGTCCAGCAGGGCCTGGGCGCGCGGTGTCCGGACGTACAGCATGGCCCGGCCGACGCGGTGTTTGGTGACCAGGCCCGCCGCCAGCAGCAGGGTGAGCTGCTCGGAGACGTTGGCGGGAGACAAGCCGGTACGGCGGGACAGGTCCGTGGTGGAGGCCGGCGTGTCCAGCTCCGCCAGCAGCAGGGCGCGGGAGCGGCCGATGACGGCGGCCAGCGCGTCGGGGGCGGGCGCCGTGCCGCGTTCCCACAGGGTGGCGATGGCGCGTACCGGATAGGTGATGATCGGCTGGCCGGGTGAGTCGGTGCGGTAGAACAGGCCGGGCCAGACGAAGATGGACGCGGCCAGCAGCAGCCCCTCGCCGGCCAGCACCCGGGACATCTCCTCGGGGCGCTGTTCCAGGTGCAGGTTGCGGCCTTCCCAGTGGATGGCCGAGTGCATGTCCGCGAACACGCCGGCGGGGCCGTGTTCGGCGTATTGCCTGGTGCGATAGAGCAGGTCGCCTTCGAGGAGGTTACGCATGCGTGGCCAGTGCGGGGCGATGGCGAGCTGCCAGTAGGTCTCGATGGCGTGCACCAGCCGTTCGAGACCCGCGGCCGGATCCTGGTGCAGCTGCGCGGCGCAGCCGGTCAGCGGGCCGAGCTCGCTCGCCATGCGGTCGAGGTCGGCGCGGATGACTTCGTGGGGAGTGGCGCGTAACACCGCCAGTTCGCCCGTCAGGTCCGGGGTCGGGCTGGTGGGGACGGGGCAGAGGAAGTCGGGGATGTAGCCACGGCCGGTGATGAGATCGAGCAGCGGCGCGAGCTCGCTGCCGAGCTGTGGGCGTACCTGCTTGAACCAGGGCAGATGCAAGGCGCGCGTGCCGGGCGTGCGCAGGGCGTGGATGCTGGCGGCGACCTCCCGCAGCGGGGAGAAGGCGAATCTGAGGAAGGACAGGTCGTAGGCGGAGAACGCCAGTGTGAGCATGCCCGGGGACTCCTTGGATTCGGCTGCGGCCGAATGTATCGCAGAGGCCCACGGGCCGGTGGCTCAGGCCGGCTCGGACTCCAGCAGGTCCGCGACGGGCGCCGGGCGGTCCAGGAAGCCCAGGTGTGATGAGGGCAGCGAGGCGGTGCGGAATCGGTTGCGCGGGGTCAGCGCGTCCGCCTCCCGGATCATCCGGTCCTGCAGCGGCAGCGGGACGGCGCGGTCCGCGGTGAGACGGACGAAGGTGCGCGGGACGCTGCCCCATCGCGCCGGGTCCGGGCGGGCGTCGGTGAAGGACAGGATCGCGGCCTCGTCGGGCTCGCATTCGGCGAGGATCGCGCGCAGGCGTTCGTCGGTGCCGTCGGCGAGGAACGCGGCCTTGGCCGTGGCCAGGAACGCCGGGTCGGCCGAACGCCAGTTGGTGCGCAGGGCGCCGGTCTGAGCCGGGTCGCCCACCTTGGGCAGGTTCAGGACGAGGCTCGGAGCACCCTCCGGGGTCCTGTACGTGTCGTAGACCGTCGGCTGTGCCGTACAGCAGAAGGCCGAGATGTAGACCAGGCGGGCGAGCAGGTGCGGCACCGCATCGGCCACTTTGGTGATGGTGATCCCGCCGAGGCTCTGCCCGGCCAGTACCACCGGCCCGTGCGGGGCCAGGCGCCGTACGGCGGCGGTGACGTGCGTGACGTTGGCCGCGAGCGTCACCTGCGCCAGCGGTGAGGGGGCCGCGGCGAACGCGGCGAGGTCCTGCGGTGCCTGGTACGACGCCGGGAAGAAGCCGCCGGGGCCGTGCCCGGGCAGGTTCACGGCACAGACGCGGTGGCCGCGCTGGGCGAGTTCGGCCGCGACGGCGCTCCACACGCCGGCGTTGCCGTTGCTGCCGTGCACGAGCACGAACGTCCTGGTCCTGGCGCCCCGGGCGAGGGGGCCGCCGAGCAGCCCCAGCCCGCCCACGCTCGCCGTTCCGCGCAGCAGGGTGCGGCGGCCGACGGCGCTCATCGCGCGCCCTCGACCGCGCGGCGGACCTGCCGGCTCAGCAAGGTCACGGCCAGAGCGACGAGGACCAGGCCCTGCACGGCCTGCTCGATGCGGACCCACAAGGGGTAGGGGCTGTCGGGCAGCAGCGCCAGGGCCGCGATGCCGAGGGATCCGGCGATCGAGATCCACAGCAGGCGGCGGTACGCGCCACGGCTGCCCCGGCCGAGCTGGGCCGCCCAGCGGAGGCTGAACAGGGCCAGGACCAGGACACCGATGGCCCGGATCCACACGACCGCGTTCACCGCGGCCGGGTCGGTGATACTGAGCACCGCGGTCGCGGCGATCAGCCCCGCGCTGAGGACCGTGAAAAGCTGCAGGAGTCGCAGCGGCGTTGTCGTCATGATGTCGACGGTATGGACGGGGACGAAAGTCGGACATCAGGCTGGACCCATGACCGGGTGGGGCCGGCCCCACCCTTGAAGAAAGGGGACGAGGTGCGTCGTGGCGGTGTGTGCCTTGCCCTGCTGGCACTGAAGGTGCCCGCGGTGGCGTTGCTGGCGGTGCCGCCGCTGGCGTTGACGCACCTGTACGGCGCGCTTTCGTTTCCCGCGCTGGTGCTGCTGGTGTTCGGCGGCCGCCGCCTGGCCACCGTCAGCCGGGCGCTGCACCGGCGCTGGACGGACACGACGATCGCGTCGCCGTACCCGCCCCGGCCGCGGATCGAGCGCGCCGAGCAGGGCTGGTACTGGACCGGGTACGACTACCACCGAGGCCGGCCGCTCGCCACCGTGTCGCTCTGGTTCAACTGGGTCGCGCGCGACCCGGCCACCTGGCGAGATCTGCTGTGGCTGGCGCTCGATCCGGTCGCCGGCACGATCCTGCTGCTGCCGGGCCTGCTCGGCCTCGCCGCGCCGCTACGCTGGCACGCGCGGTGGACCCACGCGCTGCTCGCCCCGACCGGCCACGCGCGACTCACCGACCGGGTGCGGCAGCTGACCGACACCCGCGCCGAGGCCCTCGACGCGCAGGCGGCCGAACTCGAACGCATCGAGCGTGACCTGCACGACGGCGCCCAGGGCCGCCTCGTGGCCATCCAGCTGACCCTGAGCATGGCCCAGCGGACGCTGCGCGAGGACCCCGACAGCGCCGACGAGCTGCTGCGCGAGGCGCGGGCCACGGCGGCGGCCGCCGTGGCGCAGCTCCGTGACCTCGTGCACGGCATCCGCCCGCCGGTGCTGTCCGAGCGCGGCCTCATCGACGCCCTGCGCCTGCTCGCCCTCGAGCACCCGCTCGCCGTGAGCGTGACCGCCGATCTGCCCGGACGGCTTGTCCCGCCGCTGGAGTCCGCGGTGTACTTCGCCGCCGCCGAGCTGCTGGCCAACGTGGCCAAGCACGCCCAGGCGGGCAGCGCTTCGGTCCACGTCGTCCGCCGTGGAGGATTGCTCCGGCTCACCGTCATCGACGACGGCATCGGCGGCGCCGATCCGGCCGCCGGGACCGGCCTGGTGGGCGTGGAGCGCAGGCTGCGGCCGTTCGACGGTACGCTCATCGTCGACAGCCCGCCCGGAGGCCCGACCACCGTGACCTTGGAGGTGCCGTGCGCGTTGTCCTCGCCGAGGACCTCTACCTGCTGAGGAACGGCATCGAGCGGATGCTGCACGCCTACGGCATGCAGGTCGTCGCCGCCGTCGACAACGGCCCCGACCTGCTCGACGCGCTGCTGACGCACCGGCCCGACGTGGCGGTCATCGACGTGCGCCTGCCCCCGACGCACACCGACGAGGGCCTGCGCGCCGCGATCACCGCCCGCCGCGAGGTGCCCGGGCTGCCGGTGCTCATCCTCTCGCAGTACGTCCAGCAGCTCTACGCCCGCGAACTGCTCGCCGACGGCGGCGGGAGCGTCGGATACCTGCTCAAGGACCGCGTCTCCGACACCGACGAGTTCGTCGACGCCCTGCGCCGCGTGGCCGCCGGCGGCACCGCCGTCGACCCGGACGTGATCGCCCGGCTGCTCGCCCCCGACCGCGCTCCCGCAGGACTGACGCGACGCGAGCTGGACGTGCTGTCGCTGATGGCGCAGGGACTGTCGAACGCGGTCATCGGCAAGCGGCTCTTCCTCAGCGAGGGCTCGGTCAGCAAGTACACGACGCAGATCTTCGCGAAGCTCGGCCTCGAGCCGTCCCCGGAGACCCACCGCCGGGTCCTGGCCGTCCTGGCCTACCTCGACACCAAGCCCACCTGACGCCGCCGCTGGTGAGGCCGCCGGGCAGCGCGCCGCACACCTCCTGGCCTGACGGGCTCAGCCGGTGAAGTCGGCGGCGTGGTCCCGAGCCCACCGGCCGTAGGCGCGCGCGGGCTCACCGGTCACCTTCTCGACCGTGTCCGTGGTCGGCGCCGGACGGCCGACCGCGTCCCGCGAGTGGCGGATCACGGAGTCGGCGACCTCCGGCGACGTCCAGCGGCTCAGCTCCTCGCGGTGTTCGGCCAGGTCCTGCACGACGAAGCCGACCGGCCGGCCGATCGCCTCCCCGATCAGCTCCGCCTGCCGCCTGCGCGTGACCGACTCCGGCCCGGTCAGCTCGTACACCGCTCCCTCGTGCCCGGGCTCGGTCAAGGCCCGCGCCGCGACCGCCGCGATGTCGGCCTCGTGCACGGGAGCGGAGTGCGCGTCGGGGAACGGGTCCCGTACCACCCCCTCGGCGCGTACCGATGCCGCCCACGACAACGTGTTCGTGGCGAAGGCCCCGGGCCGCACGAACGTCCAGGCCACGCCTGAGCCGGCCACCACGCCCTCGGCGTCGCGGTGAACGCGGGCGATGGCGTCCTCCTCCTCGCTGCCGCCGAGCAGGGCCGACAGGAGCACGATGTGCTCCACCCCGGCGGCCACGGCCCGCTCGACGAAGCCGTCCACGCCGCGCGGTTCGGCGTATAGGAAGAGCTTGGTGACGCCGGCCAGGGCCGGGCCGGCCGAGCCGGGATCGGCGAGGTCGCAGAGCACCGCGGGGAACGCGGAGGCGGCGGGGTCGCGGCCGGCGGCGCGCACCTCCTCCCCCGCGGCGAGAAGCTGCTGTACGAGGCTGCGCGCGACGTGACCGCGCGCTCCAGTGATCAGGATCGTCATGCGACCAGGCTGGCCGGGCCGCAACGGCGACGGGTAGGCACCGGCGGGCCTGGGACTCGCGGTACCAGCCCGCTGGGAGAAGATGGAGCCATGGAGTGGAGGCCATGAGCAAGCGCACCGAACTAGCAGATTTCCTGCGCAGCCGGCGGGCGCGGCTCCAGCCGGAAGAGGTGGGGCTGGCGCCCGGCCACCGCCGCCAGACGGCCGGGCTGCGGCGCGAGGAGGTCGCGCTGCTGGCCGGCATCTCGGTCGACTACTACATCCGGCTGGAGCAGGGGCGCGGGCCGCAGCCGTCCGAGCAGGTCCTGTCCGCGCTGGGGCGCACCCTGCGGCTGACCGGCGACGAGCACGACTACCTGCTGCGGATCGGCGGCCGGCCTCCGGCGCCGCGCCCCGGCGCCCCGGCCGGGCCTCCCCCGAACGTCCTGCGCCTCCTGGAACGGCTCGGCGCCGTCCCGGCCATGGTGATCAACGTGTGCTGGGACGTGCTGGCCTGGAACCACATGCTGGCCGCCCTCATCGGCGACCCCTCGGACGTGCCCGCCCGCGAGCGCAACACGCTCCGCTGGCTGTTCGGCTCGCCGACGCTGCCGCCCGACCATACCGAGTTCGCCCGCCAGGCCGTCGCCGACCTGCGGGCCAGCGCCCGCCACCCGGACGATCCGAACGTACGGCGCCTGGTGAGCGAGCTGTCGGCGGCCAGCCCGCTGTTCGCCGAGTTGTGGGCCGAGCGGGAGATCGAGGTGCCGCGAACGGTGACGAAGCGGGCGGTGCACCCCGTGGTGGGAGAGATCGAGCTCGACTGCGAGATCCTGCCCCTGCCGGGCGGCGAACACCGCCTCGTCCTCTACACCGCCGCGCCGGACACCCCCTCGCACCACGCCCTCCAGGCACTCTCCTCCATGGCCCGACGTGACGGGTGATCCGCTTACGACATGATCAGCGCGATGACGCCCCGGCCGCGGTCGCCCGCCTCGGCCAACCAGCGCGTCTGGCACATGATCGCGGTCTCGAATCTCTCGAACGCGTCGAGCTGCTCGGCGGTCTTCTCCATGACGTCGCGAAGGGCGTCCCAGGAGATGTCCGCCCCATGCCGGGCGGCTCGGCGTACGGTAGCCGGGCGAAGCCCGTAGACGACCGGGGCGGTCAACGGCACGGAGGCGTCCGCACTGAGATCGTCGTGCCGCGTGGGCGTTCCAACGGACTCCGGATACAGCAGGGCCACGAGCGCGTCGGCCGGCTGCCGGATCGCATCCGGCAGGCTGTCGCGGAATTGCCGGTAATACCACCCCGCCTCGACGAGCGGCATTCCCGGCCCGAGCATCTGACGGACGTCCACGCCCGGAATGCCGTCGAGCTTGAGATCGACCGGCCTGCCGGACTTTCGCGGCTCAGCCCGGATCTCGCCCTGTTCGTCGCGCCGCAGCACGTGCGCACCCCGTGCCCGTACCCAGAGCTCGTCGGCGAATCCGGCAGGGCCGCCGGTGCGGGCCCTGCCGGATGCCTTCCATCAGTTGCAGGGGCTCGAGGACCAGTCGATGTAGCCGGAGAGCCTGCCCCAGGTCGACACCTGACCATCGCAGAATTCCGTCTTGACCCCCACCAAGTTGGTGCGCGCGGAGTCGGAGAAGTACTGGGTGTTGCACATGTAGCCGGCCGGGCAGCGAGGGACGGCCTGCGCGGCGCTCGGGACGGTGGCGAGCGTGGCGGTGGCCAGGGCGGCGACGGCCAGTACGCGACGGATCATGAATTGTCCTTCCTGATCGCGGGGAAATGGCGGGAATCAGCTACAGAGGGTTTCGGACCAGTCCTTGTGTACGGTGCGTACGCCCCATTCGGAGAAGGAGCCGTCGCAACCCTCGAAGCGGCCGCCGACCACCTGGGTCCAGGTGCTGTCGGAGTAGTACGTGGTGACGCATTGGTAGCCGAGCGCGCAGGCCCTGGCCTGCGCGGGACCGGCGGGGAGGGCGACGAGGGCGGTCGCGGCCAGAGCCGCGGCGACGAGGGCACGGCGGATCATCAACAGTCCTTCCCGAACCTGGAACAGGGGGGTGCCCCGGCCTTCGGCCGGGGAGCGGGCAGACGAATTCGGGTGGCCGTAGGAGCAGGCGGGACCCGTGGAGAAAGCCCCGCCGGAGACGGACAGATGCTCGGTCAGAAGAGGTCTGATAGGGACCGCGTACGCCCGGGTTACCGGTGGTTCCGTCGCCGACGGCGTTGGTACGGGCCGAGTCGGATCAGTACGTGGTGGTGGAGTGGAGGACGAGCGCGCGACGGATCATCCATGGTCCTTCCCGAGCACGAAGCGGCACAAAGGTTCTGCGACTTCTTCATGAGCGGCCCAGCCGGTGATCGAAATGATCCGTCCTACAAGACGAAAACGCAAGGGGGGCTCATATTCCGCCACGCCCCGTAGAACAACGATCACGTTGACCGCATATTTCGCGATAAGCGGTTGATGTCGACCCAGCGACGTTCGGCGGCCGCCCACGTTCAGGGGGCTGGGCTCGCGTTCGCCGGGCTTTCCTGGCGGGCCAGCAGTCCGGAGATGGTCACCTCCACGGTTCGGCGCATGACCTCGGTGAAGTCGAGCCGCATGGCAGCCAAGGCGGGGTCTGATGCGTAGACGGCCAGCATCGCGTCTGAGGGCCGGCTGCACGGCCAGGCCGTGGTGACCATCAGCAGGGTCACTTCGACCGCGTGGGCGGCGCCCCCGGTGCCGAGCTCGGGCAGGTGCCGCAGGACCTGCTGGAGCAGTGCCTCCATGGAGTGCTTGGCGGCGTACTTGTGCCGGGCGGCGACCTCGGCGGAGATGTTGTGCTCCAGCACCGCGGCCTGCGCGCTGAGCAGGTCGCACAGGACCGGCCGCCGCACCAGCGACTCGGCCAGGATCTCGGCCAGCCGGTCGCCGCGCTGCCGGGGCGTGCCCTCGCCGGGCGGGAAGGACCCCTCCAGGCCGGCGATCCAGTCCTGGACCTCGGCGTCCAGCAGTTCGAGCAGGATCGCCTCGCGGGAGTCGAAGTAGCGCAGCACGTTGGATTTGGCCAGCCCGATGCGGCGGCTGAGCTCGTTCAGGCTGAGCTTGGCGACCGGTGTCTCGGTCAGCATCGCGGCCGCGGTCCGCAGGATCTTCTGCCGCCTTTCGGTCCGCTGCTCGTCGGTGCGGGCGCGCTTGAAGGTCACCGCCCCATGTTACATACCGGCGGTCTTTTGTTAAAAGCCTAGCGGTCTGTTACGAAGGAGGCCGCCAAACGGCTGGCCGGAGCGCGAGGCGAGGTGGTGCTCGCGGTACGCACCCCGGCCAAGGGCGAGCAGGCCCGCGCCGAGATCCTCACCGCGCATCCCGCCGCCCGGGTGCGGGTCCGCCGCCTGGACCTGGCCGACCTCGCCTCGGTCGGCGAGTTCGTCGATACGCTGATCGCCGACGGCCGGCCGCTGGACGTGCTGGTGAACAACGCCGGCGTGATGCAGGTGCCCCGCCGCCACGAGAGCGCCGACGGGTTCGAACTGCAGTTGGCCAGCAATTTCCTCGGCCCGTTCGCGCTGACCGTCCGGCTACTACGGCCCCCGCTGGTCGATGGTCGGCCCGACCAAGGCCGTCCGGCCGCCGCGCCGGGCCCTGGACAAGGCGGCCGCCGCCCGTCTGTGGGCCGAGGCCGAGCGCCTGACCGGCGTGTCGGTCCCCGCTCACCCCTGGCTCACACCGCCGGGCCATCGCGGAGTACGCCACGCACGACGTCGAGTCGCACACCCGGTTCGAATTCCGGCAGCCACCATGTCGCGCCGGCATTCGCGTACGGCTCGGGATCGACACCGAGCGGCAGGCCGACGGCGATGTCGTAAGAGTCCATCTCGCCATGGCGCAGGTCGGTGAGGGTGTCGACGATCTCGGCAAGCTGGTCCGGGTGCTCGAGATTGGCCGGGAAGAAGCCATCGAGCCGGGAGGCCCGGCGGATCGGCTTGACATTGCCCGGGAATCCGGCAGCCCACACCGGCACGCCGGGCCGCTGAACCGGCCGCGGTAGGAACGCGAGGTCGTCGACGGTGTAGTGCTCGCCGCGATGGCGCACCGGCTCGCCGGACCAGGCGGCGGTCAGGATCGCCAAGGACTCGTCGAGCATCCGCCCGCGCCGCCGGTCGTCGAGCTGCTCACCGGTCTTGGACAGCTCGCCGCCGAACCGGTCGCTTCCGAGGCCGACGCCGAGGGTGAGGCGGCCGTCGCTGAGCCGATCCAGCGTCGCGGTCTCCCGCGCGACCTTGGCCGGCCGGCGACGGGGCAGCGGCGACACCATCGGGCCGAGTCGCAGCCGCTCAGTCGTGGTCGCGATCGCCGCCAGCGCGATCCACGGATCGGCGACTTGTCTGACCGGCGCCCGCCAGCACAGCTGATCCCACACGAAGCAGCCGTCCCAGCCGGCTTCCTCCGCGTCGGCGGCGAGGCGCGCGATCACCCGCGGGTCGGCGAGGTCGTCGAAGAGCGGCAGCCAGAGTGCCGACCGTGGCCGGTTCATGGGCGGCCTTCTTCCGTGTGTCGTACCAGGGCCGAGACGAGGTCATCCCACACCGGCCCCGGCAGGTCGTGCCCGGCCCCTTCCAGGACCAGCAGCTTCGCACCGGGGATGGCGTCGCGCAGCGCCTTGCCGTGCGGCAGCGGCAGGAGTGGGTCGTGGTCGCCGTGGACCACGAGCGTCGGCGCGGCGATGTCGCCGAATCCGCCTCGAGCCGGCCCATCGAGGTCGATGGCGTAGTGGTTGGCCAGAGTCGACGCGTAGCTCCTGGCGCGCGCCACGTCACGTTCGACCAACGCTCGGCTCGCGGCCTCGTCGAAGTACGGCGAGCCACCGGCGTACGCCCTCGCGCCGGCGACCACGTACTCGACGACCGCGGCCGCGTCGGAGGAATCCGGCTCGGCCGGCATGACGAGGTCGCTCGACGGCGGCGGCAGGTCGTCGGCGCCTGTCGAGGTCGAGACGAACGTCAGTGACGCGACCCGATCGGGATGGTCCACACCGAGGATGAGCCCGATCCCGCCGAACATCGACTGACAGACCACGTGGGCGCGTTCGATGCCCAAGGCGTCCTGGATGCCGAGTACGTCCAGGGCCAGGTCGGTGAAGGAGTACGCCGGCCGTCCCGGCGGGTAGCAGGTCGACCGGCCGGTGTCCCGATGGTCGTACCGGACCACGAACCGACCATGGGCGGCGATCCGTTCGCATAGTCGGGCGTCCCACCACAGCATCGAGGCGGCCGCCCCGGCCACCAGCGTGATCGCCGGGGATGCGCGGTCTCCGAAGGCCTCGACACACAGCTCGACGCCGTTGATCGACAGGAGTTGCTCGCCGTGGGATTGATGAGCGTTCATGTCTGGGACCCTAGGCGTGCTGGTTCATCGTGAAAAGCGATGATTTCCGATCGAATCAATCGCCTTGGACGATTGGTGTCACTATGCTGGCATGCGTGACCGACATCGAGCTGCGCCACCTGGCGGCGATGGCCGCCATCGTCGAGCAGGGCTCGTTCGGTGGGGCGGCCGCCCGTCTCGGGTACACCCAGTCGACGGTGAGCCAGCAGATCGCGGCGTTGGAGAGGGCTGTCGGCGGCCTGGTGTTCGACCGGCCGGGCGGTCCCAAGCCAGTACGGCTCACCCCACTCGGCTCCGTGGTCCTCGACCACGCTCGCGAACTGCTGGCGAAGGCGGAGGCGCTGGCCGACGCCGTGGACCGGTTCAAGGCGGGAGACGGCCGGATCTACATCGGCACGTTCCAGAGCGTGTCCAACGTGATCCTGCCCTCGGTCGTACGGCGGTTGCGAGATGAGCACCCTGGCTGTGACATCAGGTTGTCCGAGGAGGAGCCGGAACAACCGCAGATCGGCGACCTTGACCTGCTGTTCTACGACGGCCGCATCGACGGCGATGTCGAGCACCTCAAGCTGCTCGACGATCCGTACCTGCTGGTGGCCAACGCCGGCACCTTCCCCGCCGGCCCGGTCCCGATGGAGCGGCTCGACGGCGCACCGATGGTGGCCTGGCCGCTGACCTGCGACCAGCCCTGGATGGAGCAGGCTCTCGCCCGCAGCGGCGCCCGTCCGCAGATCGTGTTCCGCACCGCCGTCAACGACACCCTGCTGTCGATGGTGCGAGCGGGCCTGGGATCGGCGGTGCTGCCCTGGCTCGCCGTCCGCGGTGCCGGCGTCCCATCCGACGACAGGCTCCGCGTCCACGAGCTACGGCCCTCCCTGCCGCCACGGGAGATCTACCTGCACTGGCGGGCCGGACGTACCCACTCACCACTTGCCACCAGAGCCATCGAGCTCGCCGTCGAGGCGGCGGCCGAGGTCACGCCGCCGCCGGCCAACGCTTGATGCGCGGGGTCTGCAGGCCCTGAAGAAGGTGTGCCTGTTCGGCGGCGGTGTTCGCGGCTCGTTGTCCACACCGTCGTCAGCGTGATGCGGGTGGGCTCGGCTCAGGCAGGCTCGCAGGAGGCAGAACGTCGACGTCGAGCACGCCGGCGCGATCAGCGGTCCCCTTTCAGGGCGCCTCCCACCACGGCTGCACGCCTTCCTCGGCGACGAACTCGTAGAAGTCCATGTTGCTGATCTCCAAGTTGCTCGCCATCGACCCGACCATGCGGCAGGGAAGGACGGCGGGCTGCCCTGGGGTGTCGTACAGATCGACGACGGTCAGCGGCCGGCCGGGCTCGGCGAAGGTGCGGTGGTCGGCGAGCGCGACCAGCGTGGTGTGCTCCGCGGACGGCACCAGCGCCGGGACCTGGCCCGGCTGGAGCCCCTCGAAGGCCCGGTCGTCGACGACCAGCGCCACCAGCGGGTCGTCGTCCTCCACCTCGATCTCGTCCACGTCCAGGTCCGCGCCGAGCCAGCCGTCCTCGTCGATGCCGCCCAGCTCGTCCAGCAGCGCGCGCCAGCCCTCCTCGTCGTCGAAGGAGGTACGGACCAGCAGGGGCGCGGCGGTGGAGGGCAGCGCAGGGAAGGACCGGTGCGCCGGCGCCGTCGGCACGGGGAAGGCCGGTCGGCCGCCGTCCCCCTGGTACATGCCGGACCGATCCATGTCGCGCACCAGGTCGTCGAACGCGAGCGCACCGCCCAGCAGGGCCGCCAGGATCTCGCCGAGCCGGGCCGGCGGGACCCGTACGCCGCGCCCGGGTATCGCCGTCACGTCCACCAGCAGCGGCCCGTCCCCGCCGGACACCACCGGGATGTCCACCAGGACGACGACCGGCGGCACGGGGCCGCCGCCCGGGATGAGCGCCGGGACGTCACCGCCGTGCAGATAATGCCATCCGGGGTCCGCGACCAGGCGGAGCCGCACCCCGCCGTCGCCGAGGACGCGCACGTCGCCGTCCTGGTGACCGCCGATCGCGTTGAGCAGCCCGCCCCACGAGGCTTTGCCGTCCTTGTAGAACGTGCAGACCAGGAGCACTTCACCGGGCGCCGGTCGCGGAAGTTCGGGTCGGGACATGACTCCTCCGGAGGGAATGACGCGAAGATCAGGACCCTACCGCGGAGGATGATCGCCGGCGCCACCGGCATCGGCGCGGTACGGCGAGCCACGCCCCGGCCCGGCGTTCCCGGGGCTCACCTGCGACGGAAGAAGAACGGAAGAGCGGCACCGTAGCATCCTGCGCCTACGCTTCCATCTCCCATGATTGGATGATCTGTGCGGAGACACATCGCACTTCTTGCTTCTTTATTCGCCCTCGCCGCCTCAATAGCGCCCATGACGCCGGCGGCGGCGGCCAGTACGGCCTCGATCTCATGGCAGCCATGTACGGAAGACGCAACCGTCGATTGCGGAACCCTGACCGTACCCCTTGACTGGGGCAACCCCGACGGCGAGAAGATCCAACTGGCGCTGGCACGACGCAAGGCCACCAACCCCTCGGCACGGATCGGCTCGCTGGTCGTCAACCCCGGCGGACCCGGCGGCTCGGGCAAGCAGATCGTGCTCAAGGACCGGCTGCCCTTCTCCTCCGAGATCACCAGCCGGTTCGACATCGTGGGCTTCGACCCACGCGGCGTGGCAGGCAGCCATCCCATCCAGTGCTCCCAAGACCTGGCCTCACAAGCGCCCGACCCGTTCCTCAAAAGCCAGGCCGACTTCGAGCGGCTGCTGGCCTTCAACCAACGCTACAAACAAGACTGCCGGGCCCGTACCGGCCCGCTGTTCGACCACGTGGACACCCTCAGCGTCGCACGCGACCTGGACACCATGCGCCAGGCCCTCGGCGACGACAAACTCTCCTTCTACGCCATCTCCTACGGCACCCTGATCGGCCAGATCTACGCCGAGCGGTTCCCCGGCCGAGTCCGCGC
>NZ_JBFANV010000150.1:0-17162 GCF_040674955.1 Nonomuraea sp. NPDC049695 | reverse complement strand
CCGAGCAGCAGCACCCCGCCCACACTCATCCCGACGCTCATGCCGAGCGCCATCCCCCCGATCCGCCATCCATCGGGCAGCGCCAGCGCGAACACCACCTGCCCGGCCGTCGCCACCACCCACCCGGTCACGGTCCCGGTGGCCGCCGCCCGGCCGCGCCCGGCCGCGTACAGGACGCGGCTCAGGTGCGCGATGAGCCCGTATCCCACCAGCCCCGGCGCGAACAGCGCGATGGCGCGGGCCAGGTCGGCCGCGGGCACGTCGGACTTGAATCCCAGGAACACCACGGCGCCGGGCGAGGAGGCGGCGGCCAGCACGCCGGCCGCCAGCCCGGACACCAGCACCACGGCCCGCGTGGTGCGCGCCGCCAGCTCGGAGAACGCCCGCGGCTCGCCTGCCAGCGCGGCCAGCCGGGGAAACGCGCTGGTGGCGATGGGCACGGCCAGCACCGCGTACGGCACCAGGTAGATCGCCCACGCGTAGTTGTAGACGGCGATGGCGCCGTTGCCGACCGCGTTGTTCGCCAGCCACACCACCACGATCATGGCTGCCTGCTGGGCAAGAAGGGCGGCGATCCCGGCCATGGCGAGCCTGCGCACCTGGACGGCCACCCCGTCGGGGAACCTCAACGTGGGCCGCCACCGGAGCCCCAGCCGGCTCGTGGGCCCGACCACGGCCAGCACCAGCGACAGCACCCCCAGGCTGGTGCCCACCGACAGTGCCAGCTCGGCAGGCCCGGGCACCTCGGCGGGATCGGTCACCCCGCCGCTGAGCGGCACGAACAGCAGGTAGGCCACGATGACCACGATGCTGGACACGAGGGGCGCGACCGCGGGCCCGGCAAAGCGCTTGTGCGCCTGCAGCACGCCGTAGAGCACGACGGCGACGCCGTACAGGGGAATCTGGGGGGCGAAGACGACCAGCATCCGCGCGGCGACCGCCGTCACCGCCCCGGTGTCCGGGCACCCGTCGATGGCCGTGCCGAAGAACAACCCGGTGATCGGGCCGGCCAGCAGCGCGGTGAGCACGGCCAGCGGGACGAGCACGACGACCACCCAGGTCAGCAGCGCCGAGCTGATCCACCCGACCCGCTCACCGGCGCCACCCACCTCCGGTCCCTCTCCTGGAAGACCAGCGGCTCCTTCAGCTGGGCGAAGGCCGCCGCCCGCCGCCCGGGCGGCGGCCCCCGCGAGCACCGGGACCACCATCCCGGCCAGAGCCCCGCCGACGACCACCTCGAAGACGATGTTGGGGATCTGGTTGGCCGTCATATAGGCCGTGGCCAGGCAGTTGGTCCCCACCGTCTGCGCGAAGGCGTACTGCTTGGCGAAGCCCGCGACGCGCGCCAGCACCGTGATGGCCCCGATGAGCATGGCGCCGCCCGCGACCCCTCGCGCCGTCACCACAGCCACCAGGCCTCCCCAGCCCCGCTCTCGACCAAGCTGACGCGGAACATCCTGGCAGCCCGTACCGACAAACGCGGGCTCACACAGGCTGGGCGGGACGGCGGCCGAGCATGTCGAGGCGGTTGAGCACGGGGTTGCCCGCGATGACCTTGGTGAAGCTGATCTTCTCGGCGGCGGCGGTCAGCGCGACGACGGTGCCCAGCAGGACGTACCGGCCGGGCCTGCCCAGCTTGGTGACGGCGGCGAGCCCGAGCAGGGCACCCAGGGCGTTGGCGCCGGCGTCGCCCAGCATGGCGCGCTCGCCGAGGTCCTCGGGCAGCAGCGCGGCGGCGGCGCCCAGCGGCACGGCGGCCAGCGCGGCGGCGGCGGGCTCGTCGCGGAAGAGGGAGGCGGCCAGCAGCGGCCCGCCGGTCAGCAGAGCGACCTTGATGGCGCGGCCGGGGCGCAGGTCGAAGAGGTTGGCGAGGTTCGCGGCGCCGGCGATGGTGGCGCCGTTGACCAGGATGTCGGCCGGCCCCTGGGAGACGAGGGCGGCCGCGCCGAGCCCGGTGGCGCCGATGCCGAGGATCTTGACCGCGCCGCTGGTGACCTCGCCACGGGCGAGCGCGGTCAGGTGGCCCTTGAACCCCTTGGAGGACGTGGTGCCGTACAGGTCGTCGTACGCGCCGAGCGCGCCGCTGCCCCCGCCCGCGACGAGCGCCGCCAGGCGCAGGCGCCCCGGCAGTCCGGGCGTGAACGCCGCCGCCGCGCCCGCCCCCGCGGCGAACGCGGGACCTTCGAGCAGCGTGATGGGCTCGCCGCGGTGGTTCTTGCGCGTCCAGCGGCCGGTCAGGTCGGCCGGACGGTTGCCGGTGAACGCGGCGTAGGCGACGCGGGCGGCCACGGCGCCGATCGCGGCACCGGCGAGCGCGTAGAGCAGGCCACGGACCCGGGTGGCAGGCATGTCAGCTCCCTGACTGGTTTGTGGGGGACGGAGTGGCGCTCGGCACCGCGGGCAGCGGTGCGGAGTTGCCCTTGCCGATGCCGTACTGGCCGGCGCGGCCGTTCAGCTGCTCACGGAGAGAGTAGACGATCGCGACGCGGCCCGCGGGCATGTCGGCGGTGTCGACCGAGGTGACGCGCTTGGAGATCTCGCTGTCGTCGCGCAGGGCGCCGATCGGGTCGCCCGGGACGGCGGTGGTGACGGCCGTCCCGGCCAGCACCGTGCCCTTGCCGGCCACGTCGAGGCCGTTCGCCATGGAGACGAGCGCGCCCGCCTGGAGCTCGGCGCTCTCGCCCTCGTACGGCTTCTCCGGCGCGAACATGACGGCGAGCGTGGCCCGCTTGAGAGGGTCGCCTTCGGTGGACAGCAGCCCGCCCGTCTCGAACGCGCTGACGACGTCGGCGGTGGCCGGATTGGGGGTGCCCGCCTGCGCCGGGTCCGTGGTGACGAAGGCGGCAGAGAGCAGCGTGGCGGCCCTGTCCCAGGAGGTGGCCGTGGTGGGGAACATCATGTTGGCCGGCTTGAGCTGGTTGACCAGGCCGTCGAGCACGCCGGTGCCCTTGGGGTCGAGGAACTTCTCCGTCAGCGCGAGCCGCCCGGAGATCTGCGCGCCCGCCTGGATGAGCACCTGCTGCGCGGCCTCGCGCATGGTGGTGCTGGAGCCGGGCGTCTCGACCAGGAGCACCCGCTGGCCCGTGAGATCGCCCGCCACCATGCTCGGCGTCATGGCGGCGATGAACGTGTCGTTGCCCGTCTCGCGGCTCTGGAGTGCGTCGAGCTGTGTCCGCAGCTCCTCTTTCGACTTGGTGAGCTGGGCGGTCACCTCCCGCGCCGACCTGACGGCGGGCTCCTGCAGCAGCGTGGTGCCCAGCACGACGCCCACCGCGAGCGCCAGGAAGATCGCGACGATGGAGACGAGGTGATAGCGGAAATCGATCACGAGAAGAGTCCGACCAGCCAGAAGATGAATGCGTTCCAGGCGTCTTGCAGGCCGTTCAGCCAGGTCTGACCGATCGGCGAGATGAAGACTGCGACACTCATCGTGATCAACGCCGTGATCACGAGCAGGAGCAGCTGCGGGGTGGAGATGCGGCTGCGGTAGAGCCTGCTCACGCCCTTGGCGTCGATGAGCTTGCTGCCGATGATCAGCCGGGTGAGGAAGGTGCTGGCCATGCCGGAGCGCCCCTTGTCGAGGAACTCCTCCAGCGTGCCGTGGGTGCCGACGGCGACGATCAGCTCGGCGCCCTTGTCGTCGGCCAGGATCATCGCGATGTCCTCGCTGGTGCCGGTGGCGGGGAAGATCACCGCCTCGCGGCCGAGTTGGTGGACGCGCTCCAGGCCGGGCGCCCTGCCGTCGCGGTAGGCGTGTACGACGAGCTCGGCGCCGGAGGTCAGGGCCTTGGTGGAGACCGAGTCGAAGTCGCCCACGATCACGTCGGGCAGGTAGCCGGCCTCCAGCAGCGCATCGGCCCCGCCGTCGACGCCGATGAGGACGGGACGGTATTCGCGGATGTAGGGGCGGAGCGTGGCGATGTCTTCCTTGTAGTGATATCCGCGCACCACGATGAGGACATGCCTGCCCTCCATGGAGGTGCGGATCTCGGGCACGCCGACTCCGTCGATGAGCAGCCTGCCCTCACCGCGGACGTACTCCATCGTGTTGACGGCGAACGCCTCGATCTGCACGGCGAGCCCTGCGCGGGCCTCGGCCATGGCCGCCTCGACCGCCTCGGCTGTCTGCTCGTCGCCCTTGCCGACCACGTCGTCGTCGAGATAGACGACGCCGTCGTTGACGCGGATGACGTCGCCGTCCTTGACCCGTTCGAACAGCTCCTGGTTGGCGTTGTCGACGAACGGCACGCCCGCCTCGAGCAGGATCTGTGGCCCCAGATTGGGATAGCGGCCGCTGATGCCGCTGGCGACATTGACCACCGCCGCGGCACCGCACGCGACGAGTGCCTCCGCGCTGACACGGTCAACGTCGACGTGGTCGATAATCGCTATCTCCCCGGGCTGGAGGCGCTTTGTCAGCCTCTTGGTACGCCGGTCGATTCTCGCCACTGCCGTTACACCGGGAAGGTCACCAACCTTCCTGCCGCGGAGGCCCGGCATCTTGCTTCCCGGAACCTTCATCATGACCATCCTGCCAGAGCGAAACAGCGCAGAGGCCACGCATCACGCGGCGTGTCCGCTATGTCACTCAGGATCACCTGTCTGCCGCGGCCAGACCGAGCAGTTCTTCGGCGTGCGCGCGGCCCAGCTCGGAGTCCTCCAGGCCGGCCAGCATGCGGGAGAGCTCGCGTACGCGGCCCTCGTGGTCGAGCGTGACCACGCCGCTGCGCACGACGCTGCCGTCGCTCGCCTTCTCGACCACCAGGTGCTGGTCGGCGAACGCGGCGACCTGCGGCAGGTGCGTGACCACGATGACCTGCGCGGTGCGGGCCAGCCTGGCCAGCCTGCGCCCGATCTCGACCGCGGCCTTGCCGCCCACGCCCGCGTCGACCTCGTCGAAGACGAACGTCGGCACCGGGTCGGCACCGGCGAACACCACCTCGATCGCCAGCATGACCCGGCTCAGCTCGCCGCCGGAGGCGCCCTTGTTGAGCGGGAGGGGCGGCGCGGCGGGGTGGGCGGCCATCCGCAGCTCCACCTCGTCGCGGCCCTCGGGGCCGAACTCCTCGCTCTGGGCCAGCTGGACGACGACCCTGGCATGGGGCATGGCCAGCGCCGTCAGCTCCTCGGTGACCGCCTGGCCGAACCGCTCGGCGGCGGCCTCGCGCACCTTGGTGAGCTCGCCGGCCAGCTCGGTGAGCCGGGCGGTCAGCTCCTCGTGCTCGCGGGTCAGCTCCTCGATGCGCTCGTCGTCGCCCTCGAGCTCGCCCAGCCGCGCGGCGGCCTGCTGCGCCCAGGTCAGGACCCCTGCGCTGTCCTCCGCATATTTCCGGATCAGCCCGGACAGCACGGACCGGCGCTCCTGCACCGCCGCCAGCCGGGCCGGGTCGGCCTCGATCGACTCCGCGTACGCCGCCAGATCGGTGGCCACGTCGGAGATGAGGTAGCCGGCCTCGGCCAGCCGATCGGCCACGGAGGCGAGCTGGGGGTCGAAGTCGCGCACGACCTCCACGGCCGCCCGTGCCTCGCCGAGCAGGGAGATCACGTCGTGAGGGCTCCCCGCCGCCTCCATCGGGTCGCCGAGCAGCGCCGTGTGCGCGGTCGTGGCGGCGCTGCGCAGGGCGTCGGCGTGCGAGAGCCGCTCCTCCTCGCCGCGCAGCTCGGCATCCTCGCCCGGCTTGGGGTCGACCTTCTCGATCTCCTCCAGGCCGAAGCGGAGCATGTCCGCCTCCTGCGCCCGCTCCCTGGCCCTGGTGGTCAGCTCCTCGAGCAGCGCGCCGACCTGCTTGTGCCGTTTGTACGCCTGAGAGTAGGCCCGCAGCGGCTTGACCAGCTCGTTACCCGCGTAGCGGTCGAGCGAGGCGCGCTGCCTGGCCGGCTGGAGCAGCCGCTGCTGGTCCATCTGCCCGTGCACCGCCACGAGGTCGTCGGCCAGGTAGGTCAGGGTGCCGACGGGCACCGTGCGACCGCCGAGCCACGCCCTGGATCTGCCCTCGGCCGAGACGGTGCGCGAGATGATCAGCTCGCCGTCCTCGACCTGGCCGCCGATGTCCTCCACCTGTTGGAAGACGCGCCCGCCCGACTCGATGACCAGCGTGCCCTCGACGGACGCCCGCTCGGCTCCCGGGCGGATGCGCGAAGGGTCGGCCCGGCCGCCGAACAGCAGCCCGAGCCCGGTCACGACCATCGTCTTGCCCGCGCCGGTCTCGCCGGTGACCACGTTGAAGCCCGGCGAAAGCTCGAGAACGGCCTCATCGATGACGCCGAGCCCCTGGATGCGGACCTCCTCGACCCTTGGTCGCACTGCCCACTCCCGTTCACTGCCGTGTCTGATGGTCACACGCGTCGTTTCCGAACACCTGCGCCCATGTGATCCTACGCGCTCTCCCATCCATTGACTCAGGGTCGCACCCTTCCGCGCCAGCCCTGAACAGGAAGCTCGAACTTGGCGACCAGCCTGTCCGTGAACGGCGCGCCGGTGTTCTCCACGCCGTGCAGGCGGGCCAGGCGTACGGGATCGGCGCCCCTGCGCACCTCCACCCGCGAGCCGGAGGGCAGCTCGAAGCGGCGGCGGCCGTCGCACCACAGGACGCCGCCCGGCGTGTCGGGCAGGATCTCGACGGCCAGCGTGGAGCGCGGTGAGGCCACCAGCGGCCTGGCGAACAGCGCGTGCGCGCTGATGGGCACCATGAGCAGCGCTTCCACCTCCGGCCATACGACGGGTCCGCCCGCCGAGAAAGCATAGGCGGTGGAGCCGGTCGGAGTGGCGCAGATCACGCCGTCGCAGCCCCACCGCGACAGCGGCCGGCCGTCGATCTCGGCGACCACTTCGAGCATGCGCTCCTGCTTTTCGACGGTGACCTCGTTGAGCGCCCATGTGTCGGCGAGCACCCGGCCGTTCAGCCTGGCGAGAACGTCGATCGTCATGCGCTCCTCGACGTCGTAGCGGGCCGCCACGACGCTGTCGACCGCGGCCGAGAGATCGGCGACCTCAGCCTCGGCCAGGAACCCGACATGTCCGAGATTGACCCCCAGCAGCGGCGTGCCGGCAGGCCTGGCGAGCTCGGCCGCGCGCAGGAGCGTGCCGTCGCCGCCGAGCACCATCATGACCTCGGCGTCCTTGACGGCGCCCGGGTCCGCGGGCACCGCCTCGACTCCGCGGCAGCCGATCTCGCCGAACTCCGGCTCCAGCACCCGTACGGCGATCCCGGCGTCGACCAGCCGGTCGATGACCAGGCGGGCGCTCTCGACTGCGGCATCACGCCCGGTGTGTACGGCGACCAGCACGGTCCGTTTCATTGCGGCCCTTCCGCGACGGCACGCTCGATCTCGGCCTCGAGGTCGGCGACCGGCGGCTCGCCCTCCCCCTTGCCCAGCCAGAGCAGATATTCGACATTTCCCGACGGTCCCGGCAGCGGGCTGGCGGTCACGCCGCGCACGGCCAGCCCCAGCTCCCGGGCCTTGGCGGCGGCGTCGCGAACGGCGCCCTTGCGCAGCTCTGGATCGCGTACGACGCCGCCTGCCCCCACGCGGTCCTTGCCCACCTCGAACTGCGGCTTGACGAGCATCACGAAGTCGGCCCGCGGCGCGGCGACCGAGGCCAGGGCGGGCAGCACGAGCTTCAACGAGATGAACGACAGATCGCCGACGACCAGCGTGGGGGGCTCGCCGACCATGTCCGGGGTCAGGTCGCGGACGTTGACCCGCTCCATGACCGTCACCCGCTCGTCGGTGCGCAGCGACCAGGCGAGCTGGCCGTAACCGACGTCCACGGCGAGCACGTGGGCTGCGCCGCGGCGCAGCAGCACGTCGGTGAAGCCGCCCGTGGAGGCGCCCGCGTCGAGGCAGCGGCGGCCCTCCACCCGCAGGCTCTCGAACGCCTCCAGCGCGCCGAGCAGTTTGTGCGCTCCTCGCGAAACATAGTCGGGCCCCTCTTCCGAGGCCGCGACGACGATGGCGGAGGCGGTGTCGACCTGGGTGGCGGGCTTGCGGGCCTGCTGGCCGCCGACGCTGACCCGGCCGGCCTCGATGAGCTGGCCTGCCTGCTCGCGCGACCTGGCCAGGCCGCGGCGTACCAGCTCGCTGTCGAGGCGGATCCTGCGGCTCACTGCTCTTCCACGGCGGTGGCCAGCGTGGACTCGAGCCCGGAGAACGCCTCCTCGAAGACCCCCACATGCTCACTCACCGGCAGCTCGGCCAAGCGGCCGAGACCGGCCACGATGGCGTCGACCCGCTCGTCGCCGGTCTCCTCCGGCAGCTCACTCATGACTCGACGGTAACGCCTCCCGCGAGCGCCCGGGACCTTGGCAGGCGTGTCATGCGTTGTAGCCCATACGGGGGTGCTACTCATGTGGAACGCTACGCTCCCCCAAGAAGGAAGAAAGGATGCGCACCATGGCAAGCGTCGAGGAGTGCCGGACGGCACTGACCAAGCTCGTCGCCCAGTTCGACGAGATCGACGAGGAGGACCGCGCCAAACACGTGGTCGAGCGGACGGTCAGCTGCCGCGTCAGCGACCTTGACGTGATCTTCTACGGCCGCCTGCACCACGGAGGGCTCGACCCGTTCACGGAGCAGCCGCCTCCGAACGGCAAACCCGCCGACGTCAAGCTCACGATCGCGAGCAGCGACCTGATCGCGCTGGTGGACGGGGAGCTGGACCTGGCCAGGGCGCTGCTCGGAGGGCGGGTGAAGGTCGACGCCAGCTTCGGCGACCTGCTGCGCCTACGCAAACTGATCTGACTCCCCTGTCCCCTTGGCCCTGACCCCCGAAAAACCCCATCCACCCTCCCTCCGGAGCACTCACGACCCCCAACCCGTTGAGGCGCTCACGTGCGACGAGACGCCACTCACCCATCAGGACCTGATCGATCCATCAACGTCCGCTGCCATTTCGCGCTCAACCGAGCCGATCGAGCACGGGCTTGACGGTGTCCTCCTCGACCCGGCCCTCACCAGCCGCGGCCCACGCCGCGTCACAGGCGGCCCGCAACCCGTCGATCCGGCTCCCGTCACCGTCGAGGCGCAGAACACCGTCCTGCCACCGGGCCCGCCACCCCCCGCAGGCCCCGTCCTGTACCTCGGGATACGGAAGAAGCAGTGCGCTCAGGTCATCACCGACATAGGTGGGCCGATGCCGCGGAGCGGCCGTCAGCACATCGACGGCCGTGGCCACCCCGGTCAGCACCAGCAGGCTGTCGACGCCCGCGTTGGACGCCCCCTCGATATCGGTGTCCAGCCGATCCCCCACAACCAGCGGCCGCCGCGCCCCCGTACGGATCATGGACTCCCGATGCAGCGGCGGATCGGGCTTGCCCGCGTAAACCGGCTCGACCCCGGTGGCGGCGGCGATCACCCGGACCATCGCCCCGTTCCCCGGCAACTCCCCCCGCCGGGTAGGCATCGTGCTGTCCCCGTTGGAGGCCACGAACCACGCCCCCTGCCGCACGGCCAGCGCCCCTTCCGACAGCAGCCCGTACGACAGGCCGGGCGCGATCCCCTGCACCACGGCGACAGGCGACTCGGCGGCGGTCGACACCGGCCGCAGTCCTCGATCCCGTACGGCCAGCCGCAGCCCCGATCCGCCGACGACGAGCACGTTCGAGCCGGGCGGCACCCTCTCCGCGATCAGCCGGGCCGCCGCCTGCGCCGAGGTCACCACGTCGTCGGCCGTGGCAGGCGCACCGAGCTCGCGCAGGTGGGTGGCGATGGCGGCGGGCGTACGGGAGGCGTTGTTGGTGACGTACGCGAGCCGCGCCCCCCGCCGCTGAGCCTCCTCCAACGCCGCAGGGGCTCCTGGCACCGCATGACTGCCGAGGTAGACCACGCCGTCGAGGTCGAGCAGCAGGGTGTCATAGCCGTCTATCAGCACAGCGCCGCCTCTCCCCGTTCGCCTTTCACACCGCGTGTGACTCTAGCGCCGCGCTCACGTCCACCTGCAGGAGGCCCGACCACGAGCGATCCACCGGGGGTCGTGGGCGCTACGCGGCCTCCACGCGGCCACGGGAACAACAAGGGGAACGACATCACAGGGCGAAAGGAATCAGGCCGCCTACATTTCCCGGCGGGCCCGCAAGGTAGCGCGAACACTCTTCAAAGCCGAAACATAATGCCGCTCATCCGGACGCATGGCCACCGCGATCGCCAGTGGCTCCTGGGCACCCTCCACATCCCCGGTCCGCCACAACGCCAGCCCCAGCCCGAAGTAGGCATAATCCTCAGCCGGATTGGCATCGACGATCTGCCGGAAACTGGCCGCGGCCTCCGCGTACTGCCGTGAGTTGAACTGCGCCCGCGCCAACCCCTCCAGAATGCTGCGCGACTCCGGCTCAGCCGCGGCGGCACGCTCCAGCAACGCGGCAGCGGCAGCCGGGCTGCCCTCCTTCAGCAACTTCATCCCACGCTGATACCAATCGTAAATATTTCCTCTAGGAGCGCCTGAGTTGTCGTCGTGAACGTTTCCATCGTGGGTCATGCGTGAGGACTCCTTCGGCGCTGAGGGGGCGCTCCCGCTCCGCCCTGCTGCGGAGCGGGCACGACTGCAACCAAGGGGCGACTTCCGGAAGGCACAAGCATTTATGGGAGCATGCCCGGTATGGGGACTCCTGAACTGCCGTTGCCGGATGGACTCGTGCTACGGCCCTTCCGAGGCGTACGTTTCGCTGTCGAAGATCCCGCCAAGGTGACCTCCCCGCCGTACGACCTGATCTCCGATGCGGACGTGGACGCCCTTCTGGGCTCCCATCCGAACAACGTCGTCCGTCTCATCCTTCCCCGCTCGCCCCGCGACGACTCCCCGGCCCAGGACCCGACCGCCCGCCGGCAAACCCCACCTCAGCACGCCCTTTCCGCACCGGCCACCACGCCACCGGCCGCCTCGCCCCACCGCGTCGCTTCCCCATCGGCAGAGGCAGCGGTCGCAAGCCGGTACACCGAGGCCAGGGACACGCTGAGAGCGTGGCTGGACTCCGGCGTCCTGGTCCCGGACGAGGCGCCGGCGCTTTACGTGTACGAGCAGAGCGGGCCCGGTGTCCTGCAACGCGGCCTGATCGGCGATGTGGGCCTCGCCGACCCGGGGCAGCGCATCATCCTGCCCCACGAGGATGTCGTGCCGGGACCCATCATCGACAGGCTCGCCCTCATGAGCACCACCCAGGCCAACCTCGAACCCATCTTCCTCCTCTATGACGGCGACCACGGCACGGCCACCCGCCTGGTGGGCGAGGTGGCCTCGACGCGGCCTCCCCTCGTGTCCGCGCACACGGAAGACGGCCTCACACACCGTCTCTGGGCAATCACGGACACGTCCGAAATCGAGGCCATAAACGCTGACCTTCACCACCGCCAAGCTCTGATCGCCGACGGCCACCACCGGTACGCGACGTACCGCGTACTCCAACGCCAGGAGCACGCCACCCGCCACCGCGCGCACCCTGAGCCACCGCCCCACCCGGAAGAGCCATCCGCCGGCCCGACCTCCACCGCTCGGCAAGCGCCGTCGTCGCGCACCGCCACCCCCGGGCGTCGCCCTCTCGCTGAGGGACCCGACGCCGGCAGGAGCGCCGGCCCTGGCGCAGGGTTCGCACCGGAGCACCCCACACCGGAGCACGCCGCAGCCGAGGCCGCCGAAGCCGCGCGCCCCGCACGCGAGCCCGCCACAGCGGAGGGCACCGCGAACGAGGGCGCCGGGAGGGACGGTTCAGCTCTGGGGCACCCAGGGCCGGTCGTCGGGCCGTGGGACTTCGGGTTGGCCTTGCTCGTCGACTCCACCGCGTACCCGCCCAACCTCCAGGCCATCCACCGTGTGATCCCCGGGCTTCCCCTGTCCGAGGCCGCCGCCAAGGCAAAGGGCGCGTGGCGGGTCCGCGACTTCGACGACCTGGCGCAGGGCTTGGCCGCGCTCGAGGAGGCTCCGGAGCCGGCCTTTCTGCTCGCCGGCGGGGGCAGCTCCCACCTGCTCACCGACCCCGATCCGATGCAGCTCGCCCACGCCATGCCACCCGACCGCTCCGAGCGTTGGAACTCCCTCAACACCTCCGTCCTCACGGAGTTCGTGCTGCCCAAGGTGTGGGGCATGCACGACGACGAACAGACCGTACGGATCGTGCACCACGACACGGATGCCGCGGTGCGGCTGGCCACCCGTACCGGCGGCACCGCGGTGCTCATCAAGCCCCTGGCGATCGACGACGTGCTGGCCGTCGCCGCCGGCGGCGAACGAGTGCCCCGCAAATCCACCTCCTTCGGCCCGAAGCCCAGGACCGGCCTGGTCCTCCGTACGTTCGCCATCGACTGACGCAACCGCTCTCCCCTCCCGGCTGACGCCATGGTCCACAGCGCCCACTGCGGGCACATCCCTCACAGCAGCCCGCAACGCGCATCCAAGTCGTAACCCCAGGACAACGGACCCGCGCGCAGGCACACCGTCCCCGCACGAGCGACAGCGGTCAGATCGCTGGTGCCAGGTAGGCCACCTGGCGGGGGATCAGGGCGGCGAGGCTCCCGTTGGGGCTGAGGGTGGGGTCATCGGGGAGGGCGTCCGGTTGGGGGAGGTCGGCTTCGTACGGCTTGGCGGAGCTCACTTCCACTTCGTACCGCCAGGTCTTGGCCGCGGACGGGCCGAACACGCGGCAGCGGAAGGAGCCCGTGACCTCCATGTAGTCGCGCGGCTTGAGACTGCGGACTATGGCAGCCGTCTCCGGGTCGAAGGTGACGCACGGGATGCTGTCCGTCAGGGCTGCTCCGCGTCTGTGGCGACGACGGCGCACGATGATGCGCCACTTGGTCACGGTGTCGCCGCTGGGCAGGGGCTGCTCCTCGGCTGCCGCCGAGAGCCGGCCCACCAGCAAGACTTCGTTTCGGTCCACTGTCGTCCTCCTGTCGGTGCTCTGGTGGAGATCACTCTCTACGATGAGGAGGAGCCCGGATCGGCTGGAATGCCGTTCTGGGGATGACGGCTGGACGCTCGGGAGTTCCTGTGGACAACATCACCGCGCTGGGCGGCGACGTCTATGAAATCGACACCAAAATGGCGGGATATACGGGCATCACCGCCGGTTATCTGATTCTGGGTGATCGGCCGTGCCTGGTGGAGACGGGTACGTCGACGTCGGCACCCGTGGTACGTGACGCGCTCGCCTCGCTCGGCGTCGGACCGGAGGACCTGGCCACCGTCGTGGTGACCCACATCCACCTGGATCATGCGGGCGGAGTGGGCGACATCGCCAAGTTCTTCCCGTCCGCGCAGATCGTCGTACACGAGAAGGGCGCCCGCCATCTGGCTGACCCGTCACGGTTGATGGCCAGCGCGCGGATGGTGTGGGGTGACAAGCTCGACGTGCTTTTCGGCGAACTGTCCCCCACCGAGGCCGAACGCATCGTCGCCCTCGGCGACACCGGAGCCATCGACCTGGGCAACGGCCGTACGCTGAACAGCCACTACTCGCCCGGTCATGCGAAACATCACGTGGGCCTCGTCGACTCCGTCACCGGCGATCTGTACGTCGGCGACGCGGCCGGTGTCTACCTGCCCGAAACAGGCGATCTGCGCCCCGCGACCCCTCCGCCGGACTTCGACCTGCAGACCGCGCTCGACTCGATCGCGCTGTTCGAGGCTCTTGGGCCGCAACGGCTGCTGTTCAGCCACTACGGGCCGGTCGACGCCGTACAGGAGACTCTCGAACGGTCCGCGGAGGAGCTCCGCGTCTGGGTGGATCTCACCAAGCAGGCGCGTTCCGAGGGGATGGACCTGGACCACGCTGTGGCCATGGTCAGGGAGCGCACGAAGGAGCGTTACAGCCCGTTGCAGTCCGATGCGGACGGTGGGATGAACGAGCAGCTCGAGCTGCTGAGCGGTGCTCCGTCGAACGTCGCGGGAATCCTCCACTGGCTGGACCGCGTCTCACCGTAGACCGCCCGGTTTCGTCTCGCCGCCCACGCGCACGCCGCCGCATCACCGGTTTCGTTTGGGCGAGCCGGCACCTCGCCGTCCCCAATGCGATCCCGCTACGAAGGGAGCTGTGAGAGGCCACGCCCGCCACGGCCCGCCGTACCGAGCGCCACGACAGCAGCGGCAGTACGGCGGGACGTGCGGAAGCCCCTCGAGCTTTGGGCGTCAGTTGTCGGTCTTGGGCTTGTCGTCCGAGGCAGGGTCGTCGCGCTCGTCGGACTCGTCGGACTCGTCGAGCGCGTCACCGAAGTTCGGCTCGATGAACGCGGGGGTGATGCTCGGCGCCTGGAGCTGAGGCGTCACCTCGGGCTTGTCCTGCCGTCCGGCCGAGCCCTCGGCGGCGTCCGTCAGGCCCTCCTCGACGCCGGCCGCGCCGTCCTGCTGCTCGGGGCCTTCCTCAGGCACCGCGGCCGCGTCGGCCTGCTGCGCCCCCTGAGCCGGTACGGCAGCCGAACCCTCCTGATCCGGTACGGCAGCCGAACTCTCCTGAGTCGCTGCGGCAGCCGGGCTCTCCTGAGCCGACACCTCAGCCGGACCCTCTTGCTCCGGCCCGTCGGACGGCTCCTCTGACCCCGGCTCTCCATCGAGGACGTCGGCAGGCCCTTCCGCGGCGCTGCCCTCCGAGACCGGCTCGCCCTCCAGGACGTCACCCGTCTCGTCGGCATCGTCGGCGTCGGCGTCGTCGAAGTCCTCCTCGACGTCCTCGATGACGGCACCGGTCAGCTCGGCGTACCGTTCCGCCGCCTCCGTCTCCCCGTCCTCGTCGAACGCCATCGCCCTTCCGAACCAGGCCGCGGCCGCCTCCTGCTGCCCCGCGTCGGCCAGCGCGTCGGCGTACGCGAACGCCAGCCGCGCCGACCACGGCTTCGGCTGCGGATCCCGCAGTTCGGGGAGCCGCTGCAAGGTGATCACGGCGGCGTCGTGCTGGCCGAGGTCGCGGCGGGCGCCGGACTCGACGATGGTCAGCTCGATGCGTCCGGCTCGGTCGAGGCGCTCGGCCTCCGGTGAACGCACGAGGTCGATCGCCCGCTCGGGACGGCCGAGGCCGCGTTCGCAGTCGGCCATGACCGGCAGGTACGCCTCCGAACCCGTCATCCTCCTGGCCGCGCGCAGATCGCTCAGCGCCTCGGAGAAGTGCCCGGCGCGGTAGGCGACGATGCCGGCGGCCTCGCGTACGACGCCGATCCTGGCCGCGAACCTACGCGCCACCTTCGTGTGCTCGTGCGCCCGGTCCGGGTCGTCGTCCTCGAGCGCCCGCTCGGCGGCGACGAGGTGCCGGCCCACCAGCTCGGCGAGGTCGCCGGGGAGGGAACGCAGCTCTTCGCGGACCTCCTTGTCGAGCTCCTCAGCGGTGACATCGGCCGGGACATCGGGCAGCTTCTCGCGCTGCGGAGCGTCCGCCTCGCGATCAGGCCTGCCGTACCTGGCGCGGGTACCGGAGCCAGGACGCTCGGCGCGGTCGTCACGCGAGAACGGGCGGGCGCCGCCACCTTCGCGGCGGGGACCGTGGTCGCCCTCACGACGGTCGCCATAACCGCCACGACTCGGGCCTCGATCCCCCTCGCGCCGGCCACCGTATCCGCCCTCGCGGCGCGGACCCCGATCGTCGCGGAAGCCACCCTCACGACGGCCACCGTAGCCACCCTCGCGGCGCGGACCCCGATCGTCGCGGAAACCGCCCTCACGGCGCTCCCCGGAGTCACTCTCTCGGCGCGGCCCACGATCGCCGTAGCCGCTGTCGCGACGCGGCCCACGATCGCCGTAGCCGCCTTCACTGCGGGGACCGCGGTCGTCGCGCGAGCCCGGGCGTGCGGGGCCACCCTCGCGGCGGGCGCCGAACCCACCCTCACGACGGTCGCCGAAGCCACCCTCGCGCCGAGGACCACGATCATCGCGATCCCGGTACGAACGACGCTCATCCCCCTCAGGGCGCGGACCCCGATCGTTGCGGAAGCCACCTTCGCGGCGGTCCCCGAACCTGCCCTCACGACGGTCACCGTATCCGCCTTCACGACGCGGCCCACGATCACCGTATCCGCCCTCACGACGCGGCCCACGGTCCCCGTGGTCGGTGTCGCGACGCGGCCCACGATCGCCGTAGCCGCCTTCACGACGCGGCCCCCGATCGTCGCGGAAGCCACCCTCACGACGCGGACCCCGCTCCTCGCGGGAACCACCCTCACGACGGGCGCCGAATCCACCCTCACGACGCGGTCCACGATCATCCCGATCCCGGAACGAACGACGCTCATCACCCTCACGGCGTGGACCGCGATCGTCGCGGTCCCGATAGGTACGACGCTCGTCACCACGAGGTCCGCGATCGTCACCTTCGCGCCGAGGGCCACGGTTGTCCCGGTATCCGCCCTCACGGCGCGGCCCACGGTCCCCGTGGTCGGTGTCGCGGCGCGGCCCACGATCGCCGTAGCCGCCCTCACGGCGCGGACCCCGATCACCGTAGCCGCCTTCACGACGCGGCCCCCGATCGTCGCGGAAACCACCCTCACGGCGCGGACCCCGCTCCTCACGGGAACCACCCTCACGACGGTCCCCGAACCTGCCCTCACGACGGTCGCCGAAGCCACCCTCGCGCCGAGGGCCACGATCATCCCGATCCTGGAACGAACGACGCTCGTCACTCTCTCGACGCGGGCCGCGATCGTCCCGATGGCCCTCGTCCCGTCGGGGCGCCCGGTCTCGGTCGTAGGGGCGCGACCTGTCGTCGGAACGGAACGGACGGTCGCCGCCGGAGTCTCGCCCGCGAGAGCCGTACCCGCCGCTCCTGCCGTCTCCGCTGGAGCGCCTATCGCCGTAGTCGCCGCGCCCGCGCTGTCCGCCGTCCGATCCGTTATCTCTGTTCACTTCTGGTCCATTTCGTTGGCTCACCCAGCGGACTCACAATGACGGTCCACCGTGGCTGGGTCGCCGCCCGTCCTCGGGCCTTACGCGACGAAGGCCACCTGTGGGGTGGCCCGGTTCCTCCAGCCTAGCAAGCTCAGCAACGTCCATGAGCCCAGATGAAAGCCGCTTCCCCGGTGGGGGACGATTCACGGCGCCCAGGATGCCGGCGTGGACGTGGCAAGATCTTTCTCAGCGTACGGAGGAAAACAAAAAGAGGGGGGGGGGGCGCCGCGGCGGGGGGGCCCCCCCCCAAAAAATTTTGGGGGGGGGGCAACAAAACACAGGGGGAGAGGGGGGGGGTGGGGACGAGGGG
>NZ_JBFANV010000149.1:0-17301 GCF_040674955.1 Nonomuraea sp. NPDC049695 | reverse complement strand
CGTGCGTCAAGGGTTCATCGGACCGCGTGAACAGAGCCGATCGGTCCGCGTCACATTTGGCCATGAGCCCAGTATCCGTAGGTCGATGTTCACAGCTTCGCCGAGGCGCACATCGCCGACCTCGACAAGGCCGCGAATCGGCAGGAGGAACGGCTCGATGAGGATCAGCTCCGTGCCCGCCTCGGCCAGGGGCGCGAGCAGGCGGTCGTAACCCGCCGCGAAGTCCTCCACGGGGATCACGTAGCCGTCCGGGTCGTACGAGTGCCAGCCCACGTCATTGCCGCCGACGAGGATCGACACCACGTCGGGGCGCGCGTCGAGCACGTCCGCCTGCCAGCGGGCTTCGAGATCCATCACCTTGTCGCCCGCCATCCCGGAGTTCAGCCAGGTCACGGCCCGGTCCGAGTGCCGGAGCCCCCACTCCCCCGCGATGCGCAGCGGGTAGCCGGACCCGAGGCCCTCTTCGCTCTCCAGCCGCCGGCAGTCGGTGATCGAATCGCCGGTGAACATCACGATGCTTCCCGGTCGGAGGGTGATCGTCATGTGCGCTCCTAAAACTCAGCCGAGGAGAAGAAAGGTTTATATCGGTGCCAATGTTGACATTCAGGCGGCTTATGAACCGCTTTCCCCTCTCGGTCGGGGTTTGGAAAATCGGGGTGAGCTGCTTTTAGATTTCCGGACCGCCGAACCATTGGCCGGCGGCCCGCTCGAACGCTTCACGATCAGGCTCGCGATCATCGGCCCAGGCGACTATGCCGTCAGGCCGGACAAGCACGGCACCCAATCCGAAGTCGTTTATCGCCGGCCCGGCCGCATACCGCATCCGGCTCCCCCAGCCCATCGCCGAACCGTGCAGGCGTCGGTCGACGCTGAAATCGAGCGCGACGCCTCGTCCGTCCTGCATCAGGTCGCCGAGGCGGGTGCCGTCCTCAAGACGAAGGTCCGGGGCGTTCCGGCCGACCAGCGGCTGCTCGCTGCCGAGGTCGTAGCGGATCGACGATCCCGATGTCTTCTCGAACACGTAGGTCGTCCCGTCACGGGTCCCGAGCAGGTCGCGAATCACGCCTTGGATCGCCTGCGCATGCGGATCCGGCCTCATGGCCGCCGCCTGGGCGCGCGTCCAGTCGAGCACCCATGCGCCGATCGGATGGCGCTCGCGGGTGTAGGTGTCGACCAGCCCGTCCGGCGCGTACCCGTGCACGGTCGCCGCGAGCTTCCATCCCAGGTTCATGGCGTCGCCGACGCCGAGGTTGAGTCCCTGCGCCCCGAGGGGAGAGTGGATGTGAGCGGCGTCGCCCGCGAGCAGGACGCGCCCCTGCCGGTAGGTCGTCGTCTGCATCGCCCGATCGGTGAAGCTCGAGGCGAGATGGACGTCGCTCAGCGTCACGTCGGTGCCGGACACCCGGCGCAGAACCGCCTGGAGATGTTCGCGAGTAGGCCGCTGCGAGCGATCGAACGCGCCGCCGTCGAACTCCAGCATGCCGACATGCCCCTCCGCGGGCATCTGGAGGTACATGCCGGTCGGCGTCAGATTGAACCCAGGGCGCAGCTTCTGGAGATCGGCGCTGCTCGCGAGCATGGTGTAGCCGGTGAACTGCGGTTCGGTGCCGACGAAGTCGAAGCCCGCGAGCCCACGCACGGCGCTGCGTCCGCCGTCGCAGCCGACGAGCCAGCGCGCCGCGTACTCGTGCTCGCCGGCCTGCGCGACCACGGTCTCATCGTCCTGCGCGATGGCTGAGACCGTGACGCCGCGCCTGACCTCCACGCCGAGCATGGATGCCCGCTCGTACAGCACCGTCTCGACCGCTTCGAGGTGTGTCATCATGCCCTCCATCGCCGGGCTGGGAAGCCGGAACGGCAGGGCGGCGACATCGACCTTGGCCGGATCGAGCATCATGCCGGCGAAGTGGCCCACGCCCCGAGGGGGTGCCGGCTCGTCCGCGTCGGGATAGTCGTCGACGCCCGACGCCTTCAGCAGCGGGTCCAGCATCCCGCGGCGGTAGAACGCCTCGACCGACGTGGCGGACAGGCCCCGCATCCCTAGCGGGTCCGCCTTCCACGGGGAGCGGGGCTCCGGCTCCCGCTCAAGCACCAGGACAGAGCAGCCCGCGAGGCCGAGCTCGCAGGCAAGGAACAGACCGACCGGGCCGGCACCCACGATCACTACGTCATGCACGAGAACTCCCCTTCCGAAGCTCGACGCCCTGTTCTCTTCGGGCACGCAAAGACTGAAGCGGGCCGCTCACACGAGGCACACACGGCGCTGACGCGGGCGCGCACGGCACTGACGCGGGCGCGCACGGCACTGACGCTCCTGTCCTGCGACGGGCCAGCGCCGCGCGTTCGAGCACCCGGCAGGCTCCTCATGGTGACCGCGGCCGGGAAAGGAGCTGGTTTGGGGGCTCGAGGGCGCGTGCGCGAGGATCGGGAGATGGACGGGCATACGCGGCTTCGCGTCACGCTGCTCGGCGCCTTTCAGGCGTCTCGCGGCGACGTCACCCTGCCCGTCAGGGGTGCGCGGTTGCAGGGTCTGGTCGTACGGCTGGCGCTCGCCGGCGGGCGCGCGGTCGAGCCGGGCATCCTCGTCGACGCGATCTGGCCCGAGGACCCGCCGGCCGGCCCCGCCCACGCCCTGCAGGCCCTCGTCTCGCGGTTGCGCCGGACCCTCGGCTCGGCCGGCGACGTCACGCAGGTCGCGGGCGGCTACCGGCTGGACGTGGACGCGATCGACGTGGACGCGCTGCGGTTCGAGCAGCTCGCCGCCGCCGGCCGTGACCGCCTGCGCGCCGGCGACCCGAATGCCGCGGCGGCCGTGCTCGGCGAGGCCGTGGCGCTGTGGGGCGACCGTCCCGGCGCCGAGCCCACGGTCGTCGCCGCGGTGGCGCCCGCCGCGGCGACCCGGCTGGCCCACGCCTCGGTCGAGGCCGTCGCCGACCTCGCCGACGCCGAGCTGTCCCTGGGCCGTGCCGACGCGGCCGCCGCCCGCCTGGCCGCCCTGCTCGCCGAGCACCCCGTCCACGAGCGGGCGGCCGCGCTGCTCATGGACGCGCTCGCCGCCCAGGGTCGCCAGGCCGAGGCCCTGGCCCTGTACGAGCGGGTCCGCGAAACCCTGGCCGACGTCCTCGGCACCGATCCGGGCGACGCCCTGCGCGAGCGCCACCTGCGCCTGCTGCGCGCCGAGCGGCCCGCCCCGGCCGCCGACGCCGCGCGGACCAGGCCGGGCAACCTGCCCGCGCCGCTGACCAGCTTCATCGGGCGCGACGACGACCTCGCCCGGATCGACACGCTGCTCGCCGCCGGGCGCCTGGTCACCGTGGTCGGTCCCGGCGGCGCCGGCAAGACGCGCCTCGCCGTCGAGGCCGCCCGACGCCACCGCCACGAGTACCGCGACGGCGCCTGGATGATCGACCTCGCCTCGGTCACCGAGCCGGTCAAGGTCGGCGCGGCCGTGCTCGCCGGGATCGGGCTGCGCGGCGGCGCGATGTTCGAGGCCCGGCTGCGGGTCGAGGGCGACGAGGTGGACGTGCTCGCCGACCAGCTCAGCGGCCGGGAGAGCCTGCTTCTGATCGACAACTGCGAGCACCTGATCGACGCCGTGGCCCACCTGGTCGCGGCGCTGCTGCCCCGATGCTCCGGGCTGCGCGTGCTCGCCACCAGCCGCGAACCCCTCGCGGTCAACGGCGAGGCGCTGGTGCCGCTCGGCCCGCTCACGCTGCCCGGGCCGGACGACGGCGTCGAGCAGGTCCGGCGGGCGGCGTCGGTACGTCTGTTCACCGAGCGGGCCGCGGCCGTGCGACCCGGGTTTGACGTGAACGAAAACACGCTGCCCGACATAGTGCGCGTGGTGCACGGCCTGGACGGGATGCCGCTGGCGCTGGAGCTGGCCGCGGCCCGGCTGCGGACGCTGTCGCTGCCCGAGCTGGCCGACGGGCTGTCCGACCGGTTCCGGCTGCTCACCACCGGCAACCGCACCGCGCTGCCCCGGCACCGCACACTGCGCGCGGTCATCGCCTGGAGCTGGGAGCTGCTGAGCGAGCACGAGCGTACGGTCGCCGAACGCGTCTCGATCCTGCCCGGCGGCGTCACGCCGGCCTCGGCCACCGCGCTCTGCGCCGGCACCGCCGTACCGGCTGCCGAGATCCCCGAGCTGCTCGCGGGCCTGGTCGACCGGTCGCTGCTGCAGCTCGCGCCCGACCCGGGCCGCTACCGCATGCTGGAGACGCTGCGCGAGTACGGCACCGGCCGCCTGGCCGAGACGGGCGACCTCGGCCCCGTCCGCGACCTGGCCGCCGGCTACTTCGCCGCGCTGATGGCCCGCTACGACCCGCAGCTGCGCGGGCCCGGCCAACTGGCGGCCATGCGGGTCATCAGCGCCGAGTACGACAACGCGCTGGCCGCCCTGCGCCGGCGGTGCGACACCGGCGACGCCGCCGGCGCGGTCGCTCTCGCCCTGAACCTGACCTGGTACTGGCACATGTTCGGCCGGCACCGCGACGCGGCCCACTGGCTGGGCGAGGCGCTGTCGGTGCCCGGCGGCGAGCCGACGCCCGACCGCGACTGCGCCCACGCGATCTACCTGATCAACCGGGTCGGCACCCGGCCGGGGATGACCGCCGAGGAGGCCGCGGACGACCAGGCGCAGATGCGCGAGCTGGCCGACCGGCTGCTCGCGTACCCGGAGCTGCCGGGCCCGTACGGCGCGCTCGCCGCGCTCCCGCTCGGGTTCCTGCGGGAGAGGACCGCGCTCGCGATCATCGAGCGCCTGGCCGACGGCGACGACGTGTGGCTGTCCGGCCTGGCCCGCATGTTCCGGGCCCAGTTCGCCGAGAACGCTGGCGAGCTCGACGAGATGCGCCCCGACGTGGAGGCGGCCCTGGCCTGCTTCCGGCAGGTCGGCGACCGCTGGGGCCAGGCCACCGCGCTGCCGCTGCGCGCCCAGCTGCGGCAGTACGACGACGACCTCGAGGGCGCGCTGGCCGACCTGCGCGAGGCCCGGTCGCTGGCCGGCGAGTTCGGCTCGCTCAGCCTCGGCGACGAGGTGTTCATGGACCTGCGCTGGATCGACCTGCACCTGCGGCGCGGCGACACCGACCTGACGATCGCGATGATCGACTCGGCCCGGGAACGAGCGCTGCGCGCGAACTCGGCGGAGATGCCGGCCCTGGTCGACGCGTGGGAGGCCGTCTTCCGGGTGCGGCTCGGCGACCTGGACCGGGCGCGCGAACTGCTCGACGACGCCGAACGGGGCCTGCACGGCGACACCACGTTCCCCGGTGACCACGCGCGGACGCTGGCCGGCAGCGTACGGGCCTCGCTCTGCCTGGAGCTGGGTGACCTGGCCGGCGCGGAGCAGGCGCTGACGAAAGCGTACGCGGCGGCGCTGGAGACCCGGGACCTGCCGATCCTGTCGCTGGTGGCGGTGAACGCGGCCGCGCTCGCTGAGGCGCATGGACGGCATCACGAGTCGGCCGTCCTGCTCGGCGCCGCCTCCCGGCTGCGCGGCGCTCACGACCGCACCGACCGGCAGGTTCGCGAGCTCACCCGCCGAGGCTGGGCCGCGCTGGGCGAGGAGGCCTTCGCCGCGGCGTACGGGAGGGGTTGGGCGCTGGACGGAAAGACGGCCGCGACCGAAGTCGACCCGGCCCGGCTGCACCTCCTACGCCGGCACGGGTGACGGTTGGACGGCCGTCAGCGGGTTCGATCATGGGGCATGGGTTCAGCGGTAGCAGGGCTGGGCCGCCCACTTGTGCGGTGGCAGCCGACCCGGTCCGCTCCATGCACACCGCCACTGCCTTGATGGCCGCCAATGTCCGGAAAATGGCCGATCAGTGGCCTGGCCACGCGCATGTCCGTAGGTGAGAATCAGTTGCCTGACCCGCCGCATCTTGGAGGTGCAGATGGACACGTCCGCGCATGTGAAGGCCGTTGTCGAGCAGACGAGCATATTTGCCGATTGGGTGGACGGCAGGGATGCGGCGGACCCGGTGCCGACATGTCCGAAGTGGACGCTGGCCGATCTTGTCGACCACGTCGGCGCGACACAGCGTATGGTGGCCATGCTCGTGGGCGAGCGGATGACCGAGCCGAGCAAGGCGTTCGCCGGCTACGTTCCGGCTCCGACCGATCCGGCCCAGTGGCGCGCCTGGCTGACCGACACCGCGGCCGAGGCGAAGCGGGCGTTCGAATCGGTCGCCGATGACACGCCGGTGTGGGATCCGTCCGGCGGCACCGCTGGCGTGCCGTTCTGGTCACGCCGGCTGTTCGGCGAGGCTTGCGTGCATCGCGCGGACGCGGCTGCGGCACTCGGCATGCGGTACGAGCTGGCGCCGGAGCTTGCCGTTGCGGCCATCGAGGACTGGCTGGACAACATGACTTCCCGCGGCTACTGGGAGAACAGGCCCGGCTTCGCCGATGCGATGCGCGGCAGCGGCCAGACCCTGCATTTCCACGCGACCGACGCACCCGGGGAGTGGCTGGCACGCCGGAACCCGGACAGGGTCGTCCTGGAACGCACGCACGCCAAGGCGGACGTCGCGGTAGGCGGCCCAGCCGCCGAGCTCCTGCTCGTGATCAGCAGGCGTCGCCCGGTGGATGCGGCTTCTACGCTGGAACTGCGGGGCGATCGGGCGCTGCTCGACCACTGGATCGAACACATGGACTGGGTCGCCAACGGCTGACCCACGCTTGGATGCAACCTCACGCCCAGAGACAGCTCGCCGCACGGGCACTCCGGCAACACCACGCACGCCTAGCCGCCCAGAAGCTCCAGGCCGGCGAGGCCTAGCAAGATCACAATCTGGTGTTCTGCACCGGCATCGGCACGCAGCTCGACGCCGCCACCACACCGTCCTCGGCGACAAGCCGACGGGTTGAGTCCGAGTGAGATGGCTCCCCGAGGGGCTCAGACATGACAAGAGGCCCGCTACTCATGACGAGCAGCGAGCCTCTCACCAGCGATCTTTCCTGTGGGCGATACTGGGATCGAACCAGTGACCTCTTCGGTGTGAACGAAGCGCTCTCCCGCTGAGCTAATCGCCCGCCCTGTTGGCTCCTCGCGGTGCCGACGGGGAAAACCATACCGCACTCTGGCACCTGCTGGCGAAGCGAAGCGGTTGGATGGCGGTTGGGTGGCGGTCGGCGGGGTGGTTCGGGCGGGTCGTCGGGGGCTGGGACGAAGGCGGGGAGAGGGATTCGGGTGAAACGTGGCGGTTGCCCACCGGCACGGTGGGTCGGTGGCATACCATCGTCCTGTTCCGGTTGGCATCGGTCGTGATCTTTTGGCAAGAAACGTTCATGGTCGGCGCGCGCCGGGACAGGCTCCGCAAGACGCAAAACCCTTGTAAATACGACCCGGTTGATGCCGTTTAGCCTGGTAGATGCCTAAATGTCCAGCTGTGATGTGCGTTACAGAAGGCCCTTGGAGCGGAATCTTTCCTACAGGTTTCTTCGTTCCGCGTCATAGCTCAGGACGAAGTCCGTCAGAGCAGTGAAAGCCCCGTAGAGGGGACCTACGACGAAAAGGTTTGGCTGACGATGAACAGCACCACCGTCTCCGCCGAGCTTGGCCTTCGGCTTGTGGTCCCCGACCGTACTACCGTCCCCCTGCTCGCCGGACTGAGTTACACAGCCGACGATCCGTACGCCATCCGCATGGCCTTCCACGTAGGGAACGACGAACCGGTCGAGTGGATCTTTGCCCGTGAGTTGCTGACCGTGGGCATCGTGAGGCGTGTCGGCGACGGCGACGTCCAGGTGTGGCCCGCGCGTGCCGACGGCGAGCGGACGCTCCATATCAGTCTCACGTCCCCCTTCGGGCAGGCGCTCTTCGAAGTGCCGCTGGCGCCCCTCACCGAGTTCCTCCACCGTACGTACGAGAAGGTCCCGGCAGGGCGGGAGACCGACTACATGGACCTGGACGCCGAGCTGACCAACATGCTCTGGCCGTCCTGACGATCTAGGCGGGCAGGCTCTCCAGAGCCTTCCGCATGCGGGCGATCTCGATGCTCTGACCCGAGTACACGTCTTTGGCCAGCAGCCGCATGCGCCGGTCGCGGCCGGTCGCCAGTTCCTCCCCCGCCATCTTCACCGCGCCCTCGTGGTGCCGGGTCATCAGCTGCAGGAACATGCGGTCGAAGGCCGTCCCCTTGGCCGCGCTCAGGGCGTTCAGCTCCTCCTGCGTCGCCATGCCGTACGCCGCCGTCTGAGCGTGCGCGTGGGCGGCGGGAGCGGAGCGGCCGAGCTCGGCCAGCCATCCGGTCATGGCCTTGATCTCCGGGGTCTGCGCGGCCGTGATCTGGCGGGCGAACGAGCGGATGGAGGCCGTGGTCGTGCGGTCGTTCACCAGCGAGGTCATCTCCAGGGCCTGGCGGTGATGCGGGATCATGGCCTCGGCGAAGCGGACGTCCGAGGCCACCGTCGCCGCCGGCGTCTGCCCCACGCGCTCCCCCGGCGTCGCGGTACGGCCGGCCGCTCCCGGGCTCCCCGGCACGATGACGGGCGCCTCCGTCCCCACGGGCGAGGGGCCGGCCGGCTGCTGCTGGGAGCAGGCGGCGAGGGCGAATGTGGTCATAACTGTGATGAAGACCGTACGCGGCCGCGAATCTCCTGGCATAGCTTCCATAGTGAGCTACGAGACAAAGGGGACGCGCGTTGATCTCTGCCACGTTGCGCGGAGCGTTGTTGGGTACGGTGCTGTTACTGGTCTCCGCCTGCGCGGCAGGCCCGCAGCCGGCCGAGGCGCCGTCGCCCGCCGCCTCGACGCGGGAGACCAGCGCTCCGGCCGCCACGTCTTCCGCCGCCCCCGCCGGTGACGTGATGACGAGCGACAACGTCAAGTTCGTCGCCAACCTGCCCAGGACCGCCCCGCTGAACGGCAAGGACGACATCAACACGGACCTGGCGTTCCAGGGTGACTACGCGTACGAAGGCAACTTCGGCGGGTTCACCATCTACGACATCAGCGACCCGACCAGGCCCCGCATCGTGAGCCAGGTGGCCTGCCCGGCGCAGCAGAACGACGTCAGCGTGTACGGCGACCTGCTCATCCTCTCGGTCGACGAGCCGCGCGCCGGCGAGGAGTGCGACTCCGGCGACGGCAGCCGCGAGTGGGAGGGCCTGCGGATCTTCGACATCAGCGACAAGAAGAGCCCTGAGTACGTCGGCGCGGTCAGGACCGACTGCGGCTCGCACACGCACACGATGGTCCCTGCCGGGGAGACGCTGTACGTGTACGTCTCCTCGCCCGGCCCCGAACCCGAGTCGAAGACCTGCCCGCCGCCCCACGAGCTCATCCAGATCGTAGAGATCCCGACAAAGTCGCCTAAGTCCGCAAAAATCGTGGCGAAGCCGGATATCTTCCCTGAGCGGCAGCACTCCGATCTCGCCTCCGGTTGCCACGACATCACCGCGTACCCGGAGAAGAAGCTCGCCGCGGCCGCCTGCTTCGGCGACGGCGTGCTGCTCGACATCTCCGACCCGGTCAAGCCGAAGGTGCTCCAGCAGATCACCGACACGGAGAACTTCCAGATCTGGCACTCGGCGACGTTCAACAACGATGCCACGAAGGTCGTCTTCAGCGACGAGCTGGGCGGCGGCGGCCAGGCCACGTGCGACCGCAACACGCCGGCCACGAAGGGCGCGGACGCCGTGTACGACATCGTGAACGGCAAGCTGGAGCGGCGCGGCTACTTCAAGATCCCCAGAGAGCAGCAGGCGAACGAGAACTGCGTGGCCCACAACGGCTCGCTGATCCCGGTGCCGGGCAAGGACGTCATGGTGCAGGCGTGGTACCAGGGCGGGGTGTCGATCTGGGACTTCACCGACTCCGCCCACCCGAAGGAGATCGGCTACTTCGAGCGCGGCCCGTTCCCCGGCGGCGACATCGCGGGCTCCTGGTCGGCGTACTACTACAACGGCTACATCTACTCGAGCGACATCCGCGAGGGCCTGGACGTGCTGAGGATCGACGATCCGCTCACCGACCCGGCCAAGCAGGTCAAGATGGACGACTTCAACGTCCAGACCCAGAAGTCGTACTGACACGCCACGGTGGCCCCGCCGCCGACGGGGCGGGGCCCACTGGCTCAGGGGTTCAGGTCGGCGGCGGAGCGCTCGGCGAAGACGCGCATGGCCTTCGTGGTGATCGGGCCGGGAGCGAGCGGCAGCTCCGTGTCGTCGACCAGCTTGATCGGCTGGACGTCGCGGGTCGTGGAGGTCAGGAACGCCTCCTCGGCCTCGTACAGCGCCGACAGCGGCACGTCCGCCTCCTCGGCGCCGCACCATTCGAGCACCAGCGCCCTGGTGACCCCGGCCAGGCAGCCCGACTCCAGCGTCGGCGTGAGCAGGCGGCCGTCGCGGACGATGAAGATGTTGGAGCCGGTGCCCTCGCAGAGGTTGCCCGCCAGGTTGCCGAAGATGGCCTCGCCGCCCCCGCGCTTCTTCGCGTACAGCAGGGCCTTGGCGTTGTCGCCGTACGAGGTGCTCTTGACCCCGGACAGGGCGCCGCGCTCGTTGCGCGGCCACGGGACGACGGAGACGTTGGCGGTGGCCGGGAACGGCTTCTGCTCGTCCACGATGACGACGGAGGTGGTGCCCTGGTCGCCGCGGTCGGAGCCGAGCGGGCCGGGGCCGCTGGTGTAGGTGACGCGGATGCGGCCGAGCGCCCAGGCGGGCGCGACCGCCAGGAGCTTGGCGATGCCGTCGGCGATGGCCTCGACATCGGGCTCCGGCAGGTCCATGCGCTGGGCGGAGAGCGTGAGCCGGTCGAGGTGACGGGTGAGCGCGAACGACCGGCCGTTCACGATCTTGATCGTCTCGAAGACGCCGTCGCCGACCATGAGCCCGTGGTCGAAGACCGACACGCTGGCCTGCGCGGGGTCGAGCAGCTCGCCGTTGACCCAGACAGGGATGTTCATTCAGTTCCTCCTGTGGATGCCAGTGCGATGAGCCTGGCTGCTTTGAGCTCGGTCTCGAGCCATTCGCGCCCGGGGTCGCTGCCCCAGGTGATGCCGGCTCCGGTGCCGAACCGGATCTCATCTACCGAGATCCAGAATGTTCTGATGCCCACGGCCAGCGCCGCCCGGCGGCGGTCGGCGTCGACCCAGCCCACGGCCCCACAGTACGGCCCGCGGGGTGCTGGTTCGAGCTCATTGATGATGCGCAGCGCCGACGACTTGGGCGCGCCCGTGACGGATCCGGGCGGGAAGGTCGCGGCGAAGAGCTCGGGCCAGCCCGCCCCCGGCGCCAATCGGGCCCGGACGGTGGAGACGAGGTGGACGAGACCGGGGTGCTCCTCGACCGCGCAGAGCGACGGCACCTCGACCGAGCCGACGGCGGCGACGCGGCCGAGGTCGTTGCGGACGAGGTCGACGATCATGACGTTCTCGGCGTAGTCCTTGTCGAGGAGGTCGCCGGCGGTCGCGCCCGTGCCCTTGATCGGCCTGGACTCGACGGTGTCGCCGTCGCGCGAGAGGTAGAGCTCGGGCGAGGCGGACACCACGCTGAGCCCGGGCACCTGGATGACGGCCGCGTATGGTGCCGGATTGCCCGCGGCCAGCCGGGCGGCCAGCGCGAGCGGGTCGGCGTCGGCCGGGACGGGCGCGGTCAAAATGCGGCAAAGATTTGCCTGGTAGACCTCGCCCTGCTCGATGTAGGCGCGGATGGCGCGCACACCGCGCTCGTAGGCGGCCCGGTCGAGTGAGCTGCGCCACTGATCGGGCCGCGGCCCGTGCCAGGGAGCGGCGGGCGCGGGCAAGGGTGACTCGCGCACCCGGTCGAACCGGGCGCACGTCACCTTGCCCTCGTAGTCGACGACCACGGCCCACCAGCCCTCGCCGTCGAGCGCGGCCAGGTCGGAGGTCACGTCACGCAGCCCGGTCGCGTGCTGACCGCCTAAATAGGCGAAGCCGTCGTACACGCCTTCCATTCTCCCAGCATTTCGACGAGCTCCAGCGCGGCGGGCAGTGGCGTCTCGGGCAGGGCCGCGTACACCTTCCGTACGGGCGCCGTGCCCCGCAGGGGTCGTAGCACCAGATCCGGCGGCACGGCCCGCGCCGCCAGCTCCGGCACCAGCGTCACGCCCAGCCCGGCCGCGACGAACCCGAACTTGCCCGTCCACTCGGCCACCCGCAGCCCGCCGCGCGGCGTGAACCCGGCCGCCGCGCACGCGGTCACCAGCAGCGTCGGCTGGCCGCGCGGGGCGGCCTCGATCCACGTCTCCTCAGCCAGGTCCCGCAGGTCCACCTCGGCGTCGCCGGCGAGCCGGTGACCGCCGGGCAGCGCGACGAGCAGGCGGTCCTCGCGCAGGAGCACCGTGTGCGCGGCCTCCGCGGGCAGCCCGGCCGGGTAGTCGCTGATCACGGCCACGTCGAGCGCGCCCGCGCGCAGCCGCTCCATCAGGCGGGCCGTGAGCCCCTCCACCAGCCGCAGCTCCACGCCGGGCCGTCGCTCCACGAACCGTTTGAGCGTGCCGGGCACCAGATCCACGTTGGCCGTGGCGAACGCGCCCAGCCGGAGCGTCCCGCCCAGCCCCCCGTGGATGGCGGCCAGCTCTTCGCCGGCGCGCTCGAGCCGGTCGAGCACGGCGACGGCGTGCCGGTGGAGCGCCTCGCCGGCGGGCGTCAGGCGCACCCCTCGGGCCAGGCGCTCGAAGAGCGGTCCTCCGGCGGCGCGCTCCAGCGCGGCGATGCGGCGGGAGACCGCCGACTGGGTGTATCCGAGCAGCTCGGCGGCGGCGGTGAACGAGCCGCTCTCGGCGATCTCGTGGAACAACCGCAGCACATCCGCGTCAAAGGCATTCACATTATGCATGGCTGATATGCAATCTAGTTGTTTGTGGAATGGGTCGGGGTGCCGGTTCACTGAGGGCATGACGACTTTTCTCGGACAGATTGCTTTTCTTGGGCAGGGACGCATGGGCGTCCCCATGGCCCGGCGGCTGGAGCGGGCCGGGCACAAGGTGACGACGTGGCGGCGCGGCAGCGGGGTGAGCGCGGCGGAGGCGGTGGACGGGGCCGAGCTGGTCATCACCATGCTCAGCGATCCGGCCGCGGTGCGTGAGGTGCTGACGGCGGCGCTGCCGGGGCTGCGGCCCGGCGCCACGGTGGTGGAGATGTCCACGATCGGCCCCGAGGCGGTGCGCGAGCTGCGCGCGCTGCTGCCGGCCGGGGTGGGGCTGGTGGACGCTCCGGTGCTGGGCAGCGTGGGGCCCGCGACCGAGGGCACGCTGACGGTGCTGGCCGGAGGGCTGGCCGGCGGCGACGTGTCGGGGTGTCGCGAGGTCCTGTCGGTGTTCGGTTCCGTACGGGAGCTCGGGCCGCTGGGCGCGGGCGCGGCCATGAAGATCGCCGTCATGAGCACGCTCGTGCCCGCCCAGGTGCTGCTGGCCGAGACGTTCGCGTACGGCGAGGCGCACGGCGTGGACCGTGGCGCGCTGATCGACGTGCTGTCGGGCACCCCGCTGGGCACGCTGGCGGAGCGGCTGCGCGTGCCGTCGGCCGAGACCCGCTACTCGCTCGCGCACGCGACCAAGGACCTGGAGCTCGGCGCCTGGGAAGGCGCGTCCATGGCGACGGCGGCCCGCGCGAGGCTGCAGGAGGCGCGGGCCGCCGGGCTGGGCGAGCGCGACCTGACGACCGTCGCCGAGCACATCGCCGAGCGTGTGGGGGGCGGCCCGGCCCCTCGTGCCGTGCCGCTGAACCTCTCGACGATCCCCGCCACGAACGGCTTCTACTCGCACGCCGTACGCGTCGGCGACATGCTCTACGTCTCCGGCCAGGCCGCCTTCGACGAGCACGGGAACATCGTCGGCGAAGGCTCCATGACGGCCCAGGCGGAGCACGTCTTCCAGGTCATCTCGCGCATCCTCGCCGATCAGGGGGCGACGTTCGACGACGTCGCGTTCATCCGGACGTACCTGACGGACATGGACAAGCGCGTCGAGCTCGGCCAGGTGCGCAGGAAGTACATCACCGGCACACCCCCGGCCAGCACGACCGTGGAGGTGTCGAAGCTGTTCATGCCGGGGCTGCTGCTGGAGGTGGACCTCATCGTGGCGCTCAGGCCAGCGGGCCGGTGACCGATTCGGCGGCCGCCACCACGCCGCCGTCGGCGACCAGGCGTACGGCGGAGTCGATCTCCGGCGCCAGGAACCGGTCGGGGCCCGGCGCGGGCACGGTCTCGCGCAGCGCCCTGACCACGGCCGCCGTCGCGGGAGCGGGCTCGAGCGGGGCGCGCAGGTCGATCGCGCGGGCGGCGGTGAGCACCTCGATGGCCAGCACGCGGGTGAGCCCGTCCACGGACCTGCGCAGCTTGCGCGCCGCCGACCAGCCCATGGACACGTGGTCCTCCTGCATGGCCGAGCTGGGGATGGAGTCGACGCTGGCGGGCACCGCCAGGCGCTTCAGCTCGGAGACGATGGCCGCCTGCGTGTACTGGGCGATCATGTGGCCCGAGTCGACGCCGGGGTCGTCGGCCAGGAAGGCGGGCAGCCCGTGGTTGCGGGCCACGTCCAGGAAGCGGTCGGTGCGCCGTTCGGACATCGAGGCGAGGTCGGCGGCCACGACGGCCAGGAAGTCCAGCACGTACGCGATGGGGGCGCCGTGGAAGTTGCCGTTGGACTCGACGCGGCCGTCGGCCAGCACGGCGGGGTTGTCGACGGCGCTGGCCAGCTCCCATCCGGCCACGGTGGCGGCGTGCGCGATCGTGTCGCGGGCGGCCCCGGCGACCTGGGGGGCGCAGCGCAGCGAGTAGGCGTCCTGGACGCGGGTGCAGGCCTCGGGGTCGCGGTGGCTGGCCATGATGCCGGAGTCGCGCAGGACCTTGGTCATGTTGGCGGCGGCCAGCGCCTGGCCCGGGTGCGGCCTGAGCGCCTGCAGCTCCGGCATGAACACCCGGTCGGTGCCGAGCAGCGCCTCCACGCTCATCGCGGCGCTCACGTCGGCGGTCCTGACGAGCCTGGTGAGGTCCTCGATGGCGAGGATGAGCATGCCGAGCATGCCGTCCGTGCCGTTGATGAGCGCCAGGCCCTCCTTGGCGGCCAGCTCGACCGGCTCGATCTGGGCCTGCTTGAGCGCCTCACCGGCCGGCTGGAGGTTTCCTGAGCTGTCGCGTACGACGCCCTCGCCCATCAGCGTCAGCGCGACGTGCGCCAGCGGTGCCAGGTCGCCGGAGCAGCCGAGACTGCCGTACTCGTGCACGATCGGCGTGATCCCCGCGCTGATCAGCGCCGCCAGGGTCTTGGCAGTGGTCGGCCTGATCCCGGTGTGGCCGGTGGCCAGCGTGTGCAGGCGCAGCAGCATGAGCGCGCGCACGACCTCGGTCTCGACCTCGGGCCCGTTGCCCGCCGCGTGGGAGCGCACCAGGGAGCGCTGGAGCTGGGCGCGCAGCGCCGGGTCGATGTGCCGGGTGGCGAGGGCGCCGAAGCCCGTCGAGATGCCGTACGCGGGGACCGGGCTCTCAGCCAGCTCGTCCACCCGCTGGCGAGCCGCCGAGACGGCGGCCAGGGCGTCGTCGGTGAGCCGGACGGCGGCTCCGTGACGGGCCACCTTGATGACGTCGTCGAAAGTCAGGGGGTCAGGGCCGACGTTCACGACTTCGTTGTCGCGCATGGTGCGTCTCTCTCGCTGCTAGGTAACCGGCGTACCCGATGTTAGCTCCTTACGTGAGAACAGCGCGGCCAGCCCCTCCCTGCCCTCGTCGGTGAGGACCACCGCCCTGGGCACCTTCCCGCGCCGGTACCAGTCCCGCTCGAGCAGCACCTCCGTGATCGCCGCCCCCAGCGCGCCGCCGAGATGCGACCTGCGCTCGGTCCAGTCCAGGCACTCGGGCGCGAAGCGCCTCCTCGACCGCCGCGCGCCGGCCACGTCCACGCCGAGGCCGCTCAGCAGCCGCTCGCCCTCGTCGGTCAGGTCCTGCCCCGCGTAGTAGCCGCCCTCCCTGAGCTGGTCGAGCAGGCTCACGCCGGCCCGTCCCGCGAGGTGGTCGTAGCAGGTACGGGCCTCCTCCAGCAGTCTGGCCTGCCGGGACTGGCGCAGCGACCGCACGGGCGGGCGGGCGCTGACCCTGGCCAGCACCTCCAGCACCTCGGCCACGTCGTGCCCGGCCAGGCGGTAGTAGCGGTGGCGGCCCTGGCGCACGACGTCGACCAGCCGGCCGTCGAGCAGCCTGGACAGGTGGGCGCTGGCGGTGGCGGCGCTCACCCCGGCCACCCTGGCCAGCTCCCCCGCCGCCAGCGCGCGCCCGTCGAGCAGGGCGGTCAGCATGGCCGCCCTGGTCGGGTCCGCGATGAGCGCGGCGACGGGCGCTATGTCGGCGTCACGAGCGATGTACTCCATGCCTATGACGCTAGTACCTCGACATTTCGTTCTGTGACGAAGCGTCAGGTGTGCTTGCCGAGCCCCTTGCGGATCATCTCCCGGGCCCGCTCCATCAGCGCGATCGGCGTGCCCATCAGCATGTTCTTGGTGGCGCTCTCCGTGCCGGGGTGCGGGCGCAGCGGCGCCAGGCTCTCGGCCGCCCGCACCGCGGCCGCCATGGCCCGCCGCTCGACGGTGGAGGTGTTCGCGCGCAGCTTGGAGAACTCGTACCGCTCCTCGCTGCGTGCGTGCATGGTCACGGCGGTACGCAGCTCCCCGAGGCGTTCCCAGAACTGCGGATGGTCCACGCCGCCCTTGTGGAGCTCGAGGAGGAGCTGCTTGGCGCGGTTCTCCTCGGTCAGACGGTCGCCCACCACGCCCTGGCCGTTGTCCAGCTTCCTGCGCGCGTACGGGTGGACGATCTCCTCCTCGGCCGTCTCATGCACGGACAGCATCCGCGTCAGCCGGTCGAACGCCTCCTCCAGCTTGTCCGGAGGCGCCTGCTCAACCTCGTCGAACAGGTCCCTGATCTGGCCGTGCTGGGCCACCAGCAAATCGATGACATCTTGTTCACCCACGTCCGCGCCCTACCCGGTCCCTCCCCCGACACGCGCCTTCTTACCGAACGCGGGCCGTTCGAGGACCGAACGCGGAGCTTGCCCGATGGTGCGCCGGGTAGCGCAGCCACATGGCCTTCGACCCACTGCAGGAGCGGGGTGTCCCGCTGGACGACCAGGTGCGCGGCTGGCGCGAGCTGAACGTCGAGCCCATCGATCCCGACCACGCCGACCCGTACACCAGATGCCGGATCATCACCATGAACGGGATCGAGACGGACGCGATCGTCTTCAGCCACCGTCTCGCCCGCCACTGCCCTGACACCGAGATCAGGCGGCAGCTGGCGCGGGTGCGTTACATCGAGGCGCAGCAGCAGAAGGTGGTCAACTGG
>NZ_JBFANV010000148.1:0-17837 GCF_040674955.1 Nonomuraea sp. NPDC049695 | reverse complement strand
TCGACCGCCCGCCCGAACCGCAACGCCGTCGCACGATCCCACTGCTGATTGGCATCCACCATCAGCGGCACATCGTCCCCGATGTGCTCCCTGACCGCCGCCAGCCGCCGCAGGTCCTCCTTCGTGTCCGGCTGCCCCACCTTGATCTTGATCCCGCCGATGCCGTCCTCGAGCGACTGGCTGGCACGCGCCTTGACCTCCTCGATCGGCGCGTGCAGGAAGCCACCCGAGGTGTTGTACGTCCTGACCGAGTCGCGGTAGGCCCCCAGCAGCTTCGCCAGCGGCAGCCCGGCGCGCTTGGCCTTCAGGTCCCAGAGCGCGATGTCGATCGCGGCCAGCGCCTGCGTGGCCACCCCGGAACGGCCCACCGACGCGCCCGCCCACAGCAGCACGTCGTACACCTTGCCGATGTCGGAGGGATCCTGGCCGAGGAGATTCGCCCCGACCTCCTTGGCGTGGGCGTACTGCGCCGGACCGCCTGCCCTCTTGGAGTAGCTGAAACCGGTGCCCTGGCGGCCCTCCTCAGTGGTGATCTCGGCGAAGAGGAAGGCGATCTCGGTCATCGGCTTCTGCCGCCCGGTGAGCACCTTGGCGTCGCTGATGGGGACGTCCAGCGGAAGCGTGACGGAGGAGAGCGAGACGTGGCGAATGCGGTCGGCGGCCATGGTCGTCCAAGCGGGTCGGCGTCAGGATGTCGTCAGTCATCATACGAAGCTGTCACTCGTATGACAACTTGTCGCAGGTGGATCTCCGATACCGTCGAGCCATGCGGCTTCATGTGGGATGCGCGATGTGGACGCACGCGCGCTGGCCAGGTCGTTTCCTGCCCGACCAGCTCCCTCCCGGTGAGCGCCTGCGTTCCTACGCGACCTGGTGCGACGCCGTGGAGGGCAACACGACCTTCTACGCGACCCCGGCGAGGAGCGCGGTCGAGTCCTGGGCCCGCCAGACCGCACCGGACTTCCGCTTCGTCGTCAAGCTCCCCAAGACCATCACGCACGAACGCCGCCTCACCGGCATCGAGGAGGACCTGCACTCCTTCCTGGACGCGATCGAGCCGCTGGGGCCCAGAGCCCACGCCCTCTGGGTGCAGCTTCCCGGCTCGTTCGCGCCGGGCGACGTCGGCGTCCTGGCCGCCTTCCTCCGCCGCCTCCCCCGCTCCCACCGGTACGCCGTCGAGGTGCGCCACCGCGCGTTCTTCGAGGACGAGCGGTCCGAACGGCTCCTCGAACGCGTCCTCGCGACCGTGGACGCCGAGTGGGTCCCGTTCGACACCACGACCCTCTTCCAGAGCCCGCCGACCAGCGACGCCGAACGCGACGCCTGGACCAAGAAACCCCGCGTCCCCCGCCGCACGCGTGCCCTCACGGCCCACCCGATCGTCCGTTACCTGGGGCGGGACGCGGAGTCCCGTACGGTCGAGGGCTGGCGGGCGTGGCTGGACACGGTCACGGAGTGGCTCAGGGAAGGCCGCTCCCCCACGTTCTTCCTCCACACGCCCGACAACGCCGACGCGCCGAAGCTGGCCCGCGCCTTCCACGAGGCGGTACGCACCCGCCTGCCGGAGCTGGCTCCCCTGCCCGAGCCCCAGCCGATAGACCCGTTGACCCTCTTCTGACCGATCAGAACACCGAAAAGCACCGCGTTCACCGCGACGCGCCGCCGCCCGTGACCCGGCGTGCTCTTGCGCCACGGAGCCTATGGTGGAGGGAGAGAGCGCCATCAAGCCGAATCGGCGTTGCAGAGGAGGCTGGGATGAGGGAGCACTTCGTCTGGGTGACGACGCGCCGCATCAAGCCGGGCGCGTTGGACGAATTCGAAAGGGCATGGCGCCCGGACCCGTACCCGGAGGGGCTGCGCCATGCGTACGCCTACTGGTCCGAGGACGGGCGGGAGATCACCGGGGTGTCGTTCTGGGACTCCAGGGAGTCCTGCGACTCCTGGCGGGGCTCCGAGGCCGAGACGCGCCGGCGTGAGGCCATGGCCCCTTACGTCCTCGAGGAACGGGAAGGCTTCTACCGCGGCCGCGAGCTCGGCGTCCCCGTACGGTAGGCCGCCGCGCTCAGGCGGAGGCGTCCTTGACGGGCTTGCGGGCCGCGAAGCGCTCCACCATGCCGATCTTGAATCGGTCATGCCGCTCGACGGTGAGGCCCTGCTCGCGCACCTGACCGATCTGGCGGCGCAGGAAGTACTCGCCGCCCAGGGGAACGGTGACGAGTTCGAGCAGGCGCTGCACGACGCGGGCCGGCCAGGCCGAGGCGGCGACGTGGTCGGCGAGCAGGAGCAGCCCGCCGGGCCGCAGCACGCGCACCATCTCGGCGACCGCCCGCCGGTGGTCGGGGATGGAGCACAGGGAGAAGGTGCACACGACGGTGTCGAAGGCACCGTCGGGGAAGTCGAGCGCCTGTGCGTCGCCCTCGCGCAGGTCGGCCTTCAGGCCGAGGCGGGCGGCCCGCTGCCGGGCCTGGCCGAGCATGGCCGGGCTCCACTCGATCCCGGTCAGCCGTACGTCCTGCGGGTAGTGCGGGAGGTTGAGCCCGGTGCCGATGGCCACTTCGAGGACGTCGCCGGTGGCCTGGGAGCAGATCCAGGCGCGGGTGTCGCCGAAGAAGTGCCGGTCGAAGAAGCTCATCTGCTGGTCGTACGAGTGCGCGTGCCTGTCCCAGTAGCGGCGCAGGCGGTCGGTGCGCTCGTCGGACGTCATGAGTGACTCCTCCCCAAGGACCGCCCGGACGCCCTGTCCTGACGGGAAAGCCGCATCTACGATCGACGGTAGCATTGGGTCGACCGCAGCGGAGGGGACGTCAGATGGTGCGCGGCCTGGGAGAGCTCGAGTCCACGATCATGGATCGCATGTGGGCCATCAAGGCGCCCGCCTCGGTCAGGGACGTCCTGGAGCACCTCCGGAAGGAGCGCCCCCTGGCCTACACCACGGTGATGACCGTGATGGACAAGCTCCACACCAAGGGCCTGCTCAAGCGCAAGCCCGTCGGGCGGGCCTACATCTACGAAGCGGTGTCGTCCAAGGAGGCCTACACCGCCGACGTGATGCGCGACTCCCTCGCCAGGAGCGGCAACCGGGCGGCCACCCTGGTGCACTTCCTTGAGCGGCTCACCCCCGAGGAGGCGAGTGCTCTGGAGGCGGCGCTCCAGGTGTACCCGCCGAACGGGCGCAGGTCGTGACGGTGGCGATCGCCCCTGCACGGGCCGGCCGGGTTGTCCGTCCGCCAGCTTTCTACGAAAGGTCGTAGTAGCACTCGGCCCGCCGGCCGCGCCTCTGCTCCAGAGCAGCTGCCACGAACAGGCCAATGAGCCCGTCAACCTTCTGTAATATGTCGCCTCAGGTTCGAAGATTTACGAGGAGGCATCGTAGTGGCCGTGCCGACGTGGCTCTGGCGGACAGCACCAGTCGCAGCCTTGACACTGGCCGCATCGGTCGCCACCCCCGGCGCCGCCTTCGCCGAGCCGTCGCCCGCCAAGGCCAGGGCCAAGCTGGTGAAGCTCAATGAGCAGGCCGACCAGCTGGTCGAGAAGTACAACCAGGCCACGGAGACGTACAAGAGCGCCAAGAAGAAGTACGGCGATCTCGACGCGGAGCTCGGCCGCAAGGACGCCCGGGCCGATGCCCTTCGGCGGGACCTCGTCACGGCGGCGGTCAACGACTACCAGGTGGGCCCGTACCCGGCCTGGGGCCGGCTCATCGGCCAGGGCGACCCGGAAGCGCTGCTGGGCAGCATGGCCTCGCTCCAGCAGATCGCCGAGGCCAGGGCGGCGAAGATCCGGGCCTACGACGCGGCCACCAAGGAGCTGCGCGATCGCCGCAACGACGCCAAGCGCCTCCTGGCGGAGGCCGACACCGCGCGCGACCAGGTGAGTGACGAGAAGGCGAAGGTCGACAAGCTGGTCAAGGAGCAGACCAAGCTCCTGCGCCGGCTGGGCGCCTTCAAGACCGGCGACCCCAACAGCCCCGGCATCGAGTACACCGGCCCGGCCTCCGGCAACGCCCGCTTAGCACTGCAGTTCGCCTTCGCCCAGGTGGGTAAGCCGTACCGGTACGGCGGCACCGGGCCGGGCTCGTACGACTGCTCCGGCCTGACCCAGGCCGCCTGGCGCCGGGCAGGAGTCGAGCTGCCCCGCACCACCTGGACGCAGTGGGGCTGGGGAGCCGCCCGCCGCGTCCCGCTCGACCGGCTGCAGCCCGGAGACCTGCTCTTCAGCAAGGGCCTGGGACATATGGGCATGTACGCCGGCAACGGCAAGATGGTCCACGCGCCCCAGACCGGAGACGTCATCAAGGTGGTCGACCTCGACGACTACTGGCGTACCCGCCTGCTCGGCGCGGTCCGCCCGTAGCAGGCCAGGGCGGCAGGGTCACCCCCGCACCGCCTCGGCGAACCCCGACAGCATGGGCAGCGCCCGGCCGGCTCCGCATCCGACGTCGACGCCGCCGGACCCCGGAGACGGGCTCGTCAGGGTTTGTACTGGGGATAGCCGTAGCCCACGACCTGGGACGTGGGCCGGATCCGCTCCTCCACCCGGCCGTCGTCCGTGTTGCCCTCGATCGTGGTGATCGTGCCGTTCCCGTTGTCCTGCTTGACCAGGCCCATGTGCTCGATGCCGCTGATGCTCTTCGTCTGCCAGGCGAAGAAGACGACGGCACCGGGCCTGGGGACGGCGCCCCAGCGCCTGTTGGCCTCGAACCACTTGGCCCAGGTGACGGTGTAGGAGTCCCACCCGATGGTCGGCCGGGCGCCGGCCTTATCACCGACCCAGGCGACGAACATGGCGCACCACGGGGCGTTGGCGTAGGACTGCGGCGTGCCGCCGTCGCGGGCCACGGTCTCCGCCGCCCGGGGCGAGGACATGTACCAGCTCTGGAACGGGGTTCCGCCGCCTGCGGCGTTCTCGGTCACGCCGATCTGGGACTCGGCGATTCTGATCACTTGCTCCGCGGCCACCTGGCCGGGAGCCTTCTGGACGGTGCCCCATTGCGACGTTCGCGTGTCGGGCTGGTGATGGACCGCGAAGGTCGGCGTACCGGCGAGGCCCGCGCCCACGGCGACGCTCATGCACAGGGCGAGGCGGGAAAGGTTTCCGGTCTGCAGGGCACCCGTGAAGATGTTCTTCCCCATAGGGCGGATTGCTCCTTGCTTCCATGCCGCCTACCGGGTTAGCTGACGGGTTCGGGCGTGGAAGTGCCCTATGGGCGCCCCGTACGGAGGCGCGCCGATTCACCCCAGAGAAACTGCGGGTCCCCGGTTCCGCGAAGTCGCGGATTCGGCGGCCGCGCCACCTCTACGCGAAGTCGTTCGCGCAGGTGAAGCGCGGTCTGGGCAATACGGAAGGCGCCATGCGGCGTCTGGTTCTGCCGCAGATACGCCTGAGTAGCACGAAAGTATTCGAATGGCATATAAAGGTGCAAGTAGCACCGGCGAATATTCGCGCGAAACCCCCGCAATATAGATGATTGACTACCCGCTCTTTGTCTTTTCTAGACCTGGGGACCGGCAGGGCGTTCCGTGAGCGACTCCGCCAGGCGGTCCGCGAACTCGGTGAGCCAGTCCAATCGTGGCCCGCTGCGCGCGATGCGGAATCCGTGGTGGCGGCCCCAGAACGCAGCCTGGACGGCATGGAACTGGGCCCAGCGCCGGACGCGTTCCCGATCGACCTCCGCCGCCTCGGCGAAGACGTCCAGCATGCGGTGGAGAGCCTTGTGCGGGTCATCCGCCTCGAGGAGCGTCAACGCGCGCGACTTGAGCAGGGCGCCGCCGTCGTAGGCGGGGTCTCCGACGTGCCCCTTGGGGTCGACGGCCAGCCATGGCTCACGGTCGGCGCGCAGGATGTTCCTGGGGTGGAGGTCGCCGTGGACGAGGGTGTCGGGCTGGACGCGGCCCAGCTCGCGGACGGTCGCCACGGCGGCGTCCACCACGTACGGCGGCAGCGCATGCGCCAGCTCCTCGGCATCCTGGCGCAGCCGCTGCTCCCAGGCCTCCGCCCGCTCGCTCAGCCGGGGCAGGCCGGGTGGCGCGGGGACGGCCAGCCGGAGATTGATCCGCCCTGCGACCGCCACCACCTCATCGCCGTCCTCGACCTCCGCCAGCGTCGACGTCCGGACCCGCTCGAGCAGCATGGCGAAACGCTCATCGTCGCGCTCGTGCAGCAGCACGGCTCCACGCCCCTCCCATGCCGCGAAGGCGTCCGGCTCATGGACGTTGCCGGGATGCGGAAACGACACCTTCAGCACGGCGGCTCCCGCGCCGCCCCGCCGTCGCACCGGGACGACGACCCCGACGCCCCCGTGCATGACCGCACCGTCCGGCACGCATCCCCAGCGCTCCAGCAACTCCGCCACGATCGCCGGCAACTCGGTGAGCCACGCCGCTCCGGACTCTCCCTCACGCTCGACGGTGCTCCGGGCGAACGCCTCCGGTATCTCGATCATTCGGACACCTTACGCGCCGGGAGCCCATCGGTGGGCGGCCTGGCTCGCGGTCAGCCGCTTGCGCCGGCGCGGAGACCCTGGACAGCGGCAATGATCCCTTTCTTGTCGTAGCCGCTGGTGGGCATGGTGGCGCCGTGAGCATGGCGGACGACGCCCTGGGAATCGATGAGGATGCTGCCCGACTGCTGCAGCGCGCCGAAGACCTTCCTGCTCAGGCCGATCATCTCGTGCGGGGTGCCCCGGCGCCCTATGAGGACGGGGAACGGGACCCCGCGCCTGGCCTTCCACGCGGCCGCTTCCTGACGGTCCTCAGGAACCGCGACGAACACCTGGACGCCGTCAGCCGCGAGCTCGTCGCGGCACCGGACGAGGTCTTGGACGTGCCTGTTGCAGACCGGGCACGACGTCGACCGCATGAAATAGATCAGCACGGCATGATTGCCGCGATGGTCGGACAGGCGCACGGCCTGGCCGTCGGTGTTCTCCAGCACCACCTCAGGCGCGGGCGATCCGGTTTCGAGCATGGCGGAACCTCCCCTTCAATCTCGGGATCGTGGAAATGCGGTCGGCTCGGGTCAGGCGCCGGCGGCTTCGGGGTCATGCGGACCCCCGGCGGGGCCGGTAAGGTCGCCCAGGCTGAGCCGTAGCCGAGTGCGAGCCCGGTGCAGCTGGGACTTCATGGCGGCGTCGCTCAGGCCGAGCACCTCCGCGACCCTCCGGCCCGGGTAGCCCAGGACATCCCGCATGATCAACACTCTGCGCTGAACCTCGGGCAACTCCCTGATCGCCTGCGCGACGAGCTCGGCCTCCAGGCGCCGGATGGCCTCGTCCTCGGCCGAGGTCATCAGAGCGGCGCCGGCCTCCTCGTCGCGGTCGAACAGCAGTCGCCCGCGGCGCAGGCACTCGTTCCGGACGATTCTGAACATCCACGACGCCAGCGCCCCGGTGGCGCGCAGTGAGCCGATCTTCCGGTAGAGGATGATCAATGCTTCCTGTGCGGCGTCCTCGGCGTCCTGCGGGGACGCGCAGAGATGCTCCGCGAAGCGCCGCACGTGGGAATGGGCACCGTGGATCACCGCGGTGATCGACTCACGATCACCGGCCTGCGCGGCCTCGATGAGCTGCGCGCTCGCCCACGAGCGGTCAGCCACGTCCACGCCCTTGCCGCCGGCGCAAGGTCGCGAAAAGCGCCCGGCGCACAGCCGGGATCACGACGTCACCCATAGCCCATCTCCTTATCAGCGTGGCCATCACCCCCATAAGAGGCCGCCACCCCACAAAAGGATTCACGGGGCCAAGCGAGCCGGCGGGTCGGCCGGCAGCCCGTACGCGATGAGGCCTAGTTGCATGATTATTGTTGTTGCGACATATTTGCAACTAAGACCTCCCGAGGAGAGACACGCATGGGTGAGTACACCCTTCCGGACATGCCCTATGACTACGCGGCGCTGGAGCCCGCGATCACCGGGGAGATCCTGGAGCTGCACCACGCCAAGCACCACGCCGCCTACGTCAAGGGCGCCAACGACACGCTGGAGAGACTGGCCGAGGCGCGCGACAAGGGCGAGTTCGGCGGCCTGGTCGGCCTGGAGAAGACCTTCGCGTTCAACCTGTCCGGCCACGTGCTGCACACGATCTTCTGGCAGAACCTGTCCCCGGACGGCGGCGACCGCCCCAACGGTGACCTTGGCGCGGCGATCGACGAGCACTTCGGCTCCTTCGACGCCTTCAAGAAGCAGCTCACCACCGCCACCGCCACCGTGCAGGGCTCCGGCTGGGGCGTGCTGGCCTGGGAGCCGCTGGGCCGCCGCCTGGTGGTCGAGCAGGTCTATGACCACCATGGCAACGTCGGCATGAACACCACGCCGCTGCTGGTGTTCGACGCCTGGGAGCACGCCTACTACCTGCAGTACCGCAACGTACGCCCGGACTACGTCGAGAAGCTCTGGGGCCTGATCAACTGGAACGACGTCATCGCCCGTTACGACGCCGCCCGCGGCGCCTGACCCTGTGCCGGCGGCGCGCGCCCGGCCCGAGCTTGGTCCGCGGGGCCCGGCGGGCGCCGCTCACCCGGCCGGCCCCACCACCGCCCTGAGCATGATCTGGTTCGCCAGGCCGAACAGCAGCCCCGTGCGGGCGCAACCACGTACGGACCGGCTCCATCGGCCAGGCGATCTCCTGCGGGCTCGTGGGCCGTCGTCAGGGGTTCGTCGGGTCAGTCCTGCCGTGCGCGCAGGGCGCGCTGAGCGAGCAGGCCGCCGATCCCGGGGATGAAGGCCCGCCACAGGACGCCGTTCGGCGATGTGGACGAGGCCAGAGAGGTGGCCGCGATGACGGCCACGTAGGAGACGCCGTGCAGCGGGCCGCCGAAGGTGGTGATGGCCTTGGCGTGCACGGTGAGCAGGTTCGCGATCAGGACGAGCAACGTGACCAGCTCGACGGCGGCGGCGATCCGCAGGAGGCGCATCGGGCTCACGCGCCCTCGCCGGAGCCGGGCCGTACGATCATCAGGACCACGACGATCGCCCACGCCAGGTTGTAGAAGCCGGCGAACATGCTCAGTTGCCGCAGCCGTGCGGGGTCGCCGGCGTCGGCGAGCGCCTGGCGCTGACGCGGGTAGATCTGCGTGAAGAGCAGCAGGGCCGCGGCAGCGGTGAGGACCATCGAGACGATGATCCAGATCTCCCCCATCCGCCCCTGGACGCCGGCCATGACCATTCCGACCAGCGGCACGATGAGGCCGAAGACGGCATACCCGCCGGTAATGCGGTGCAGGGCGACGGCGACGTCCCTGCTGCGCCCCTCTCCGTCGGCCGCGGGCGCGTAGCGGGGGAACAGGCTCGTCGCCACGGCCGAGCCCCCGACGAACACGATGCTGCCCAGCACGTGCACGGAGAGCAGGACATGTTCCAGCAACATTTCTTCCTCCAACCTTCAGGATGCCTGAAGCTTAGGGCATGCTTCAGGCACCCTGAAGGTTGGCTTGCTCGAGAGACCCGTCAGCCGGCCGATTCGCCCGTGAAGGCGGCGAGGACCGCCTGGCCGAGCCGGCGCTGGATGGGATCGGCCGCCGGGCCGAACAGCCGCTCGTCGACCTCGCCCACCACGTCTGTCGCGGCCTGGAGCAGGCGGGAGCCGTCCGGCGTCAGCTCGATCATGGAGGCCGAGCCCGCGCGGACGGTGTGATCGCGCACCAGCCCCGCCGCCACCAGCGCCTTCACCGCCGCGTGCACGCTCTGCACCGTGATGCCCGACATGCGGGCCAGATCGCTGTACGACGCGCCGGGCACACCGGAGATGTGCCCCAGCAGCCCCAGCCGGCTGACCGTCAGGCCCAGCGGCGCGAGAGCGGAGCCGAGCTCGTTCTCGATGCGCCTGGCCATCGTCAGCACCACGATGGAAGGGCTGGTCACTGGCGGGGCAGGGCGACCGTCGTCACTCACCCCACCAGTTTGGCATCACCACGAGAAGCTGCTGATCACCTCTGCCGCCCCGAACAGGCTGAACCCGGGAACAACGGGCCACGTATCTCTCTTTACGGACGCCGGCCCGATCCGGCAGCGGCGAGAGTCATCTGATCTCCAGACCTGGGCGACAGTGTGGGAGGATCTGGCCACGATGGGGCCGTTCTCTGTGATGAGGTGGGTGCGCGCGGCGAGCTTCGCCGCCACGTGCGCCGCTCTCGCCACGCTCGGACACCTGGCCGGCGGAGGCTCCTTCGACCCGGCGGCGGCGTCGGGCGGCTTTCTGCTCCTCCTGCTGCCCGCGCTGGCCCTGACCGGACGCGAACGCACGCTGGCCTCCATCCTCCCCGCGACGGCCGCGTCGCAGGTCATCCTGCACACCCTGCTCTCCCAGAGCTCCGCCCGGCAGGCCGCGGCGGCTCATTGTGCGGACATGGCCGGGATGAGCGGGATGGACCACACCGAGGCCATGGGCTTCCCCAGCTTCGGGATGCTGCTCGTGCACGCCACCAGCGTGGTGCTCACCTCCGTCTGGCTGCGGTGGCTGGAGGCGGGCCTGTGCGCCCTGGTCCGGCAGCTGGCCGGATGGGTGCTGCGCCCGCTGCTGGTCCTGTTCTTCATGTCGGTCGGATGGATCTCCACCCGGCCGCGAGCGATCACGCGTGCGCGCGAGGACGAAGGCGCGCGTATCCGGCTCTTCCTGAAGCACGTCCTCGTGCTCCGGGGGCCGCCTGGAGGGCAGGCCGGACCCCCAGTGGTCGTGTGATCCGGAGATCGTGTGCCGGCCGTCCGAGCCGGCTCGTCAGGCTGCGCCATCGAGCGTCCCGTAAGAGGCCGCGCCGCTGAGTGCTGCCTGGGTTCCAGCGCGCCGTTGAGCGGACGTCTGCCCTGGCCGTGCGATCTCGTTCCGCCATCTGCGGGTCTTCCGGCCACCAGCCGGGCGCCGCCGCGCCGGCCACCTCCGTGGCCCTGCCGCGGCGTGCGCTTCTCCAGACCCGACCCCCAGAAAGCGCACACGTATGAAATCTGTCATCGTCCTGGCCGCGCTCGTGGCCCTGACCGCCGCCGCCTGCGGCGCCCCCAGCGGCTCCGACCGCGGATCCATAGAGCTCTCCACCACGTCCGCCGGACGTACCGGCTATCCCCTGACCTTCGACAACTGCGGAACGCGGGTCACCTTCCCACGGCCGCCGCAGCGCGTACTGATCCTGAACGGGACCAGCGTGGGTGAGGTGGAAAGCTTCATCATGCTCGGCCTCGACAAGAGCATCCTCGCCAACGCCCAGAGCTACGGCGTCTCCGACGACCCGTCGATGATCGGCAAGATCAAAGCCCTGCCGACCGGCGGGCTGACGATGAACAAGAACTTCGACGTCCCCGCCGAGCAGGTGCTCAAGCTCAAGCCCGACCTGGTGGTGTCCACCTGGTCCGGCGGGTTCGACGCCAAGAAGGGGTTCGCCACCCGTGAGCAGCTCGCCGCCGCCGGGATCGCCTCGCTGGTCAACCCGGTCAACTGCGCGATGGGCAAGCCCGAGGCCACCGAGGAGGAACGGCGCGCCTACCGCAACCAGTCGATCAACTCCTCACTGGAGTTCATCGCCCTGCTGGGGCGGATCTTCGACGTCCAGGACCGCGCGCTCGACCTGATCGGCAAGCTGCGCGCCCGCGTCGAGGCCGTACGCACGCGCGTCGCGGGCGTGCCGCCCAGGAAGGTGCTCATCACCTATCCCGGCATGGCCATGATGAACGCCAACGGGCTGCCCGCCGTGATGACCGGCGGCATCTACGACGACGTGATCAAGGCCGCAGGCGGCGTCAACGCGTTCGCCGGACAGACCGCGGACCTGACCCGCACCCTCAACAAGGAGCAGCTCGCCACCGCCCAGGTCGACGTGCTCGTGGTCGGGCTGTTCACCCCGGGCGAGAACGGCGACAAGAAGGCGGCCGAACTGTTCGCCGCCTACCCGCAGTGGGCCGCGTCCAAGTCCAGGACGTACGCGGTGGTCTCCGACGGCGTGTACCTCGGCCCGCTCAACGCCTGGGCCGTGGAGAAGATCTCCAAGGTGGTCCACCCCGATGAGTGACACCCTGACGTCCCGGCGCCCGCATCTCGTCTCCGGGCCGGCGACCGGGCTGCTGCTGGCCGCCCTGGCCGCCGGGCTGGTCGCGGCCCTGGTGGTGGGCATCTCCGTCGGCTCGGTGAACCTCCCCCTCGGCCAGGTCTGGGGCGTGGTCTGGGCGCATCTGTCCGGTAGGGGCGCCCAGGCGGACCCGCTGCTCAGCCAGGTCGTCTGGGAGATCCGCACACCGCGCGCGCTGCTGGCCGCGCTCGCCGGGGCCGGCCTGTCGGTGGCCGGGGTCGCGCTGCAGTCCCTGGTACGCAATCCGCTCGCCGACCCGTACGTGCTGGGCGTCTCCTCGGCGGCCTCCCTCGGGGCCGTGCTGGTCCCCGCGCTCGGCAGCACCGCGCTGGCCGGGGTGCTGGGCGTCACCGGCGCGGCCTTCGCCGCCGCCATGCTGTCGGCCCTGCTGGTGTACGTCCTGGCCCAGCGCGCGGGCCGGCTGCTGGACTCCTGGCTGGTGCTGACCGGCGTCGCCGTGGGCTACCTGTGCACCGCGGCCACCACGTTCGTGCAGCTCCAGCTCAACCCCACCGAGCTGCAGGGCATGATGTTCTGGCTCATGGGCAGCGTCGCCGGCGCCTCCTGGCACGACCTGACCGTGCCCGCCCTGCTCATCGCCGGCTGCCTGCTCTGGCTGGTCGTGCAGGGCCGCGCGCTGAACGCGCTGCTGGCCGGCGAGGAGGCGGCCATCGCCATCGGCGTGCCGGTCGCGACGCTCAGGATCGGGCTGCTGGTGGCCGGGTCGCTGCTCACGGCCACCGTGGTCAGCGTCGTCGGCGGCATCGGCTTCATCGGGCTGATGATCCCGCACGCGATCCGGTTCGTCGTCGGCGCCGACCACCGCCGCGTGCTGCCGGTCTCCCTGCTGGCCGGGGCACTCTTCCTGGTGCTGGTGGACCTGGCCGCCCGCATCGCCGACCGGCCCAACGAGCTGCCGGTCGGCATCTTCACCACCGGGCTCGGCGTGCCGTTCTTCCTCTGGCTGCTGCGCCGCCGATCAACCGGAGGCACCCATGCGACTTGACCTGGCCGGCGTCAGCGCCCACATCGACGCCCGTCCCATCGTCAACGACGTGACCCTGACCGCCGGGCCCGGCGAGTTCGTCGCGCTCGTCGGGCCCAACGGCAGCGGCAAGTCCACGCTGCTGCGTACCGTCTACCGGTCGCTGCGCCCGTCCGGCGGCGTGGTCCGGCTGGACGGGCAGGACCTGTGGCGGATGCGGCCCCGCCAGGCCGCCCGCCATCGCGCCGTGCTCCCCCAGCACAACCAGGTCGCCGATCAGCTGTCCGTCGCCGAGGTGGTCGCCACCGGCCGCCACAGCCACAAACGGCTGCTCGACCGGGAGACCGCGGCCGACCGCGCGGTGGTCGTCACCGCGCTGGAACGGGTCGGCATGGACTGGGCCGCCGACCGGCTGATGACCACGCTGTCGGGCGGCGAACGGCAACGCGTCCTGCTCGCCCGCGCCCTGGCCCAACAGGCGCCGCTGCTGGTCCTCGACGAGCCCACCAACCACCTGGACGTCGGCTCCCAGCTCCTCCTGCTGGATCTGATCCGTTCCCTGGGCCTCACGCTGCTGGCCGCCCTGCACGACCTCGACCAGGCCGCCGCCTACGCCGACCAGGTCGTCGTCCTGCGCGACGGCCACGTCGCCGGCCACGGCCCGCCCCTGGAGGTGCTGACGCCGGCCTTCATCGAGGACGTCTTCGGCGTACGCGCCCACGTCGGCCCGCACCCCCTCACCGGTCGCCCGCACATCGCCGTCGCCTCACGGGCGCCCGCGAGGGCCTCTCAGCCGCAACCTATTCACCAAGGAGCCATATGAGCACCAGCACGTACGTCGTCCAGGGCATGAACTGCGAACACTGCGTCAACTCGATCACCACGGCGGTGGGCGAGATCCCCGGCGTCACGGACGTCCTCGTGGATCTGCCCACGGGCAAGATGGACGTGACAGGCCGGGGAGATCCGCGTCACCAATGAGATCCTGGCCTGGATCAATGCCCTGGACGAGCGATCCCGGGTGCAGGTCGTCGATGCCATCGACCGACTGGCCGAGGCCGGTCCGAGCCTGGGCCGCCGCTGGTCGACAAGTTGGAAGGTTCTCAGATCCACAACCTGAAGGAACTACGTCCTGGATCGGCGGGTCGCTCCGAGATTCGGATCTTGTTTGTGTTCGATCCGTGGCGGTCGGCCATCTTGCTGGTCGGCGGGGATAAGTCCGGTGACTGGTCAGGCTGGTATCGGCTGGCCATCCCTCGCGCCGAAGAACTGTTTGAGAAGTACCTGGCCGAACGCGAGGCGGAGGAGAAGGATCGATGACGAATTTTCCCAAGTGGAGCGACGTTCGCGCCGACATCGTGGCCACCTCCGGTGGCGAGGAGACCGTGGCTGAGGCCCGGCGGCGTAATCAGGCCTACATCGACGGCTACCGGCTGGCCGAACGGCGCAAGAGCCTGGGCCTGTCACAAACTGAGGTCGCTGACCTGATGGGAGTGACCAAGAGCCGGGTCTCCCAGATCGAACGCGGCGAGGTGTCCACCGTGGAGGCCATCGGCCGCTACGTGCAGGCCCTGGGGGGGCAACTCCAGATCTCGGCTGTGTTCGGCGATGACCTGTACATCCTGCGCGGCACCGACACGCACGCCGCATAACTCGAACACCATCTCCACGGCCCGATCATGCAGCTCTTGGGTACGTCCTCTGCGTGGGCATGGCTCCCAGCCGTGGGCCCGGCGAGCGACCATGACGTCGTGTCGCCTGCCGGGCCCGGCCAGCGGTACAGCGCCGACCGCGCTGGACCATAGGCGTCTACGGCGGATCTTCTACAAACCGTAGTACATGCTCTCGGCCGGCCCGTTCTCGCATGGTGCGTTTCCTCGAAAAAACGTGGCCTGCGGTTTCCGGGTTCAGCGCTCTGCCGGATCTGTCGCCGGCGGCTGCCATGATGACGCGCAACTGATCAAGGGAGCGACGATGACACACACCGGCGAGGATTTCAGCTGGCTCGAGGACACGGAACCTCTGGGCGACATCTACTGCGTGTCCTTCGTCCGGCACATCTCGCCGGAGGAGACGTTACGGCGATTCGGCGTGGACGAGAGCACGATGGAGGAGGTGACGTTCGAGGAGATGGACGAGCGCTCGGCGGAGAATTCGGAGGACGCGGCCGGTTACATCGGCGCCGCGGAGGTCCAGGGCTGGACGCTGGTCATCGAACCGGGAGGATGGCAGCTCGCGGCCGACGACGACGTGAGAACATGCGTCTCGCGGGGAGCCGAGGTCGTGTCGGTCTGCCGCCATGACTACGCCGCGGACACCTTCGTCCATGAGATCGACGGCGAGACGATCGTCTGCTTCGATCCGATGGCCCCGCAGCACCGGTCGGGCAGCGATCTCGACCGCTTCACTGACGCGATGCGTGACGTTGGGCTGAACCCTGATCACCCCTCCGACGGCCCGGGGATCGAATTTCCGATCCCCCGTGCGTTCGCCCTGGCAAGCAGGATCATCGGCGTTCCGTTCACGCGGGAGATGCTGGACCTGCGGTTCCTCGGCGCGGAGCCGTCCGGGGACTGATCATTGCCGCAACGGGACGGCGCTCATTCCGTAGACACTGCGTCGGCGCGCCGGTGACCGGCATCGTACTGCGCCGCTACGGGCCGCGCCGCACTGCCGTCGTCGGCGGGGTTCTCATCACCCTCGCCATCCTCGCCATGTCCCGCCTGGCTTCGACCGACGCCTGGGCGGTGAGCGGCGTGTGCTTCGCGCTGCTGGGCGCCGGCTTCACCGCCGTGATGGTCACGGCGACCGGCACCGTCATCGGTGACGCCCCGGCCGGATATGCCGGAGTCGTCGGTGGCCTCAAACAGACCGCCATGAACGTCGGCCCCACCGTCGGACGCTCGTGCCGGTAGCAGAGCGGCCATTGCGGTTTCTCGAGCCAGACAGGCTGCCCGCCGAGCTTGGTCAAGAATTCGTCGATCGCCTCTTCGGCATCAGAGAAGATCATCTCGTACGTGCAACCATCGCCGTCGATCACCGGGGCATTCTACGGCGAGGCCGGAACCGGCCATGCTCGCCGGCATCGGCTTCCAGGCCGGCACCGCCGCGCAGTGCGTCAGATGGCCGCCTGGTAGGCGCTGGCGCGCATGCCGGCCAGCAGCCCCGCCGTCCTGCGGATCCCCTGGGTCGGCCCGCCGCTAGTGTGGTGGCGGCACGGCACCTGCTGGCCCCTGGCCTTCACCGGCTCCGCCAGGGCGGCGTTCCGCAATGAGTACCGATGAAGCGTGATCCCCGACGGAGCGGTGCCGATGAGGTGGCGCTGACGCGCAGCCATGCTTCGAAGGGCTCCTGGTGCATCCAGGTCTGCCCGGTCAGGCCATCAGCAGCCAGCGATGATCGTCGTACCCGTCGTTCGCCCAGGACGGGTCGTAACAGGTGAAGACGGTGAGCGGAAGGTTGTCGGCCCGATCGGAACCTGTGCTCGCCCACCCGGCCACGTCCAGGCAGAGTCCGTTCTTGTAGTTGATGACCAGCTGGTCGACGTGCGGCTCCACGACGTCACGCAGGTACCACTCCTGATTGTCGTCGGCCGGTGTGGACGCGCAGTAATAGATGCTCAGCCGGGTCGCGGACGGGGTGTAGCCGAACCCGGGCAGGTCGAGGCAGAGCGAGCTTTTCACGTTGAGGAACTCGTAGAGTTGCACGCCGTTGACGACCCGGGTCGGCCGCGGGATCCAGAGCTGGTTGTCGCCGTCGGAACTGTTGCACGAGAACTGGGTCACGGGCGTACCTGCCGGGTTCGCACCCAGGTTCGGGAGGTCGGCGCACTTCCCCGTCGATCGGTTGATCATGGCTATCGGGGAACCGGCGGCGTACGAGGCGGGTGTCGAGATGATCGACAGCGCCAGGAGCGTTCCGAGCACGAATCGGCTGAGCACCCTGAACATGGCATCTCCAGGACGGGGAACGGCGGCAGTCGCGCCTGAACCAACGATGTTCGCCACGAATCGTGTCGCCTTCGCGACGTGACCGGCCTGAGTAGCCCCTACTCATTTACCCGGCGTAGGCATCCGGTCCGGGGGCGTGTCGTCCATCAGCTCTGGACGGATCGCCAGGACTCCACTGTCGCTTGGGCGATGATCTCGATACGGCGCCCGTATGCCGGATGCCCATCAGACACGAAGCTGCCGTCCCTGATCGGCAACCCGCAGAACGTGGCGCGGAAGTGCCCGGGAGGTCCGCCCGGTGGAAGCGGCGCGTACTCCGCGAGTGGCGCCATGTCGTAGCTCGACCGCGCCCCGTGCTTGTTCCGCGCCACCTGATGAGCCGCCACGCGAAGCAGCGCGTCAAGGCCCCTGTCCACGAAGAGCTGCAACTGGCGGAACTGGCCGTCAAGGTACTTCTCATGGGCTCTGGAAGGATGCTGCAGGAGATACGCGCAGACCACAGGCGCATGCCACCTGTACATCTGAGGATCTGCCTGCTCCTCAGCCAGGATTCCGTGGTAGTAGTCCACGCACAGGCCCAGCGGGCCGGCAATCGCACCGCAGTCGCACTGAACCGACGTGGGGCCTTCTGTCATGGCCTGCACCATAGGTGGCCGGCAACGGCCATGTCGACGGATTTGTCGACGATGACCGCCATGATGACGCGCCGCTGGTCCTCGACCGCAGGGGCAGGCACGCCGGGCCGGCTTTGGAGTACCGCTCCCCCAGGCACCCCACCCGTGCGGTGTGGGTCAGATGGCCGCCTGGTAGGCGCTGGCGCGCATGCCGGCCAGCAGCCCCGCCGTCTGCTCAGGC